>NZ_JBEXJN010000035.1:0-98263 GCF_040609115.1 Lentzea sp. NPDC004782
TCCTTCCGAGCCACCTCACGGCAACAAGCCATCAGCCACACCCCATCGCACTGGGCATCCGGAGCACTCACCCCGAACAACCTCAACCTTAGGGAACCAGCCATGCGTAGCCTTCTGCGGTGGGAGACCGCGCTGGTGCTCCTGCTGATCGTCGTGGCGCTGACCGGCCAGATCAGCACGAACGGCTCGTTCCTCGACGGCGGCAACCTCTTCTACCTCGGCCTCGACATCGGTGAGATCGCGCTGATCGCCCTCCCGCTCACGCTGGTGATCGTCGCGGGCGAGATCGACCTGTCCGTCGCGTCGGTGCTCGGGCTGTCCAGCGCGCTGGTCGGCTGGCTGTGGAACGAGGGCTGGCCGCTCGAGACGATCCTGCCCGTGGTGATCGCCATCGGCGCGGTCTGCGGCGCGGTCAACGGGCTGCTCGTCACCCGGCTCGGCCTGCCCAGCCTCGCGGTCACCATCGGCACGCTCGCGCTCTACCGCGGCCTCGCGCTGGTGGTGCTGGGCGACACGGCGGTCGCGGACTTCCCGGCGAGCTACACGTCGTTCGGCACGACACCGGTGCCCGGCACGAACGTCCCGTACCCCATCGCGCTCGCCGCGGTCCTGGCGGTCCTGTTCGGGATCGCGCTGCACGCCAGCTCGTTCGGCCGGTCCGTCTACGCGATCGGCGCCAACGAGGAGGGCGCGCGGTTCTCCGGCATCCGGGTCAAGCGGATCAAGCTGGTCCTCTTCGTGCTCGCCGGGGCGGTGGCCGCGGTCGCCGGCATCGTCTACACGTTCCGCTTCTCCAGCGCCCGCGCGGACAACGGCGTCGGGCTGGAGCTGGCCGTGGTCGCCGCCGTGCTGCTCGGCGGCGTGTCCATCTTCGGCGGCAGGGGATCGCTCTTCGGCGTGCTCGCGGGCGTGCTGCTGCTGGGCGGTCTGCGCAACCTGCTGATCCTGCGGGACACCTCCACCGAGGTCCTCACCATCGTCACCGGGCTCCTGCTGCTGGTGAGCGTGCTCGCCCCCTCGATCACCCGATCGCTCCGAAAGGCAACGACATGAACACACGTCTCGTGCTCGCCCTGGTGGTGTCCGGGGCCGTCGCGCTCACCGCCTGTGGCGGCACCACGAAGGACAGTTCGAGCCAGCAGACCGGTGGCGCCACCAACGCCGCCAAGGCCGACCCGAACGCGCCGCTCAAGGAGGGCCTGAAGATCACGTTCCTGCCCAAGCAGGTCAACAACCCGTACTTCACCGTGGCGCAGAAGGGCGCCGAGCAGGCGGGCACGGCGCTCAAGGCCGAGGTCAAGGCCACCGGCCCGTCCGACGCCGCGGCCAGCTCGCAGGTCACCTACATCAACACCGCCGCGCAGCAGAAGCAGAACGCGCTGGTGATCTCCGCGAACGACGCCAACGCCGTCGCGCCCGCGCTCAAGTCCGCGCGCTCGCAGGGGGTGAAGGTCGTGACCTTCGACTCCGACGCCGCACCGGACGCCAGGGACGTGTTCATCAACCAGGCCCGCTCGAACGACATCGCCGCCGGCCAGGTGAAGCTGATCTCCGACGCGGTCGGCGGCAGCGGTGAGATCGCGATCCTGTCCGCGACCCCGAACGCCACCAACCAGAACGCGTGGATCGAGGTCATGAAGACCGAGCTCGCGAAGCCCGAGTACTCAGGCCTCAAGCTCGTGGAGACCGCGTACGGCAACGACGACGACCAGACGTCGTTCCAGAAGACCCAGGGTCTGCTGCAGGCGCACCCGAACCTCAAGGGCATCATCTCGCCGACCACCGTCGGTGTCGCGGCCGCCGCCCGCTACCTCAGCTCCAGCGAGTACAAGGGCAAGGTGCAACTCACCGGTCTCGGCACGCCGAACCAGATGCGCAAGTTCGTCCAGGACGGCACCGTGAAGTCGTTCGCGCTGTGGGACCCGAGCAAGCTCGGCTACCTCGCCGCGTACGCCGCGGCGGCGCTGGCGTCCGGGCAGATCACCGGTGCCGAGGGCGAGAAGTTCAAGGCCGGTGACCTCGGCGACTACACGATCGGCGCCAAGGGCGAGGTCGTGCTCGGCCCGCCGCAGGTGTTCGACTCCGGCAACATCGACAAGTTCGACTTCTGACATGCGGGTCTGCTTCACCCTGCGGGTCCGCGCCGACCGGATCGACGAGTACAAGGCGCGGCACCGTGAAGTGTGGCCCGAGATGCGGGCCGCCCTCAGCGAGGCGGGATGGCGCAACTACTCCCTCTTCCTCGCCGGGGACGGCCTGCTGATCGGCTACCTCGAATGCGACGACTTCGACGCGGCGCTCGCCGAGATGGCCCGCACCGAGGTGAACGCCCGCTGGCAGGCCGAGATGGCGGAGTTCTTCGTCGGTGACGGCAACGCCGACGAACGGATGCGGCCGCTCGACGAGGTCTTCCACCTTGCCTGATTTTTGGGACTGAGCTCATGGAGAAACTGATGAGCGTGAAGGACGCGTTGCGGGAGCAGCGGATCGAGACGCCGTCGTGGGCGTACGGCAACTCCGGCACCCGGTTCAAGGTGTTCGCGCAGCAGGGGGTTCCGCGCACGCCGTACGAGAAGATCGACGACGCGGCGGTGGTGCACCGGCTCACCGGCGTCGCGCCGACGGTCGCGTTGCACATCCCGTGGGACAAGGTCGACGACTACGGCAAGCTCGCGTCCTACGCCCGGGATCGCGGCATCGCGTTGGGGGCCATCAACTCCAACGTCTTCCAGGACGACGACTACAAGCTCGGCAGCGTCTGCCACCCCGATCCGGCGGTGCGGCGCAAGGCGATCGGGCACCTGCTGGAGTGCGTCGACATCATGGACGCCACGGGCTCGCGCGATCTCAAGCTGTGGTTCGCCGACGGCCTCAACTACCCCGGCCAGGACAACATCCGCGCGCGCCAGGACCGGCTCGCCGAGGCTCTTCGGGAGACGTACGAGCGGCTCGGCGCCGATCAGCGGATGTTGCTGGAGTACAAGCTCTTCGAGCCCGCGTTCTACACGACCGACGTGCCGGACTGGGGCACGGCGTACGCGCACTGCCTGCAGCTGGGTGACAAGGCGCGGGTCGTGATCGACACCGGGCACCACGCGCCGGGCACGAACATCGAGTTCATCGTGTCGTTCCTGTTGCGGGCGGGCAAGCTCGGCGCGTTCGACTTCAACTCGCGCTTCTACGCCGACGACGACCTGATGGTGGGCGCGGCCGACCCGTTCCAGCTGTTCCGGATCATGCACGAGATCGTGCTGGCCGACGCGCTGAAGCCGGCCGCGGGCATCGCGTTCATGCTCGACCAGTGCCACAACCTGGAGCCGAAGATCCCGGCGATCATCCGCTCGGTGCTCAACGTCCAGGAGGCCACGGCGAAGGCCCTGCTGGTCGACCACGAGGCACTCGCTCAAGCGCAACAGGCCGGTGACGTGCTCGGCGCGAACGCCGCGCTGATGGACGCCTACAACACCGACGTCCGCCCGTTGCTGCGGGAGCTCCGCGAGGAGATGGGTCTCGACCCCGACCCGATGGCCGCGTACCGGCGGTCCGGGTACGCCGAGCAGATCGTCCGTGAACGAGTCGGCGGCGAGGCCGCCGGGTGGGGTGCGTGATGAACCAGGTCGAAGCGCTGCTGGGGCGGAGCAACCGGCTCGGTGCCGATCCGCGCAACACCAACTACGCGGGCGGCAACACCTCGGCCAAGGGCTCGGAGACCGACCCGGTGACCGGGCAGCCGGTGGAACTGCTGTGGGTCAAGGGATCCGGTGGCGACCTCGGGACGCTCACCGAGTCCGGGCTCGCCGTGCTGCGGCTGGACCGGTTGCGCGCGTTGACGTCCGTCTACCCCTGTGTCGAACGGGAGGACGAGATGGTCGCCGCGTTCGACTTCTGCCTGCACGGCAAGGGAGGCGCCGCGCCGTCGATCGACACGGCCATGCACGGCCTGGTGGACGCGGCCCACGTCGACCACCTGCACCCGGACGCGGGCATCGCGTTCGCCACGGCGGCCGACGGCGAGGCGCTGGTCAAGGCGTGCTTCGGCGACCGAGTGGTGTGGGTGCCGTGGCGGCGGCCCGGTTTCCGGCTGGGACTGGACATCGCGGCGGTCAAGCGCGAGAACCCGCAGGCCATCGGCGTGATCCTGGGCGGGCACGGCATCACCGCGTGGGGTGCGACGAGCGAGGAGTGCGAGGCCAACTCGCTCGACATCATCACCACCGCTCAGCGCTACCTCGACGAACACGGCCGCCCCGAACCGTTCGGCCCGATCGTCCACGAACCTCTCGCCCTCGACGAGCGCCTGCGAAGGGCCGCTGAGCTGGCGCCGGTGGTCCGCGGGTTCGCGTCGACGGACTCGCCGCAGGTCGGGCACTTCACCGACACCGACGTCGTGCTGGACTTCCTCGCCCGCGAACGGCATCCCGAACTGGCCGCGCTCGGCACCTCGTGCCCCGACCACTTCCTGCGCACCAAGGTCCGGCCGCTGGTGGTCGACCTGCCGCCGACCGCGCCGCTGGACGACGTCGTGACGCGGCTGAAGCAGCTGCACGAGGCTTATCGCGAGGACTACAAGGCCTACTACGACCGGCACGCCGAGCCGGACAGCCCGCCGATGCGCGGCGCGGACCCGGCGATCGTGCTCGTGCCGGGCGTCGGCATGTTCAGCTTCGGCAGGAACAAGCAGACCGCGCGGGTGGCCGGCGAGTTCTACGTCAACGCCATCAACGTGATGCGCGGCGCCGAGTCGGTCTCCCGGTACGCGCCGATCGAGGAACGCGAGAAGTTCCGCATCGAGTACTGGGCGCTCGAAGAGGCCAAGCTGCAACGCATGCCGAAGCCCAAGCCGCTCGCCACCCGCGTCGCGCTCGTCACCGGCGGTGGTTCGGGCATCGGCCGGGCGATCGCGCGACGGCTGGCCGCCGAGGGCGCGTGCGTGGTGGTCGCCGACCGCAACGGTGACGCCGCGCGGGAGGTCGCCGAAGGCATCGGCTCGTCGGACGTGGCGGTCGCGGTGACCGCCGACGTCACCGACAGCGCGGGCATCGCGCGGGCGTTCCGGGAAGCGGTGCTGGCGTTCGGCGGCGTGGACCTGGTGGTCAACAACGCCGGCCTGTCGATCTCCAAGCCGCTGGAGGAGACGACCGAGGCGGACTGGGACCTCCAGCACGACGTGATGGCCAAGGGGTCGTTCCTGGTGTCGCAGCAGGCGGCGAAAGTCCTGCGCGCCCAAGGGATGGGCGGCGACATCATCTACATCTCCAGCAAGAACGCGGTCTTCGCCGGTCCCAACAACGTCGCCTACGGTGCCGCCAAAGCGGATCAGGCGCACCAGGTCCGGTTGCTGGCGGCGGAGCTGGGCGGGGACGGCATCCGGGTCAACGGCGTCAACCCGGACGGCGTGGTCCGCGGTTCCGGCATCTTCGCGGGCGGCTGGGGTGCCCAGCGCGCGGCCGTCTACGGCGTGCCCGAGGAGAAGCTCGGCGAGTTCTACGCCCAGCGCACCCTGCTGGGGCGCGAGGTGTTGCCCGAGCACGTGGCCGCGGCGGTGGTCGCGCTGACCGCGGGCGACCTGTCGCTCACCACGGGCCTGCACGTGCCGGTCGACGCCGGTGTAGCAGCGGCTTTCCTGCGATGACCGCGGTCGCGGCGGTCGACCTCGGCGCGTCCAGCGGCCGCGTGGTGCGCGGTGTCGTCGCCGAGGACGGCGTGCGGATCGAGGAGGTGCACCGGTTCCCCAACGGACCGGTGCACCTGGGCGACCGGCTGCACTGGGACGTGCCCGGCCTGCACCGCGAGATGCTCACGGGGCTGCACCGGGCGGGCGAGGTCGACAGCGTCGGCATCGACAGCTGGGCGGTCGACTACGGCCTGCTCGACGCGGACGGCGAGCTGCTCGGCAACCCGGTGCACCACCGCGACTCCCGCACCGAGGGCATCACGCCACCGGACGGGCTGTACGCGATCAACGGGCTGCAGTTCCAGCCGTTCAACACGATGTTCCAGCTGATGGCGGAACCACTGCTGCCCCGGGCGTCGCAGCTCCTGCTGATCCCCGACCTGCTCTCGTACTGGCTGACCGGGCAGCGCGGCGCCGAGTACACCAACGCCACCACGACCGGGCTGATCGACGTGCGGACAGGACGGTGGTCGCCCGAGCTGACCCGCGACCTCCCTCCCGGCCTGCTGCCGGAGCTGCGGTACCCCGGCGACCCCGCCGGAACGTGGAACGGCGTCCCGGTGACCGCGGTCGGCTCGCACGACACCGCGTCCGCCGTCGTCGCCGTGCCCGCCGAGAACGAACGGTTCGCCTACATCTCGTGCGGCACGTGGTCGCTGGTGGGCGTCGAGCTGGAATCACCGGTGCTCACCGCGGAAAGCCAGGCCGCCAACTTCACCAACGAAGGCGGCGTCGACGGCACGATCCGCTACCTGCGCAACGTCATGGGCCTCTGGCTGCTGCAGGAATGCCTGCGCTGCTGGAACGCCGACCTCGCACCGTTGTTGCGGGCAGCCGGAGATGCGGCAGGCTCGGTGTTCGACCCCAACGACCCGGTGTTCCTCCCGCCCGGCGACATGCCCGCACGGATCGCGCAGTGGTGCGGGAAGCAGATGTCACGCGCCGAGATCGTGCGGTCCGTCATGGACAGCCTTGCGCTGGCCCACCGTGACGCGATCAGTGACGCGCAACGGTTGTCCGGCAAGGAGGTCGACGTCGTGCACATCGTCGGCGGCGGCTCGCGCAACGAGCTGTTGTGCCAGCTCACCGCCGACGCGTGCGGGCTGCCCGTGGTGGCCGGACCGGCCGAAGCCACCGCGCTGGGCAACGTCCTGGTGCAGGCACGTGCCGTGGGCGCGGCCCACGGCACGCTCGCCGACCTCAGGGGGTTGGTGCGCCACTCGCAACCGCTGCGGCGCTACCTCCCCCGGATCACCTCGTCACGATCCGGTCGCCGGTCCTGATGAGGTCGGGGTTGGTCAGGTACTGGGCGTTCTTCTCGACCAGCGCCCGCCATCCCCCTTCGACGTGCAGCTCCTCGGCGATGCCGCTGAGCGTGTCCCCCGGCTTGATCGTGTAGTCGCCGGCCGGGTTGCTCGTGGACGCCGCAGCCACCGGGACGTCGGGCACGGCACGCCGGGTGACGGGGGTGCTCCGCACCGGGCGGACAGGTTCTCCCGCGCCACCGGTGGCCCTCCGCCCGCACGCACCCCAGGCTCCGATGCCCTGGCTGCGCAGGACGTTCTCGGCAACCCGGATCTGCTCCTCGCGCGAGGCCCGGTGCGCGCTGCCGGTGCCACCGTTCGCCTGCCAGGTCGACTGGGTGAACTGGAGTCCGCCGTAGTAGCCGTTGCCGGTGTTGGCCGACCAGTTGTTGCCGCTCTCGCACCGCGCGACCCGGTCCCAGTCGACCGACGGCGCGGCAGCGGCGATCGCGCCGCCCGCCGCGATGAAGGCCGTCGCGGAGAAGGCGACGAGCACGGCACGAGCGGTGGTGTTGCCACGGAGATGACGCATGGTCCTTTTCGCACCCCGCCTCGCTCTCACCGGTGAACGGCGCCTGTCCGGCGGGGTCTTGGTCCGTGACCTGGTTCAGGGCCGCCCGCTGGACAGGTGAGCGCACGGCCGGCCCTGGTTCTGCCTGCGGCCTGACGACCGCAGGCAGGACCGTAGGAACCGCCCGCCGGATCCGCACGCCCGGACGCGGGCAAGATCACCCGATAGGTGACGATCACGGATTTCGAGTTTCGATCTCGCCGTTCTCAGGAAACCGGTACGGCGGCACTGCTTCCCCCGGTGAACCTCCACCTCCCGTGGGGCACGTGCACCACCGCGACACCACGCGCTTGCGGCACGTGCACCTCGGCGGTGGAGCCCACCGGCACCTCGACGGTCAGCCGCAGCACACCGTCCACTTCGGTCCAGGCCACGCCGATCCGCCCGCGCACGCTGTCGAACTCCAGCTGTGCCCAGGACACGCCGGTGGTGGCGTTCGGCCGGACCTGGAACGTCCGGTAGCCCTCGTCACCGGGGCGCAGTCCGGCGACGTGCTCGTACAGCCACTGCGCGACCGTGCCCTTGAAGTAGTGGTTGCGGGACCGGGTGCCGGCGTCCCACATCTCCCACATGGTGTCGGCGCCGTTCGCGAACCAGTAGCCCCAGCTGGGGTACGACCGTTCGACCGCCATGGCGTGCGCGACGTCCGCGTGCCCGTTGTCGCTCAACACCTTCAGCAGCACGCTCGCGCCGAGGCAGCCGACGTTCACGTGGTTGCCGTTGGCCTTCACCTCGGCCGCGAGCCGGTCCGCGACCGCCTGCACCGACCCGGCGGGCACCATGCCGAACGCCAGCGGGACCGCGTTGGACGTCTGCCGGTAGTCCGGGTCCCTGGCCGTGCGGTAGTGGTCGCCGTCGAGGAACGTGCGGTTGAACGCGGACAACAGGTTCGCGGCGACCTCGCGGTAGCGCGGTACCGGGGTGCCGATCGCGTCACCGAGCTCCGCGGTGTGCAGCAGCGCCCGGTACAGGTACGCCGTCGCGGTGAGCCGGGTGTCCTCCGGCGGCAGGCCGCCGGTGCCGGGTGCCAGGTAGTCGCCGAGTGCGGTGACCGCGAGGCCGTCGCGCAGCCTGCCGATCTCCCAGTCCAGGTACCGGGTGAGGACCGGCCAGTGCTGGGCGGGCAACCGGTCGTCGCCGTAGGTCCGGTACATCTCGCGCAGCACGAACGGGTACACCGTCGTCCACTCCGGTGCCGGGGCGAGCTCCCGGTAGCCCCAGCCGCCGCTGGGCACGATCACCGGCAGCTGCCCTGCCGGGTCCTGGCTGTCGGCGAGGTCGCCGAGCCACTTGGTGAAGAACTTCGCCATGCCGAACTCGGCGAGCATCGACGGCGTGCCGACCTGTGCGTCGCCCGTCCAGCCGTTCTTCTCGTACGTCGGGGTGTCGGTCGGGATGCCGTGCAGGTTGTTCGTGACGGTCCGGCGCATCGCCGCGTCGTACTGCTCGAACAACGGCTCGGAGCACCGGAACGTGCTGGCGCGCCGCACATCCGTGTGCACGACCCGGCCGAGCAGCTTCGGTGCCGCCGGCAGCCCGGTCACCTCGACGTACCGGAAGCCCTTGTAGGAGAACTTCGGCTCCCAGGTTTCCTGTTGACCGGCGCAGACGTACTCGTCGAGCTGGATCCGGTTGCCGGTCACGTGGCCGTTCTCCACGTGCACCGTGCCGTCGGCGTTCAGCGTCTCGCCGTGCTTGAGCCGGACGACCGTGCCCGCCGGCGCGGTCACGGTGAGCTGCGTCCAGCCCGACATCGTGCGGCCCATGTCCGCCACGAACACGCCCGGTTTCGGTGAGCTGACCACCGGGGTGACCGTCTCGACCACGCGGATCGGTTCGTGCTCCTGGGCTTTCAGCGCGCCCTTCGGCGCGGGCCTGACCGGCGAGGACTGCCACTTCGAGTCGTCGAAGCCGGGTTTGGTCCAGTCACGGGGAGCGAGCCGGGCGTCGCAGGTCTCGCCGGTGTAGAGGGAGTTCGAGATCGTGGGGCCGTCGGTCAGGCGCCACGATCCGTCGGACGCGATCGTCGTACGGGTGCCGTCCGGGTGGTCGATCTCCAGCTGTGCCAGCAGTTTCGGCTCGTCGTGCCACGGCGGTTGCTCCCACCGCCACACGTTCGGCGTCTTCATGCCGTAGAAGCCGCGGCCCAGCGTCACCCCGATCGCGTTGCGGCCGCCGCGAACCAGCTCGGTGACGTCGTGCGTCGCGTACAGGACGGTGTTGTCGTAGTCGGTGAAACCCGGATCGAGCACCCGGTCGCCGACGCGGCGGCCGTTGATCTCGGTCTCGTGGTAGGCCAGCCCGCTGATGTACAGCCGGGCCCGCCGCACCGGCTTGCCGACGGTGAACTCCTTGCGCAGCAACGGTGCCGGTTGTTCCTTCACGGTGACGTTCGCGCCCCACGGCCCCTGCCCGTACGGGTCGTACACGGTCGCCGGGAGCCACGCCGAGTCGTCGAAACCCGGGGTCTGCCAGCCGGGTTGCTCGGTGTCGGCGACCTTCCAGCCGGGACCGGTGACCAGCTCGCGCTGCCCGTCGGGCAGGTCGACGAGCAACCGCAGCAGGAGTCCGGCCGGACCGGGTGAGCGGTTCGTCGCCCGCGCGGCCAGCACGATCCGCCTGCCCGCCAACCGCGTCACGTCGGCACGTTGACCGACCTTCCAGACGTCCGTCTCCTCCGGCACGTGGAGAACCTCGGAACCGTTGACGTACAACGTGAAGTCGTCGTCCGCAGTCGCGACGAGCCGTGCCCTCACCGCGTCCGCCGGCAGGTCGAGGGCCGCCCGGAACCACCGGCTCTCCGGTGGCGTGGTGGCCGACCAGATCCACGAGGCGCCGGTGAAGCCGATCGAGGTGTCCGGGGCACCGATCCACCGCGCCTGCCACGCCGTGCCGAGCAACGCCGTCTCCCACCAGCTGTTCGCGCTCCACGCCGACACCCGGTTCGCGCCGTCCCACACCCGCACCCGCCAGTGGTACCGCGTGCGCGGCCGCAACTCCTTGCCGCCGAACACAATCCCGGTGGTGCGGTCGGAGGTGACCCGGCCGGAGCGCCACACGTCGGCACGGCCGGGAGCGGTGCCGACCTCGACCTCGTAGGCGCTCTGCCGGGCGCCGGTGCCGCTCGCCGCGAGCACCCAGCTCAGCCGCGGCACCGCGACATCGGTGCCCAGCAACGTTTCCGCGTACTCGACCGCGGTGCGCTCGACCCGCATCCCACCCGCCCTGCCCGGTTCGGCCCGTGCCACCCCGACCGGCAGCGCGGTCGTGGACAACCCGACCGCCGAGGTCCTCAGGAACTCCCGTCTGCGCACGTCGCCTCCACCTTCATCGCTGGATGAAACGTTTCAATCGCGGCCGCGAGAGCCAGCCTGTTCGGTGCGTGAGAGCATGTCAAGGCACGTGTCTGAAACCGGACACGGCTTGTGAATCGTTTAAATTGCCGACGGTCAGGCGCTGCTGATGCTCGCGACGAGGTTGATCGTCGTGGCGAGCACGCCGGTGCCGAACAGGTACGACAACAACGAGTGGCGCAACACCGTGCGGCGGATGTCCCTGGCGGACAACGACGTGTCGGACACCTGGAACGTCATGCCGATGCTGAAGGCGACGTAGGCGAAGTCGCCGTAGTCGGGCGGCTGCTTCTGGTTGAAGTCGATGCCACCGTCGTCGTCGACGTAGTACAGCCGGGCGTAGCGCAAGGCGAAGATCGTGTGCACCATCGTCCACGACAGCACCACCGACAGCACCCCCAGCCCGACCCGCAGCAGTTCCGACGTGCCGGTGGTGTGCGCGGCACGGGCGAGCACGAACCCCACGGACACCAGGCTGGCGATCGCCGCGCACAGCAGCACCAGTTCGCCGCCGGTGCGCGTCGGGTCGTTGCGGACGGCGTGCTGGGCGGTCTCCTCGGCGTTCATCGGCCAGATCAGCAACCACACCCACGTCAGGTAGACCAGCGTCGCCACGTCCCACCCGACGAGCGGCCCGAACTCCAGGTATCCGGCGAAGGACACGGCGGCTCCGGCGACGACCCCGGCGGCGAGCACCGTCGCGACCTTGGTCCTGGTCAGGACGAACCCGTCGTCGGGCAACGGGCGGGCAGGAAGATCGTCCGGCATGACGCACAAAGATACGCGCCCGACATCTGGCCCCGCTCAGGTGAACCGCGGACTACGTGACCATGTCCGGCCCATTGCGAAACCCTCGATCTTGTGGCGGGCGTCACGCGAGCCTACTATCCAGTAGGTAGGAGCCGGACCCGGCCAAGTCCATCGCTCCTTCTTTGGGACGTGCCCGTGCGGAGACCCTGCGAACGTCGCCCGGACGTGGCGTGCTCCCACGTCCGCGCCTGTCGCAGGGCGCCTACCTCACCCCGGAGAAGCACCGATGAAAGCCATGTCCGACCCTGCCCGGAAAGCTCCCGCCGGGAGCGCTCTCACCCGGCGCCTGACGGCCGCTGCGGCGGCCGCGACCGTCCTCGCCGCCTGCGTCACCGCCTCCGCCGACGCCGCGACCCAGCTGCGCGAGGTGATGTTCGTCGGCAACAACTGGGACGGCACCGCCGACGTCGTCAAGTCGACCGGCGACTTCGCGAAGATCGGCCGCCTCAACGTCATCCCCGACAAGAACCAGCGGCTGACCGAGATCTACCTCAACCCCGTCAAGCTGGCGTTCTTCCTCGGCATCCGGTCCGGCCCCGGCGAGGGGCACGACCAGTTCGTCGACGACATGTACACCACCCCCGACGGCTCGGCCGTGGTCGTCTCCCGGCCCAGCTTCGCCGACGTCGTCTCCCTCGACCTCGCCACCGGGCAGATCAAGTGGCGGTTCCCGGTGTCGGGCTTCCGCTCCGACCACATGGCCGTCTCCCCGGACGGCGGCAAGATCGCGGTCTCGGCGTCGACCTCCAACACCGTGCACGTGCTGGACATCAACACCGGCCGGCAGCTCGGCTCGTTCAAGACCGGCGACAAGCCGCACGAGAACATCTTCACCAACGGCGGCAGGTACATCTGGAACATGTCGATCGGCGAGGTGAACAACAACTTCGACGCCCCCGACCAGGACTGGCTCAAGGGCGACCGGCACATCACGATCGTCGACGCCGCCACCTACCAGGTCGTCAGGACCATCGACATGCGCAGCCGGCTGAACGCCTTCGGCCGCGGCGACCTGTCCAACGCCGTGCGGCCCGCGGTGTTCTCCCCCGACTTCTCGAAGCTGTACTTCCAGGTGTCGTTCTTCAACGGCTTCCTCGAGTACGACGTCGCCACCGACCAGATCACGCAGGTGAAGACGCTGCCGAAGAACCCGGACACGAGCGACGACCGCACCACGTTCGTCAACGACTCGCGCCACCACGGCCTGTCCATGAACCCGGACGGCAGCAAGCTGTGCGTCGCCGGGACCATGGACGACTACGCCACCGTGGTCGACCGCGCCACGCTGCAGCAGGGCCCGCTCGTCAAGGCCTCCAAGCCCTACTGGGCCACCATCAGCGGTGACGGCCGCCAGTGCGTCATCTCCGAGAGCGGCGCCGACCAGATCACCGCGATCGACTTCGGCACCGGCCAGAAGACCGTCTCCGTGCCGGTCGGCGACCACCCGCAGCGCGTGCGCATCGGGCACGTCGCCGCCGACTGGACCGGCCCCACCGGCTGATCACGACCCGAAGTCGCGCAACAGCCCCGTGTACCGCTTCGGCGGCGGGACGGCGAACTCGTCCCGCTTGCCGGTGCGCAGCCCCATCTCCACCAGCGCCTGCACCGCGAGGACGCCCGCCTGGACGCCGTCGACCACGGGCACGCCGATCGCCTCCGCGATCGGCGCCGCCCAGTCCGTCATGCCCGCACAGCCCAGCACCACCGCGTCCGCGCCGTCAGCCTCGACGGCGCGGGCGCAGGCCGCCGTGACCACGTCCAGCGCGGCGCGGTCCAGCTCCAGCACCGGGATGTCGCAGGCGTGCACACCCCGGCACAGCCCGCGCATCCCGTACCGCTCGGCGAGGTCCCACGCCCGGCCGCGGGTGCGGGACAACGTCGTCACCACCGTGAAGCCCCGCCCCAGATAGGCAGCCGTGCGCATGGCGGCCTCGGCGATGCCGACGACGGGTCCGCGAGCCAGTTCCCGCGCGGCGTCGAGCCCGGGGTCGCCGAAGCACGCCACGACGTAACCGTCCACACCGGACTGTTCACCGGCGGCGACCTCGGCCAGCAACCCCGGCACGCTCAGCGCCTCGTCGTAGTGGCTCTCGATCGACGCGGGCCCCATCGCCGGCCTGACCGCCACCACGGTCGTGCCCGGCGCGGCGACGGCCTTCGCCGACCGCTCCACCAGCGCGGTCATCTCCGCGCTGGTGTTGGGGTTCACCACCTTGACGATCATCGACCCCGCCGGGACAGCAGCGTGTGCACCACGAGGCCGACGGCCATGCCGACGAACCAGCTGTACTGCGCGGCGGGGGCGAGCGCGGACACCAGGACCGGGAGCACCGCGATGACGGCACCGACCGCCGTGGCGGCGATCGCCTTCGGGTTGTAGCCGTTGCGGTAGTGGTAACGCCCGTCCGGCGACAGCGTGAACAGGTCGTCCACCACCACCTTCTGCTTGCGCACCAGGTAGTAGTCCGCGATCAGCACGCCGAACAGCGGACCGATGAACGCGCCGAGCACCTCCAGCGTGTAGTGGATGACCTCCGGGCTGTTGTAGAGGTTCCACGGCGTGATGAGCACCGAGCCGACGGCGGCGATCATGCCGCCCGCGCGCCAGCTGATGCGCTGCGGGCTGACGTTGGAGAAGTCGAACGCGGGCGAGATGAAGTTCGCGACGATGTTGATGCCGATCGTCGCGACGCTGAACGTCAACGCGCCCAGCACGATCGCCGTCGTGCTGTCGACGCGGGCGACCGTCTCGACCGGGTCGGTGATGAGCTCGCCGAACACCGGCAGGGTCAGCGACGTGGTCACGACCACCAGCACCGAGAACACCAGGAAGTTCACCGGCAGGCCGAGCAGGTTGCCGCGCTTGACCGCGGCGAACGAGCGGCCGTAGCGGGAGAAGTCGCCGAAGTTCAGCATCGGGCCGGAGAAGTACGACACCACCAGTGCGATCGCGCCCAGCATCACCGGGATCGACGCCAGACCGGTGTGGCGGACCTCGCCCAGGTTCAGGTCGATCGCACCCCAGCCGGCCCGGTAGATCAGGTAGCCGGTGAGCAGGAACATCACCACGTACACGGCGGGGCCGCAGAAGTCGATGAACCGGCGGATCGTCTCCATGCCGGTCCAGAACACCGCCGCCTGCACGAACCACAGCAGCGCGAACGAGCCCCAGCCGAGCAGCGGCAACCCGAGGAACCCGTGCTGCTGCACGTCCGCGTACGGCATCAGCGCCGGGAAGAGCTTGAGCAGCACCACGTTCAGCGCCGCGGACGCGAGGTAGGTCTGGATGCCGTACCACGCCACCGCGATGAGGCCGCGGATGATCGCCGGGACGTTCGCGCCCAGCACACCGAACGACGCCCGGCAGATCACCGGGTACGGCACACCGGTGACCTGGCTCGGTTTGGCCACCAGGTTGCAGAAGACGTTCACGATCCCGATGCCGATGAGCAGCGCGAGCAGCACCTGCCAGCTGGACAGGCCCAGCATGAACAGGCTGCCCGCGGTGACGTAGCCACCGACACTGTGCACATCGGACATCCAGAACGCGAAGATGTTGTAGGAGCCCCAGGTCTGCTTCTCCAGGGGCGCCAGGTCGGTGTTCGTCAGACGCGGGTCGTACTGCGGGGTGGCGGCGGTCGCCGGGCGGGAGACTGTATCCGTCATCACCAACTCCTCGTGCCCTCGGATGTGGTGCGAGCAGCCTGGTCCCGCCGTGTTACGCCCCCATGACGCGAACCGTATATTTTCCCGGGTCAGTCGGAGTCGACGAACAGCCCGGTGTGCCGGGGCAGCGCGGCCAGGGACGCCCGCAGCCTGCCGTGGTGCGCCCGTGCCGCCGCGACGAGCGCGTCCACGTCCCGCGCGAGGAACGCCGTGAGCATCTCCCCGTGGTCCTGGTGCAGCACGACTTTCGCGCCGTCGGGCACGTGGGCCATGGGCTGCACCGGTTCCGTGGTGTTCCACGCCGACTCCAGCATGGCCAGCAGCCGGTGCATCCCGCACGGGCGGACCAGCGCCAGGTGGAACCGCCTGCTGTCGCGGTGGTAGCCGCGCACGTCCTGCGCCGCGATCGCCCGGCCGAGCGCCTCGTGCGTGGCGGTCGCCTCCACGTCGTCCTGCTCGGTGGCCGCCGCGACCGCGGCCGTCAGCGCCGCCACCTCCAGCACCTCCCGCACCACGTACAACTCGTGCAGCTCACGGGTCGTGAGCCGGGCGACGTGGTAGCCGAGGTTGGGCCGGTGCTCGACGAGACCTTCGCCGATCAGGGTCTTGAGCGCCTCGCGCACGGGGATGCGGCTCACCCCGAACACCTGCGCGACCTCGTCGAGCGGGATCGGCGTGCCGGGCGGCACGCCGCCGTCGAGCAGGCACCGGCGCAGCTCGTCGAGGATCGCGCCCTGGGACCCGCCCGGCTGGTCGCTCACCAGCCGGGCGATCAACGCAGAACGCTTGCGCGGGCCCGCCACGCCCGCAGCCTATGTCACCCGGACGACCTGTGTGGACGCGTGCCCGCGGCCTGCCCACTGAGCGCCTCGCCAGAGGTCTTGCCCGCCACCCCGCCTGCCGGGCGACTACATGGATGAAGGGCTCCTTCATCCACACCAGGTGGAGGAAGGCGCCCTTCATCCACCTCACCAGACCGCGAGTTGCGAACACGAATTCTGGCTACCTGCTTAGATTGCACCGACGAAACGAGGTGGGCTCGATGAAGCTGGGCGATGTCACGCGGACCGCACTGGCGTGCGTGCGGATCTTCAACGGCGCGCTGGGGTTGTTCGCGGCCGGGAGGATGGCGAAGAGCCTCGGCGACGAGCTGGGTGACGACCGCCGGTTCGTCTACCCGGCGCGCATGTTCGGCATCCGCACGCTCGTTCTCGGGGTGGACCTGCTGACGCTCAAGGCCGACGACCCGTCGGCACAGCGGGTGCTGCGACAGGCCGTGCTCATCCACGGCACGGACACGGCCGCCGCGCTCTACGCGGCCCGGCGCCGCGAGCTCCCCGCCAAGGCCGCGAAGCTGACCGTGCTGATCTCCGCGGTCAACACCGGGCTCGCGGTCATTTCGCTCATCACGGCGGAAAAGGGTCGCTGACCGCGTTCCGCACGACCTCTGACCAGGCTCGTTGTAGCGCGACAGGAGGTTCGGTGGGGTTGACGGTCGAGATCGACCTGCTCGGAGAGGTGAGCGCGCGGGTCGACGGCCACACCGTCGACCTGGGGCCCGCGCGTCAGCGGTGTGTGCTCGCGGCGCTGGCGGTCGACGTCAACAAGGTCGTGCCGGTCTCGCAGCTGATCGAACGCGTCTGGGGTGACGAGCCGCCGCCACGCGCACGGGCGACGCTGCACAGCTACCTCTCCCGGCTGCGTCAGGCCGGGATCGAGCTGGCCACCCGGCCCACCGGGTACGTGCTGGTCGCCGACGAGTCCAGTGTGGACCTCCTGCGGTTCCGCGAGCTCCGCCGGCGCGCGGGCACCCTCGGTGAGGCCGTCGCGTTGTGGCGGGGCGAACCGCTGACCGGCATCGGCGGCGACTGGGCCGCGCGCACGCGCGACCAGCTCGACGGGGAACGCGACGCCGCCGAGCTCGACCTCGTCGACGCGCGGCTCGCGCTGGGCCAGGGCCGCGAGCTGCTCGCGACGACCGCCGAGCTCGCCGCGTCCCGGCCGTTCGACGAACGCGTGGCGGCGCAGCACCTGCAGGCGCTGGCGCAGGCGGGCCGCATTTCCGAGGCGCTCGAACAGTTCCTGGCCGTCCGCGCCCGTCTGGTGGAGGAGCTCGGCACCGAGCCGGGCCCGGAACTGAAGCGGCTGCACGAAAAACTGCTTCTCGGCGACCAGCAGCCACCCGTGGTGGTCCCGCGTCAGCTGCCGTCGGCGCCCGCGCAGTTCGTCGGCAGGCAGGAGGACCTGGCCGAGCTGGACGAGGCCGTGCGCACGGGCGTGGCGGCGATCGCGGGCGCGGGCGGCATGGGCAAGACGTGGCTCGCGCTGCACTGGGCGCACCGCAACCTGCACCGGTTCCCGGACGGTCAGCTGTTCGTCGACCTGCGCGGGTTCAGCCCCGACGAGACGCCGATGGAGCCGGACGTCGCGATCCGCGGGTTCCTGCACGCGCTCGGCCTCGACGCGAGCGCCGTGCCGCACGCCGCGCAGGCCAGGGCCGCGTCGTTCCGCGGCCTGATCGCGAAACGACGGATGCTCGTGGTGATCGACAACGCCGTCGACGCCGCCCAGGTCGCCCCGCTGCTGCCCGGTGGCGACACCTGCCGCGTGCTCGTGACCAGCCGCAACCGGCTGACCGGCCGCGCCACCCCGCTCGGGCTCGACGTGCTCGCCGACTCGGACGCGAGCTCGTTGCTGGCCACCAGGATCGGCGCGGCCAGGCTGACCGCCGAACCTCTCGCGGCCGCGCGGCTGATCGACCTGTGCGGCGGGCTGCCGCTCGCGTTGAGCATCGTCGGCGCCCGCGTCCTCACCGAGCCGGACCTCTCGCTCGCCGCGATCGCCCGCCAGCTGGAACAGCTCGGGCTCGGCGCGCTCGACGCCGATCCCAGCGTCAGCGTGCCGGTCGTGCTCTCCTGGTCGTACCGGGCGCTGACCGACCGGCAGAAGGAGATGTTCGCCCTGCTCGGCATCGCGCCGGGCGAGGACATCGGGCTGCCCGCGGCCGCCGCGCTGGCCGGAGTGTCCATTGAGGACGCGCGCACGACGCTGCGGTCGTTGGAACAAGCGTCCCTGATCTCGATCGGTGACGGTTACCGGGCAAGGATGCACGACCTCGTGCGGGCCTACGCGGCCGAACAGGCGCGGCACATCGGCAGTGCCGAGGCGTTGCGCAGGCTCGTCGACCACTACGTGCACACGGCCCACGCCAACGACCGGCTGGTCGACCCGCACCGCCCGTTGATCGCGCTCAGCCCCGCCGACGTCCTCGTCACCCCGGCCGCGGACAAGGCGGGTGCGCTGGCGTGGTTCGACGCCGAACGCGGCACCCGCCGGGCCGTCCAGCAGGCCGCGGCCCAGCGCGGCTGGAAGGACCGCGTGGTGCTGCTGGCCCGGATCTCGCACGCGTACAACCAGCACCGAGGTCATCTCGACGACGAGCTGGCGTTGTGGGGCACGGCCATCCACGCCGCCGACGACCCCGAGGAACGAGGGATCGCGCACCGGATCATGGGCACCAGCCTCGGCCAGGTGCAGCGCTACGACGAGGCGCAGCACCATCTCGACCGGGCGCTCGCACTGGCCGAGCAAGCCGGCGAGCCACTCCCCCTCGCCGACGCGCACGGCGCGTTGACCTGGTTGTGGGGCATGCGGGAGGAGTACCAGCTGGCCTTCGACCACGCCCGGGCCGCGCTGGAGCACTACCAGCAGACCGGAAACCAAGTGCTCATCGCGTTGGCGCACAACAACTTCGGCTGCTGTGCGGCGGAGGTCGGCGACACCGCCCGGGGCCGCGAGCACGCCGAGAAGGCCCGCGGGCTGCTGCGCGAGCTCGGCGACCGGCAGGGCGAGGCCCACGCCGTCGACACGCTCGCCCGCATCGCCCACCAGGTCGGCAACCACACCGAGGCCGTCGCGCTCTACGAGTGCGCGGCCGAGCTCTACCGCGCCGAGAACGACGACTACACCACCGCCAACGTGCTCATCGGCCTCGGTCACCCGCTCCTCGCGCTCGAACGGCGCGAGGAGGCGGAGGAGGTCTGGCAGCAGGCGCTGCGGATGCTGGAGCAGCAGGGGCGCGACGACGAGGCCGACCGCGTGCGCAAACAGCTCGCCGCCTGCACGCTCGAGGTCGATGAAGGGCGCCTTCATCCACCTGAGGTGTAGGAAGGCGCCCTTCATCGAGCACCCCTGCACACCGCACAGGGGTACGAGTTAGGTAAGGATGCCCTAGGTCGGCTGCTAACGTAGCTCGTCGTGAGCATGGTGGTGGAGCAACGCGGGCTGGCCGCAGCGAGTCCGCGACGGCTGCGCGGCCTCGCGGTTCTGGTGGTGCTGCTCGCCGTCACGGCGGTGTTGTCGCTGGTGGTGGGCGCCCGGTCGCTGAGCCCGGCCGAGGTGTGGCAGGGCCTGTTCGGCGACCCCGGCACCGACCAGCGGCTCACGGAGATCACGCTCATCGTGCAGACCCTGCGCGTGCCCCGGACCGTGCTCGCGATCGTGGCTGGTCTCGCGCTCGGGGTCGCGGGCGCGCTGATCCAGGGCCACACCCGCAACCCCATCGCGGACACCGGCCTGCTCGGCGTCAACTCCGGGGCGTCGTTCGCCGTGGTGCTCGCCGTCTCGGTGTTCGGGCTGCAGAACCCGGTCCAGTACCTGTGGTTCGCGTTCGCCGGGGCCGCGGGTGCCGGGGTGCTCGTGTTCGGCCTGTCGAGCCTCGGGCGCGGGGCGGGCAACCCGCTCACGCTCGCCCTGGCCGGTCAGGGCGTCACGGTGTCCCTGGCCGCGATGACCACCGCGGTCGCGTTGTCCGACAAGCAGTCCCTGGACGTGCTGCGGTTCTGGAACGCGGGCTCGGTGCAGGGTGCCGGGTGGAACGTCATCGGGGTGACCGCGGTGTTCGTAGCCGCCGGGCTCGTCGTCGCGCTGGTCAACCTGCCCGCGATCAACCTGCTCAACCTCGGCGACGACGTGGCGCGCGGGCTCGGCGTGAACATCGCGGCCGGACGGACCATCGGCGTCGTGGCGGTCACGTTGCTGGCGGGTGCGGCCACGGCGGCGTGCGGGCCGATTGCGTTCCTCGGGCTGATGGTCGCGCACATCGCGCGGTGGATCACCGGCCCGGACTACCGGTTCCTGGTGCCGTACGCCGGGTTGCTCGGCGCGCTCGTGCTGCTCGCCGGTGACATCGCCGGACGGCTCGTCGTCCGCCCGGCCGAGCTGGCGGCGGGCATCGTCATCGCCCTCATCGGCGCACCGTTCTTCGCGGCGCTGGTCTGGCTCGGGAAGTTCAGGCAGGCATGACCACACAAATGCACCCCGGTGTCCGCGTGGGCGGCTGGTCCTGGGTCTGGCGGCCGTGGCTCGTGCTGGTCACGCTGGTGCTGGCCGCGCTGACGTTCCTCGTCTTCTGCGTGTCGATCTCGGTCGGCGACTTCACGATCGAGCTGCCCGCGGTGATCCGGACGATCTTCGGCCAGGGCGAGCGCGTCGACGAGTTCGTGATCATGGACCTGCGGATGCCGCGCGCGCTCGTCGGCGTGATCGTGGGCGCGGCGCTCGGCATCTCCGGCGCCCTGACCCAGTCGATCGCCCGCAACCCGCTCGCGAGCCCCGACGTCCTGGGCATCACCGGTGGTGCCAGCGCCACCGCGGTCTTCCTCGTGACGGCCACCGGCGGCGCGGCGGTCACCACAGCTGTCGGCCTGCCCGCGGCGGCGCTGACGGGCGGTCTGCTGACCGGTCTGCTCGTCTACTTCCTGGCGTGGCGGCGGGGCATCGACGGGTTCCGGCTGATCCTCATCGGTGTCTCGGTGAGCGCCGTCATGCAGGCGCTCACCACCTGGCTGCTGGTGCTGGCCGACATCCGCGACGTCGCCCGCGCGCAGTCGTGGCTGGTCGGGTCGCTCGGGTCGCGGTCGTGGACCGAGGTGTGGACGACGCTGTGGGTCACGGTCGCGCTGGTCCTGGTCGTGCTGGCGATCTCCTTCCAGTTCCGGCCGATGCACTTCGGCGACGACGTCGCCGCCGGACTCGGTGTCCGCTACTCGGCCGTGCGAGCAGTACTGCTGCTGTGCGCGGTACTGCTCGCCGGCGTCGCGGTCTCGGCGGCAGGCCCCGTGCCGTTCGTCGCCCTGGTCGCGCCGCAGATCACCATGCGGCTGCTGCGCACGCCCGTCCCGCCGTTGATCGCCTCCGGACTGTTCGGCGCGTTGCTGCTCATCGGCTCGGACCTCATCGCACGAACCGTGCTGCCCAACGACCTGCCCGTCGGCATCGTCACGGCGATCATCGGCGGGCCGTTCCTCGTCTACCTGCTGGTGCGGGCGAACCTGAAGCGAGCGGCCTGACCGGCTCTCAGCAGTGGTCGAACGCGTAGTCGCTCTGGCCGGGCGCGACGAGGAAGCGGTCGCGCAACGTCGTGGTGGCCGGGGTCTTGGGGTCGCCGCACACGTCCTTGAACGTGCCGCGGAGGTTGTCGGTGTACTCGATGTCCATCACCTGCTTGCCGTACACGGCGGAGTAGGACGAGCACTCCTTCCAGCGGTGGCATTCCTCTGAGACCGCGAAGTCGAAACCGACCTCGGAACGGGCGCGCGAAGCCTGCTCGGAGGAGTTCTTCTGGCCGATCGCGAGGTTGCGGTTGTGCGTGCGGTCGGCGAGCAGCTTCGCGTAGGCGAGGTTGTTGCTCACGCTCAACCGGCCGCCGGAGCGCGAGTAGGAGTCCAGGTTGTCGACCTCGACGGCTTTGAAGCCCTTGGTCGCGCACTGGTCGATGGTGGCGCCCGTGATCGAGGCGAGCTCGGTGCGCTTGGCCGCCGTCGAGGTGTCCAGCAGGAACTCGTCCGGCCAGTCCGGGTCGACCACGGGCTTGCCGGACGAGTCCTTGAGCAGCAGGTGGTTGCGCTGGTTCAGCCAGGTGTCGCGCTCCGCCGGCTGCGTCTGGAACCCGTTGACGTAGCAGATGTTGTAGATGCCGGGCGCGGGGGACGCCGTGCTGTCGCGAGTCACCAGGTTCACGCCCTTGGGCGGCGTGTACGCGGCACCGAGCTGGTAGTCGAGGACCGCGCCGACGGGCGGCAGCTGGACCGCGGCGGCCGAGACGTCGACCGCCTGGCTCTCCGGGGTCAGCGGTCCCGCGGCGCAGGCGGCGAGTGCGGCGAGCGCGGCGGCGATGAGGGCGCGGGCAGGGGAGGTCATAGGGCGCCAAGCTCCTTGAACGCTCAGAAGTGGTGATCGAGTGAGCGACTGTAGCGCGAATCCCGTCATATTGGCCACCAAACAATCTCATTCGGTCACACCTCTTGCTTGTTTGAGCGATTCTCTCCTAGGGTTCCGGCTCACAGCCGCAGTCATCACGCAAGGGAGTCGAAATGGCGCACGGCAGAGGACCGAGTCGCCGCACGGTGCTCACGATGGGCGCCGCGCTCGTCCTGACGTCCGCGTGCGGCACCGGCTCCGGCGGTGACGGCAAGGCCAAGGTGTGGCACGGCTACACCGCGGACGAAGCCACCGCACTCGACAAGCTCGCGGCGCGCTGGAACTCCACGCATCCGCAGCAGCAGGTCGAGCTGGTGTTCAACGGCGGTAACGACAACGCCCTGCAGAAGACGCTGGCGTCGTTCGCGTCGGGCAACCCACCCGAGGCCGCCTATCAGTACGGCTCCTCGATCACCGGGCTGACCGACCGTCCGCAGACGCAGGACCTCACCGACGCCTTGCGCGGTGACAAGGAGTTCGACTGGGACGACCTGTTCGCCGCCGGACGTGAGGCCGCGACGGTGAACGGGAAGATCTACGGCGTCCCGGCGCTCGTGGACAACCTGTCGCTCGTCTACAACAAGAAGCTCTTCGACGAAGCCAAGATCTCCTATCCGACCCCCACGTGGACGTGGGAGGACTTCCGGTCGGCCGCGAAGAAGCTCACCGCGGGCGAACGGTTCGGCTGGGCCTACGTCAACGACGGCTCCGAGGACACGGTGTGGCGCTTCCTCGCCCTGCTCTGGCAGGCGGGCGGCGACCTCCTCTCGAAGGACGGCAAGAAGGCCGCGTTCGCCTCGGAAGCGGGTCACCAGGCCATGCAACTGCTGCGGGACATGTCCGTGACGGACAAGTCGGTGTACCTGGACCAGGGCGACCAGCAGTACCTCAACCTCTTCAACTCCGGACGAATCGGGATGCTGTGGACGGGACCATGGGACCTCGGCAACCTCAACAAGGACGTGTCCTACGGCGTGCAGATCCTGCCGGGCAAGGTCACCCACGCGACGATCGCGGGACCGGACACGTTCGTGGTGTTCGGGGAGAAGGGCCGCACGGAGGCGCTGCCGTTCCTGAAGTGGCTGCTCTCCCCGGAGGTCCACCTGGAGTTCGCGATGGACACCGGCCACCTGCCGATCCGGCAGTCCGAAGTGGACCTGGCGGGCTACGCGGAGTTCGAGGCGAAGTACCCGGGTACCAACGTGTTCGTGGACAACTTGGCGAAGAACGTGACGAAGTCACGACCGAACATCCCGCAGTACCCGCAGATCTCGAAGTCCCTCGGCATCGCCGTGCAGTCGGTCCTGCTCGGCATGGCGGAGCCCGACGCCGCACTCGGCCAGGCGCGCAACGAGGTGGATCAGGCGCTGGCAGGTTCATGACGCCCGACCGGCGCAAGCTCGCCGACCACGCCGCCGGGTGGGGGTTCGCGGCACCCGCCGTGATCCTCATCGGCGCGTTCGGGCTCGTCCCGGTGGTGTGGTCGTTCGCGCTGTCCTTCCAGCGCACCGACCTCACCTCGCCGGGGACGTTCATCGGCGGCGACAACTACGCGAAGCTCGTCGCCGATCCCCTGTTCTGGGACGCGGCCGAGCGCACGCTCGTCTACGTCGCCCTGTTCGTGCCGATCACGCTCGTGCTCGCGTTGCCCGTCGCGGTGATGCTGAACCAGAAGATCCGCGGTGTCGTGCTGTACCGGCTCGCCGTGTCCGTGCCGTTGGTGACCTCGACGGTCGCCACCGGCATCATGTTCAACTGGCTCGCGAACCCGCAGTTCGGCCTGGTCAACGCCGCGCTGGACGCGGTGGGCCTGCCGAAGCAGGGTTTCTTCACCGATCCCGGCCAGGCGCTGTACGTCGTCGTGGCGATGACCGTGTGGGGCTGGCTCGGGTTCGCGGTCATCATCTACCTGGCCGCATTGCAGAACGTGCCCAAGGACCTGCTGGAAGCGTCTGCTCTGGACGGTTGCGGGCGGGTCCGGTCGTTCTGGCACGTCGAGCTGCCCCTGGTGGCACCCGCCACGGGATTCCTGGTGGTGTGGCTCACGATCAACGGCCTGCAGCTCTTCGACGCCGTCTACGTGACGACCAAGGGCGGTCCGCTGCGCGCGACCACCGTGCTCGTCTACCACCTCTACAACGAGGCGTTCGTGAGCTTCGACGGCGGGTACGCGGCGGCGATCGGCTGCGCGGTGTTCCTGGTGATCGGTGTGTTCACGCTCGTCCAGCTGCGGTTCAACCGCCGCACGTCCATCTACGAGGCCCGATGAGCACGGCACGCGCGCGCAGGCCCAGCGCGCTGCACCTGGTTCTCCTGCCGCTCTCCGCCGTCATGGTGACGCCGCTGGCGTGGATGCTGCTCGTGTCGGTGTCCACCCAGGCCGAGTCGCGGCGCTTCCCACCAGGCCTTCCCGCCGGGATCGAGTGGGAGAACTACGTCGCGGCGCTGCGGGACGCGCCGCTGGGATCGTGGCTGTTCAACAGCTTCGTGGTGTCCGTCGTCTGCGTGGCCGGCAACCTGCTGCTCTGCTCGCTGGCCGGTTACGCCTTCGCGCGGATCCGGTTCATCGGGAGCAGGCTCGCCTTCTTCCTCGTGCTCGCGACGCTGATGGTGCCGTTCCAGATCGTCATGCTGCCGCTGCTGATCATGATGCGGTCGCTGGGGCTGGTCGACACGCTCGGCGCGCTCATCGCCCCGAACCTCGCCACCGCGTTCGGCGTGTTCCTGATGCGGCAGTTCTTCACGACGCTGCCCAGGGAGCTGGAGGAGGCCGCGCGGATCGACGGTGCGAGCAGGCTGCGGACCTTGTTCGGGGTGCTGCTGCCGTTGATGCGGCCCACGCTCGCGACCCTGGCCGTGCTCACGTTCCTGCAGACCTGGAACGACTTCCTGTGGCCGCTGATCGCCGTGCAGAGCCCCGGCGTCATGACCGTCCAGATCGGACTGCAGAGCTTCCAGGGCGCGCACACGACGAACTGGCCGAAGCTCATGGCCGGCACGGTGCTGAGCCAGCTGCCCGTCCTGCTCGTGTTCTTCTTCGCCCAGCGGTTCTTCGTGCGGTCGGTGGCCGCAGCGGGCATCAAGTGACCGACCTACCAAAGGAATCCGCCATGCACACCAGTTCCGCGCAGCTCCACACCGCCGCCGAGATCACGTCCCAGCCGGACTGCTGGCGCCGGGCGATCGCGCTCGCCACCGAACCGGAGGTCGCCGCCGCCCTGCCCGCCCCCGGTGAGCGAGTCGCGGTGGTCGGCTGCGGCACGTCGTTGTTCATGGCCCAGGCCTGCGCCCGGCTGCGGGAGGACGAGGGACTGGGCGAGACCGACGCCTTCCCCGCCTCCGAGTTCCCCTTCAACCGCCGGTACGACCGCGTGCTCGCGCTGAGCCGGTCCGGCACGACCACCGAGGTCGCCGACGTGCTGGCACGGCTGCGGTCGAAGGTGCCCACGACGGCTGTCGTCGGTGCTCCCGGCACGCCCGTGACCGAGCTGGCCGACCAGGTGGTCGCGCTGGAGTTCGCCGACGAACGCTCGGTGGTGCAGACGCGGTTCGCGACGACCGCGCTCGTGCTGCTGCGCGCCCACCTCGGCGAACGGCTGGAGCACGCGGTGCTCGACGCGGAACAGGCGCTCGCCGACCCGCTGCCCGCGGACCTGGTGGCGCGCAGCCAGTTCACGTTCCTCGGTGGCGCGCCCTGGACCACCGGTCTCGCGGCGGAGGCCGCGCTGAAGATGCGCGAGGCGTCGCTGAGCTGGACCGAGTCCTACCCGGCCGCCGAGTACCGGCACGGGCCGATCGCGATCACCGACGAGACCTCGCTGGTCTGGGTGTTCGGCACGGCACCGGAAGGCCTCGAGCTCGACGTCGCCAGGGCGGGCGGCCGGTGGGTCGCGCACGACCGGGACCCGCTCGCCGAACTGGTGTCGGTGCACCGGCTCGCCGTGGAGGTGGCGCTGCGGCGGGGGCTCGACCCCGACGCGCCGCGCAACCTCACCCGGTCGGTGATCCTCGACGGCACGTCATGAGAGCCCTGACGGTCACGCTCAACGCGGCACTCGACGTCACCTACCGGGTCGATGCCCTGCGGCCGGGCGCCACCCATCGCGTCACCGACGTCGCCGTCCGCGCGGGCGGCAAGGGCGTGAACGTGGCGCGGGTGTTGTGCGCGCTCGGTGTGCCCGTGCTCGCCACGGGGCTGGCGGGCGGTGCCGCGGGTGCCGCGCTGCGCGACGACCTGGCCCGGTCCGGTGTGCCGGAGGCGATGTTCGCGATCGCCGGGGAGACCCGCCGCACGGTCACCGCCGTGACCGGCTCCGGCCAGGCGACGCTCTTCGCCGAGCCCGGCCCCGCGGTCACACCCGCGGAGTGGAGCGACTTCCTCGTCCACTACGCCGAACTCGCCGACGAGGCGGACGTCGTGGTGCTGTCGGGGTCGTTGCCGCGGGGACTGCCGCCCGGCGCCTACGCGACGCTCGTGCGTGCCACGCCGGCACCGGTGGTGCTGGACGCCGACGGACCCGCACTCGCCCTGGGAGCGGCGGCCCGGCCCGCCGTGATCACCCCGAACCGCGGTGAGCTGGCCAGCGCGTCCGCTGTGGACGATCCACTGGCGCTCGGCGCCGCCGCGGCACTCGTCTCCGACGGCCCGGACGGCATGACCGCGCACACCTCCGGCGGAGTGTGGACGGCGGCACCGCCCGAGGTGCTCACCGGCAATCCGACCGGGGCCGGCGACGCCGCCGTGGCCGCGCTGGTCGCCACGTGGCACCTGCCGTGGCCGGAGCGTCTCGCCGAGGCCGTCGCGCTGTCCGCCGCGGCGGTGCGCGCCCCGCTCGCCGGCGACTTCGACCGCGCCTTCTACGAAAAGCACCGTGCGGGCATCGTCCCCAGACCAGTTCCCGAGGACTAGAACATGCCGTTGGTCGAGCTTCGAGAGATGATCGGAGGGCCCGCGCCGGTGCCCGCGTTCAACGTGATCCAGGTCGAGCACGCCGAGGCGATCGCCGCCGCGGCACAGCGGACGAACACCCCGGTGGTGCTGCAGATCAGCGAGAACGTCGTGCGCTACCACGGTTCCCTGCGCCCGATCGGGGTCGCCGCGCTGTCGGTCGCCGCCTCCGCCACGACCCCGGTCGCGGTGCACCTCGACCACGCCACGTCGGAGGACCTCGTCGAGGAGGCCGTGGAGATCGGGTTCGGGTCGGTGATGTTCGACGCCTCCGCGCTGCCCCACGAGGAGAACGTCGCCCGCACCGCCGAGGTCGTGCGCCGGTGTCACGCCGCCGGCGTCGGGGTCGAGGCGGAGCTCGGTGAGATCGGTGGCAAGGACGGCGTGCACGCTCCGGGCGTGCGCACCGACCCGGACGACGCCGCCGCGTACGTGGCGGCGACCGGGGTGGACCTCCTCGCCGTCGCGGTCGGCTCGTCGCACGCGATGCTGACCCGCGACGCCGCGCTCGACTTCGAGCTGATCGCGTTGCTGCACAAGGCGGTGCCGGTCCCGCTGGTGCTGCACGGGTCGTCCGGGGTCGCCGACGAGAGCCTCGCGGCCGCGGTGCGCGCCGGGATGTGGAAGATCAACATCGCCACGCAGCTCAACAAGCACTTCACGGCGAGCGTGCGCACCGCACTCGACGACGACCCGAAGCTCGTCGACCCCCGGCGCTATCTCGGCGCCGGTCGTGAGGCCATGTCCGCCGAGGTCGCTCGGCTCATCCGGGTACTGGAAGGCTGATCAATGTTCACCATCGCGTTCGTGGGCGCGGGTTCGGTCGAGTTCACCCGCCAGCTCCTCCGCGACGTCCTGTCGTTCCCGGAACTCGCCGGCTGCTCGATCTCGCTGCACGACAACGACGCCGAACGGCTGGAGGTCGCGGCCGCGCTCGCCCGCCTGGCCGGTGCCACCGGCGTTCGCACCTCGCTGTCCCGCTGCGAGGCGCTGGAAGACGCGGACGTCGTCGTCAACATGGTCGCGATCGGCGGTCACGAAGCGACGTTGCGGGACTTCGACGTGCCGGAGTCGTTCGGGCTGCGGCAGACCATCGGGGACACGCTCGGCATCGGCGGGATCTTCCGCGGGCTGCGCACGTTCCCGTTCCTCGAAGCGCTGGCGGCGGACATGCTCGCCGTGTGCCCGGACGCGTGGTTGCTCAACTACACCAACCCGATGGCGATGAACCTCCAGTACCTGGCGACCGTCGCACCGAAGCTGAAGGCGGTCGGCCTGTGCCACTCGGTGCACTGGACGATCCACGACCTGAGCGCGCTGGTCGGGGTGCCGCACGAGGAAGTGGACTTCCTGTCCGCCGGGGTGAACCACCAGGCGTGGATCCTGCGCTGGCAGCACGAGGGCCGCGACCTCTACCCGGCGCTCGACGCCGCCATCGCGGCGGACCCCGGGCTGGCCCGCCGGGTGCGCGTCGACCTGTACCGCAGGCTCGGCTACTACCCGACGGAGACGAGCGAGCACTCCGCCGAGTACGTGCCGTGGTACCTGCGGCACCAGTCCGAAGTGGAGCGACTGCGCATCCCGGTCCGCGACTACGCGAGGATCAGCGCCGGGAACGTGGCCACGTACGAGAAGACCCGGGACGCGCTGGCCGCGGGCGACCCGCTGCCGCCGTTGCCCGACGAGGCGGTCGAGTACGCGCCACAGGTGATCCACAGCCTGGTCACCGGCCGGCGCCGCACGATCCAGGTGAACGTCGCGAACCGCGGCCTGATCTCCAACCTCCCCGAGGGTGCCGCCGTGGAGGTGCCCGCGACGCTGGACCGGCTCGGCGTGCACCCGCACCACGTCGGCGACCTGCCCCGCCAGCTCGCCGCGGTGAACCGCGGTTTCCTCAACGTGGTCGACCTGACCGTGGCCGCGGCGGTCGAAGGCGACCCGGACCACGTCCGGCACGCCGCGCTGTGCGACCCGGCGACCGCGGCCGCGCTCACGGTCGGCCAGATCGGTGATCTCGTCGCGGCGATGACGGCCGCGCACCGCGACCTGCTGCCCGTCGCGCTGCGAGGCGCGTGATGCTCGATCTGCTGGTGATCGGGGACGCGAACCCGGACGTGCTCGTCTTCGGCGCTCCCGCCACTCCCGCGTACGGGCAGGCGGAAACCCTGGTGGAGCGCGGAGTTCTCGCGCTCGGCGGGTCGGCGGCGATCGTCGCGCACGGTGCCGCGCGCCTGGGTCTGCGGGTCGGGCTCGCGGCGATGGTCGGCAGGGACGCGGCCGGTGACTTCGTGCTGGACGAACTCACGTCGGCCGGCGTCGACATCGGCGCGTGCGCCCGCCACCCGGACCTGCCGACCGCGGTGACCGTCTGCCTCAACCGGGCGGACGGGGACCGCGCGATCCTGACGGCGCAGGGGTGCCTCGCCGCGTTCGGCCCCGAGCACGTTCCCGCGGTCGCCGCGCGGCACCTGCACGCGGCGTCGTACTTCCTGCAACCCCGGCTCGCCGCCGGTCTGCGCGAGATCTTCCGAGCGGCTCGCCGCGACGGGGCCACCACCTCGCTCGACACCAACGACGACCCGGCGGGCGACTGGACGTTGCAGCCGGACCTGTTGGGGCAGTGCACGTTCGTGCTGCCCAACCAGGCCGAGGCGAGGGCGCTGACCGGCGCCGAGGACCCGCTGCCGGTCCTCGCGGCGACCGGCGCGGTGCCGGTCGTCAAGGCGGGCAGGGACGGGTGCGCCGCCCTGCACGGCGAGCAGCGGATCACGGCGTGGCTCCCCGCGGTGGAACCGGTGGACACGGTCGGCGCCGGTGACTCGTTCGACGCCGGTTTCCTCGCGGGATGGCTGCACGAGCGGGATCTCCGCGCCGCACTGGCACTCGGCGTCGCAGCCGGTGCGCTGTCGACGCGCGCAGCAGGAGGAGTGGCCGCGCAGCCCTCTCTGGCCGAGGCGGCCGCACGGGCCCGTGAGGTCGAGGTGGGCGAGATAACGCGCACGCAAAGTGCGTGATCATGCGTCAATTTCAACTAAATCGAGCACGGTTGCTGCGTTATAGTGAGCGAATGCGTCAAGAGCAGCGCCTTGCAGCGATCCTGGGCAAGCTGGCGGAGGCGGGCTCGGTGAGCGTGACCGGGCTCGCGGAGGACCTGGACACGTCCGTCGCCTCGATCCGCCGCGACCTCCAGTCACTGGAAGAGCAGAAGCTGCTCAAACGCACGCACGGCGGCGCGGTCGCGGTCGAGGTCATCTACGAGCTGCCGCTGCGCTACCGCGTGGGCCGCCGCGAGGAGAAGCGCCGGATCGCGGAGGCGGCCGCCCGGCTCGTGACCGAGTCCGTCCACTCGGTGGGGCTCAACGGCGGCACGACGACCACCGAGCTGGCGCGCCTGCTCGCCGTCACCAGACCCCTGAAGGTCGTGACCAACGCGCTCAACATCGCGTCGGACCTGTGCCCGCGCCCCATGATCGACCTGGTGGTCACCGGCGGCGGCGTGCGCCCGGAGAGCTACGAGCTGGTGGGCCCGATCGCCGACCGCGCCCTCGCGGCCATCAGCCTGGACCTGGTCTTCCTCGGGGTGGACGGCATCGACGCGCGCACCGGCATCGCGACGCACGACGAGGTCGAGGCGCAGACCGACAACTGCCTGCTGCGCGCGGCCGACCGCGTGGTCGTGCTCGCGGACGGGTCGAAGATCGGCAAACGCGCGTTCTCCCGGATCGCCGGCATCGCCGACGTGCACGTGGTGATCACCGACTCGTCCGCGCCCGCCGACGAGCTGGACCGGTTCCGCGCGGCGGGGGTCGAGGTCGTGGTCGTGTAGCACGGCTAGTGAGGCCAGCCTCAGTTAAGTAAGGTTGGCCTATGACCGCGCTCCGCAACGATGCCGCCCGACTGGGTGCCGAAGGCGTCACGGTCGGGTACGCCGACCGCGTCGTCCTCGACAACCTGGACGTCTCGATCCCGACCGGCGTGATCACCACGGTCATCGGGCCGAACGGGTGCGGCAAGTCGACCCTGCTGCGGACGCTCTCCCGCCTGCTCAAACCGCGCCAGGGCACGGTGTTGCTGGACGGTCACGACATCGCGAAGCTGAAGACCAGGGACGTCGCGAAGCGGATGGGCCTGCTGCCGCAGATGCCGATCGCGCCGGAGGGCCTCACCGTCGCCGACCTGGTCGCGCGGGGCCGGCACCCGCACCAGAGCTGGGTCCGCCAGTGGTCGAGCGACGACGCCGACATCGTGGCGAAGGCCCTGCGGATGACCGGTGTCGCGGACCTCGCCCACCGCCCGGTCGACTCGCTCTCCGGTGGCCAGCGGCAACGGGTGTGGATCTCCATGACGCTCGCGCAGGGCACCGACCTGCTGCTGCTCGACGAGCCCACGACCTACCTGGACCTCGCGCACGCGATCGACGTGATCGACCTCGTCGACGACCTGCACGAGGGCGGCTGCACCGTCGTGATGGTTCTGCACGACCTCAACCTGGCCGTCCGCTACAGCGACAACCTGATCGTGATGAAGGACGGATCCGTTGTCGCCCAAGGGCATCCCAACGAAGTGATCACCAGCGACCTGCTGCTCGACACGTTCGGCCTGCAAGCGAAGGTCATCGACGACCCGGTCAGCGAGCGCCCGTTGATCGTCCCGATCGGCCGGACGCACGTGAGTGGATGAAGGGCGCCTTCATCGACCTCAGGTGGATGAAGGCGCCCTTCATCCACGACGCGGGGACACTAGGTTAGGCTTGCCTAATGGATGCTAAGGTTCGCCTGTCCTAATTTTCCCGCCGCGTGGGCAGCGAACGAAGAGGTGCCGAATGGGCCAGAGAACAGCCATGACCTGGAAGCGACTGACGGCGGTGGCAGCGGCCGCGGTCGTCGGGGCGACCGTCCTCGCCGGGTGTGGTTCCTCCACCCCTGCCTCGACGTCCGACTCGAACAACGCCTCCGGTGGCACGTTCCCGACCAAGGTCGAGCACTTCTTCGGCACCACGGAGATCAAGACCGCGCCCAAGCGCGTCCTCTCCCTCGGCTACACCGACGACCAGACGCTGCTCGCGCTCGGCGTCGTCCCGGTCGGCATGGTCGACCAGTACCCGAACCCCGAGGGCACCAAGCCCGACATCAACACCCAGTGGCCGTGGGTGAAGGACAAGTGGGGTTCGGCCACGCCCGAGGTCGTCATGAGGAACGGCGACACCGAGCCGAACTACGAGAAGATCGCGCAGCTGCGTCCCGACCTGATCGTCGCCGTCTACTCCGAGGCCACCCAGGCCTGGTACGACAAGCTGACCAAGATCGCACCGGTGGTCGGCCGCACCAAGGACGAGAAGGAACCGTTCAGCGCCAAGTGGCAGGACAACGTGCTGCAGATCGCGAAGGCGGTCGGCAAGGCGGACGAGGGCGCGAAGCTGATCAAGGGTCTCGGCGACAAGCTCGCCGAGGCCAAGAAGGCCAACCCGGACTTCGCGAACCAGACCGCCACCGCACTGACCTGGTACAAGGACGGCATCGTGCCGTTCACCACCACCGACGTGCGCGGCCAGCTGCTGACCGGCATCGGTTTCAAGGGCAACACGAAGATCGACGAGATCGCCGGCGGCAGCTTCTCCGCCAAGCTCTCGCCGGAGAAGATCGACCTGATCAACACCGACCGGATCTTCGTGATCGCCGACAAGGCGGACGCGGACTCGCTGAAGAACTTCCCGCTGTTCGCGAACCTGCCCGCGGTCAAGGCGGGCAAGGTCTCGTGGCTGCTCGACAGCGAGGGTCCCGCGATCGGCGCGGCGATCTCGCAGGCCACCCTCCCCTCCCTGCCCTACGCGATCGACGAGCTGACGAAGTCGGCCAAGTCGGCCGGCTGACCTGTCATGAACGGTCTCGCGAACATCCTGCGCACGGCCACCGGACGGGAGGCCCTGCGCTGGGTGCTCGACCACTGCCGCACCGCTCCCGGTCTGCCGATCGCCACCGTGCTGGCGACGGTGGCCGGGGCGGTGCTGCAGATCGTCCCGGTGTTCCTGCTCGGCACCGCGGTGGACGGGGTCGTCCAGGGGCGGCCCGTGACGATCCTGTGGACCATCGGCATCGCGACGGTCGTGGCCGCGCTGGCCGGCGCGGTCATGACCGCGATGTCGACGTACCTGGTCGGCCGGGTCGGCGCGGACATGCTGGCGCGGCTTCGGGAAGGCGCTGTTCGCGCGGTGCTCGGGATGCCGAGCGCGCGGATCGAACAGGTCGGCCGCGGTGACGTGCTGTCGCGCGTCGGTGACGACGTCGCCGTCATCTCCAAGGGTTTCCGCACGGCGATCCCGACGATCTTCTCGGCGGTCGTGCTGGTGGTGATCGCGACCGCCGGCATGTTCGGGCTGGACTGGCGGCTCGGTGTCGCGGGCGCCTGCGCGCTGCCCGCGTACGCGCTGGCGTTGCGCTGGTACCTGCCGCGCTCGCAACCGCTCTACCGCGCCCGTGCCGAGGCCCAGGCCGACCGCGCGCAGGCGTTGATCAGCGGCCTCGACGGCATCGCGACCGTTCGCGCCTACCGCCTGGAGAACGCGTTCCGGGACAAGGTGACCACGGAGTCGTGGCGGGTGCGCAACATCGGCATCGAGGTCTTCCGCTTCTTCGGCCGGTTCATCGGCCGGGAGAACCGCGCGGAGTTCATCGGCCTCGGCCTGATCATCGTCGTCGGCTACTTCCTGGTGACCAGCGGAGAGTCCTCACTGGGCCAGGTTTCCGTCGCCGCGCTGTTGTTCCACAAGTTGTTCGTGCCGCTCGGCCTGATCATGGCGTTCTTCGACGAGGCGCAGAAGTCCGGTGCCGGACTGGCGCGGCTGGTCGGCGTGCTCACCGAGTCCGACGGCGACGAGCTCGTCCGCAGCGCGGTGGCGGTCGACCCGGACGCCGGGCCGCTGCCGGTGTCGGTGCGCGGGCTTTCCTTCCGCTACCCCGAATCCGCGCACGACGTGCTGCGGGACGTCGACCTGGAGATCCCCGCGGGGACGTCTCTGGCCCTGGTGGGCGCGACCGGCGCGGGAAAGACGACGCTGGCGGCACTCGTCGCGGGCACCGGCACGCCGCGGACCGGATCCGTCCACATCGGACCGACCGATCTCGCGGACGTCGGCGAGGCCGGAGCGCGTGCGCTGGTCAGCATCCTGACCCAGGAGGCGCACGTCTTCACCGGTCCGCTCGCCGACGACCTCCGTCTGGCCGCACCCGATGCCACGGACGAGGAACTGATGGACGCACTGCGGACCGTCGGCGCCGACACGTGGGTGGAGGCGCTTCCTCAAGGCCTGCATGCAGAGGTGGGCGAAGGGGGCGAACGCCTCGACGTGACCAAGATCGCCCAGATCGCGCTGGCCAGGCTGGTGCTCGGCCGGTCCCCCGTCGTCGTGCTGGACGAGTCGACGGCCGAGGCGGGCAGCCAGGGCGCCGCCGCGCTGGAACGGGCCGCGCTGGCCGCGTGCCGGGGCCGCACCACGCTTCTGGTCGCCCACCGGCTGACGCAGGCGATCGCGGCCGACCGGATCGCCGTGCTCGACGCCGGGCGCGTCCTGGAGCAGGGCACGCACGAGGAGCTCGTCGCGCGTGACGGGCGTTACGCGGCGCTTTGGGCTGCCTGGCGATTCGGATTGATCACTAATTAGGTTAGGCTCACCTTCATGGAACAGGTGCTGCTTTCGACCGACCGGATCGCCTCTGTTCGGCGCCGTGCCGGTGAGTACCCGCAGCGGACCGTCGCCGTCGCGAGTGCGGTGGCGCTGACGCACTGGGCGGACCCGTCGCTGACCGTTGACGGGCTTGAGCTCTCGCCTGCAACGCTTTTCGCCGATCTGCTGGTGTGGGCCGACAAGGGGCAGCAGTCCGACGTCGTCGAAGCAGCCGACGGCTGGCGGATTCCGTTACCGGCGGGCGTCGACGCGGCCGCTGCCCAGCGGGTGCTGGACGACCTCGCCGAGTTCCCCAACCGCGCCATCGGGACGCTGACCGCGCAGACGCTCGACGAACGGCTGGCGGACCTGGCGCGCTGGAACGACAACGAGTTCCCGCGCGAACGGCCGAGCATCGTCGACCTGTTCCGCACACAGGCCGCGGCGCGCCCGGACGCCGTGGCGATCAACGACGGCGACCGTGCCCTCACCTACGGCGAGGTGCTCGCCCGTTCCAACCAGCTGGCGCGATTCCTGCTCGCACAGGGCCTGAAGACCGAGCAGGTCGTCGGCATCTCACTGCCCCGCTCGGCCGAGATGGTGGTCAGCCTGCTCGCCGTGCTGCAGGCCGGGGCCGCGTTCGTGCCGCTGGACCCGCAGTGGCCGGCCTCCCGCCGCGAGTCCGTGATCACCGACGCGCGGGTCGCCCTGATTCTGGGCAGTGGCCAGGAGAACGAGCCCGACGCCGTCGCGGTCGACCTGGACTCCTGGGATTTCGCGGAGTACTCGGGCGAACCGACCGGCGTGCGGATCGCGGGCGCGCAGCTGGCGTACGTGATGTTCACGTCCGGCTCGACCGGCCGCCCCAAGGGCGCGATGATCCGCCACGAGGCGATCAGCGAACGCCTGCTGTGGCAGGTGCACCAGATCCTCCACTTCGGACCCGACGACGCGGCGCTGTTCAAGGCCCCGCTGTCGTTCGACATCTCGGTCAACGAGATCTTCCTGCCGCTGGTGTGCGGTGGCCGGACCGTCGTCGTGCGCTCCGGCGGCGAACGCGACCCGCACCACCTGCTGGCCACCATCGCCCGGCACCGCGTCACCTTCGTCTACCTGGTGTCGTCGATGCTGGACGTGCTGCTGACCATCGCGGGCGACGGCGAGCTCGCCGGCCTGCGGCACGTGTGGTGCGGCGGCGAGGTGCTCACGCCCGAGCTGTACGAGCGGTTCCGCACGCAGCTCGACATCCCCCTGTACCACGGTTACGGCCCGGCCGAGGCCACGATCGGCGTCTCGCACGTGATCTACCGCGGCGAGGCCGAGCGGCTGTCCACGTCGATCGGCAGGGCGAACCCGAACACCGATCTCCACGTGCTGGACGACCGGCTGCGGCCGTGCCCGGTCGGGGTCGGCGGCGAGCTGTACATCGGTGGGTTCCTGCTGGGGCGCGGGTACGTGAACGCTCCTGGGCTGACGGCCTCGCGGTTCGTCGCGAACCCTTTTGCGGGGGACGGTTCGCGTCTCTACCGGACCGGTGACCTGGCGCGGTTCGCCCCGGACGGGTCGCTCGACTTCCTCGGCCGCGTCGACAACCAGGTCAAGATCCGCGGCATGCGGCTGGAGCTGGAGGACGTCGAGGTCGCGCTCGCCGAGCACCCCGGGGTCCGGCACACCTGTGTCGTGGCGCGCAAGAACTCCGCCGGAGGAAACTACCTCGTCGGGTACGTCGTGCCGTCGGACGAGAACCTGACCCCGGACGCCGTGAGGCAGTGGGCGACCGAGCACCTCGTCGAGTACACGGTGCCCGCGCACATCGTCGTGATGAGCGAGTTCCCCTTGACGCCCAACGGGAAGCTCGACCGCCGCGCCCTGCCGGAACCGGTGGTGGACAGCGGCCCGGTGACCGCCGCGGCCACCGGCGACGAGGCGGTGATCTGCGCGGCCGCGGCGTCGGTGCTGCGGGTCGAGCAGGTCGGCGCGGACCAGGACTTCTTCGAACTGGGCGGCGACAGCATCCTCGCGATCTCGCTGCTGTCCGCGTTGCGGGCGCAAGGCGTGTTCGTCACCGCCACCCAGATCTTCGTGCACCGCACACCCCGCGCGCTTGCCGCCGTCGCGTCCCGTGACGGCGCTGCGACGGTCGACCACGACGACGTGCCGACCGGTCCGGTGGCGGGGCTGCCGATCGTGCAGTGGCTCGGCGAGACCACGGACGCGATCGACGGGTTCGTCCAGTCGGTCGTGCTCAACACCCCGGCCGAGCTGACCGCCGAGGCGTTGACGCAGATCCTCGACGCGGTCGTGGCGCGGCACGACATGTTGCGCGCCAGGCTCGTCCGGGGTGACCGCTGGTCGTTCGACGTTCTCGCCGACGGGAAGGCCCTCTGGGAGGAGAGCGACGCTCCGCTGGAGGAGTGCGTCGAGGCGGCGACCGAGGGGGTGAACCCCGACGCGGGCATCATGCTGCGCGCGGTGTGGCGGCCGAACGCCCGTCAGCTCGTGCTCGTGATCCACCACGTGGTGATCGACGGTGTGTCGTGGCGCATCCTGTTCGACGACCTCGCCCTGGCGTGGCAGCAGATTTCGTCCGGCGAGGCCGTGGAGCTGCGGCCGGTCGGCACGTCGTTCCGGCGCTGGACCCAGTTGCTGGAGCAGACCTCCTTCGAAAACGACCGCGCGTACTACGAGCGCGCACTGCCGGGCGTGGACCAGTTGCTCGGCCGGCGTGAGCTGACTGACGACGATGTCGTTGCGCGTGAACAGGTCCGCACCGTGACGGTCGGTTCCCGGGCCACCGCCGCGCTGCTGGGTGACGTGCCCGCGTTGTTCCACGCCAAGGTCAACGACGTGCTGCTGACCGGTCTCGCGGTCGCGCTGGCGAAGTGGCGGCGCGACCAAGGCCAGGACCAGACGTTCGCGCACATCGAGCTGGAGGGTCACGGCCGCGAGGGCCGGTTCGTGCCGCGCGATCCCGACCTGTCGCGCACGGTCGGCTGGTTCACGACGTTGTTCCCGGTCGTCGTGGACCCGGTCGATCTTCACGACCTGGGCGCGGCGTTGAAGCACGTCAAGGAGGACCTGGCTCGGGTGCCGAGCAACGGCGTCTCCTACGGCGCCCTGAAGTACCTGGGGCACAACGACTTCGACGTCCCGCGGCCGCAGGTGCTGTTCAACTACCTCGGCCGGTTCTCCGGGGGCACGACCGGCGACTGGCAGCTCGCGGAGAACGCCGGTCAGCTCGGCGAGAAGCGCGACCCGGCGATGCGGCTGCCGCGCGCCCTTGAGTTCAACGCCTCCGCCGAACCCGGTGCCGGCGGCGAACTGGAACTGGTCACCCTGATCTCGTGGCCGTCCGGCGTGTTCACCGACGATGACGTCGCGCGGATCGGCGAGTACTTCGTCACCGCGCTGGAAGGGCTGGCGGAGCTCACCACCGGCGGCCACTCCCCCAGCGACTTCCCGCTGCTGCCGCTCACCCAGGCCGACGTCGACGCGCTGGACTCCCCGGCGTTGCGCGAGATCCTGCCGCTGACGCCGTTGCAGGAAGGCCTCTACTTCCACTCCGTCTTCGACGACGGCTCCGCGCACCGGTACGTCGAGCAGCAGGTGCTGACGCTGACCGGTGCCGTCGACGCCAGGCGGCTCGAAGAAGCGGCGGCGCGGGTGTTCGAGCTGTTCCCGAACCTGGCCGCGCGGTTCGCGAGCCTCGCCGACGGCAGGGTCGTGTCGGTGCTGGAGTCGGGTGTGCGGCCGGTGTTCACCACGGTGAACGGCCAGGGCATGTCCGACGAGGAGATCAGCGAGCTCGCCGAACGCGACCGGGTCGCCGGGTTCGACCTCGCCACCGGTCCGCTGATGCGCTACACGCTCGTGCGGACCGCGCCACAGCGGTACACCCTCGTGCAGACCGTGCACCACATCATCGCGGACGGCTGGTCCGTGCCGCCGATGCTGCGCGCGTTGCTCGCCGAGTACGACGCGCCGGGGTCGGTGCACGTGCGCGGCAGCTACTCCGACTACGTGCGCTGGCTCGCCGAGAGCGACGCCGGCGAGAGCGACCGCGTCTGGGCACGCGAGCTGGAGGGCCTGCCCGGACCGTCGATCACCGTGCCGGACCACCTGCCGTCCGAGCGGTTCGCCGACATGACCCTGGACGCACCGTCCGATGTGGACGACCGGGTGCGGGCCGCCGGGGTGTCGCTCAGCGTCGCCGTGCACAGCGCGTGGGCCTTGACGCTCGGTGGCATCCTGGGCCGCCAGGACGTCGTGTTCGGCTCGACGGTGTCGGGCCGGGACGCCGACGTGCCCGGCATCGACGAGCTCGTCGGCCTGTTCATCAACACCGTTCCCGTGCGCGCCAGGTGGTCCGGTGACACGACCGCCCGCGAGCTGCTGGACGCGATGCGCGCGCACCAGACCGCCGTGCTGCCGCACCAGCACGTGTCACTGACCAGGATCGGCAAGCTCGCCGGTGCCGGATCCCTCTTCGACACGCTCGTGGTGTTCGACGTGGCGACCGGCGTGACCTCGTTGCGCTGCGACTCGTTCGGCATCGCGGACGTCGTCAACGAGGGCGCGCCGCACTACCCGCTGACGCTGGTGGTCGAGCGCGGGCACGACGGCTCGCTGACGTTCAACCTCGTGCACGACACGGTGGTGATCCGCCCCGGGGGTGCGCGCAGGATCGTGCAGACCTTCGCCGACACGCTGACCGCGTTGCTGGCCGGGGACGACATCCCCGCCCCCCAGGACATCGCGCCCGCCGCGGTGGAGGCCGCGACGCTGGCCGAGCTGTTCGACGCGGCCGCGAACCGTGCGCCCGAAGCACGTGCGGTGACGCTGTGCCGCCTCGACGGCACGTCGGAGAGCCTGTCGTACGGCGAGCTGGCCGAGGCGAAGCACCGGCTGGCGTGCACGCTCGCGAACGCCGGGGTCGGGCCGGACCAGCGCGTCGCCGTCGCCGTTCCCCGTTCGCTGGAGCAGGTGATCTCGCTCGTCGCGGTCGTGTCGGCCGGTGGCGCGTACGTGCCGCTGGACGTGGCGTACCCGGACGACCGGCTCGCGTACCTGCTCTCCGACACCGCACCTCAGGTCGTGCTGGTCGCTCCCGAGCAACACGACCGCTTCGCCGCGATCGTCTCCCGGATCGGCAGCGCCACACGGGTGCTCGCGATCGGTGACGAGGTGCCCGGCGGCGGCGTGATCACGCCGCCGGCCTGGCGGCACCCGGCGTACGTGATCTACACGTCCGGGTCGACCGGCAAGCCCAAGGGCGTTGTGGTGTCGCATCGCAGCGCGGTGACGTTCCTGGCGAACACCGGACCGGACATGGGGTTCGGGCCGGGCGACGTCATGACGCAGTTCCACTCGTTCTCATTCGACTTCGCGGTGCTGGAGCTGTGGGGCGCGCTGACCAACGGCGCCGAGCTGGTGGTGCCCGACCACGGGCTGACCCGTTCGCCGGTCGACTTCCACCGGCTGGTGCGCGACCGCGGCGTCACCGTCATGAGCCAGACCCCGTCGGCGTTCTACCAGTTCATCGAGGCGGACAGGCACAGCGACCCGGTCACGTCGGTACGCCGGGTCATCATCGGCGGCGAGGCGCTGGAACTGGGCCGATTGCGCGACTGGGTGGCGCGGTACGGCACCCGGCGACCAGACCTGGTCAACATCTACGGGCCGACCGAGTCCACTGTGTACACCGCGCGGCACGTGCTCGACGACTCCGACTTCGCGCCCGGCCGCGCCGACGTCTGCCCGATCGGCCCGCCCGTGCCCGGTCAGCGGACCTACGTGCTCGACGACCGGCTGCAGCCGGTCGGGCCGGGTGTGGCCGGCTCGCTCTACCTCGCGGGCGACCAGCTCTCGCTCGGCTACTCGAACCGGCCGGGGCTTTCGGCGAGCCGGTTCGTCGCCGACCCGTTCGCGGGCGACGGGTCGCGGATGTATCACACCGGTGACCTGGCGAGGTGGAACCTCGACGGCGAGCTCGAGTTCATCGGCCGCGCCGACGGCCAGGTGCAGCTGCGCGGCTTCCGCATCGAACTGGGCGAGGTCGAGGCCGTCGTCCGCGAGGTCGCGGGCGTGGTCGACGTGGCCGTCACCGTGGCGGACACCGCCGACCACCTCGTGGCGCACGTTGTGGGCACGCCGTCCGCCGACATCACGGCGGTGCTCGCCGGGAAGCTGCCCTCGCACATGGTGCCGCAGCGGGTCATCCCGCTGGAGAAACTGCCGATGACGGTCAACGGCAAGCTGGACCGGCAGGCGTTGCGGGAACGCGCCCGCCAGGACGGCACACCGGCCACCACGGCGAGCTCCTCGGTGCTGGACTCGCTGGTCGAGATCTTCCGCGACGCTCTTCCGGTGTCCGATGTGGACGCCGATACCGACTACTTCACGGCCGGCGGCGACAGCATCATGGCGATCGGCGTGGTGAACCGGGCGCGGGCGCTGGGAGTGGCGATCTCGCCACGCGACATGTTCCTGCACAAGACCCCGCGAGCGCTGGCGGAGAAGTTCGCCGCGCGGTCCGTGGAGCAGAAGGCCCCGGTCGTGGAGGAGATCTCCGACGGCCCGGTCGTGCCGACGCCGATCATGTTGCGACAGCGTGAACTCGGCGGCTCGCTCGACCTCTTCGCCCAGGCCAGGCAGCTGGAGTGCGCGAGCCTTCCGGACGCCCGGCGCGCGGCGAACGCCGTCGTGGCGACGCATCCCGCGTTGCGGCTGCGACTGAACACCGACCAGGGCGTGTGGTCGCTGAGGACCGAACCGGCGACCGAGATCGATGTCGTGGTGTCGGCGGACGACCCGCAGGAGGCCGCCGAGGCGGCCGCGGCACGGCTCGACGCCGAAGCCGGTGTGATGGCGGCGTTCACGTGGCTGGAGAACCACCGCACGCTCGTCGTGGTGGTGCACCACCTCGCGGTGGACGCGGTGTCCTGGATGATCCTGCTCGAAGACCTGGCCGTCGCGCTGCGGGGCGAGAAGCTCGCGCCGGTGACGACGTCGTTCGCCTCGTACGCCGCCGCGTTGACGGTAGGCGCCCAGTCCGGCGGCGACCTGCGCCGGTGGACCGAGACGCTCGACGCCCCGGCGCTCACGCCGCGGCTCGGTGAACGGCGCCAGGTCACCGTCACGCTGGCGGCCGACATCACCGGCCGCGTCGTGCGGAAGGCACCGGCCGCGCTCGGCATCGGCCTGACCGAACTGCTGCTGGGCGCGCTGCGGACCGCGCTCACCGAGATCCAGGGCACGCCGACGGACCTGGTGATCGACCTGGAACGACACGGCCGCGTGCCCGCCGCCGAGCACCACGACTACACCCGCACGGTCGGCTGGTTCACCGCGCTCGCGCCGGTGCGGCTCAGCCCCGCCACCGATCCGGTCGCGGCGGCACGGGAAGTCGTTGCTCGGCAACCGGACGAGGTCGCGCACGTCGGGTTCGGTCAGCTGCGCTACCTGAACCCGCAGACGGCACCGGTGCTGGCCGCGTTGCCCCGGCCGCAGGTGCTGTTCAACTACCTCGGCAGCGCCAGCGAGTCGCAGGCGCTGCACGTCGATCCCGAGAACCGGCCGAGCCCGTACGCGGTCGAGGTCAACTGCTGGGTCGACGCCTCCGGCTCGCTGCGCGCCACGTTCGGGCTGACCGAGGACGTGTCCGACGAGATCGCGGCACGGTGGCTGCTCGCGCTGGAACGGATCGCGGACGCCTCGGCGGCCGTGCGGCACACCGCGCCGGTCTCGCCGCTGCAGCGCGGCCTGTACTTCCAGGCCGAGCTCGCGGGCAGGTCCGGTCAGTACGTCGCGCAGAGCTGCTTCACGTTCGACCGGCGGCTCGACCCCGGCGCCCTGGCCGAGGCTCTGGCGCACGTCATCGCGAAGCACCCCGTCGTCGGCGCGGGCTTCGAGACCGACGAGAACGGCACGCCGGTGCAGGTGCTGGGGGTCAGCGGCGAGGTGCCGGTGCGGACCGTGGACGTGCTGAACGACGACGCCGTCGAGGCGTTGCGCGTCGAGGACCGCGCCACGGGCTTCGACCTGACCTCACCGCCGCTGGTGCGGCTGACCGTGCTCAGGCTCCCGAACGGCTGCGACACGTTGCTGTTCACCAACCACCTGCTGCTGTGGGACGGCTGGTCACGCGCGATCGTGCTGGACGACCTGTTCGACGCCTACCGCGCGTTCCTGGCGGGCGGGACCGTCGACTCGACGCCCGCCACGCCGAGCTTCCAGAGCCACACCCGTGCGCTCGCCGAGAAGGACGCCGAGGCGGCGCAGCGGTTCTGGGCGGACCACCTCGCCGGCCTGTCCGGCCCGACACTCCTCACCGGACAGTCCACTTCGGACTCACTGCCGGTGAAGATCGTGCGGACGTTGGCGGTCGAGGCGTCGAACCGGGTGCGGGAGACCGCGCGCCGGCACGGCGTGACGGTGAACTCGGTGCTCACCGGCGCACTCGGGCTGGTGCTCGGCCAGGAGACCGGGCGCGGCGACGCGGTGTTCGGCGTGACGGTGTCCGGGCGTGAGGAGGAGGGCACCGAGGGCATCGTCGGCGTGCTGCTGAACACCGTGCCGCTGCGGGTGACCGCGCAGCCGCACGACACCGTGGGCGAGTTCCTGGCGTCCGTGCAGGCCTCGCGGGTCGCGACGATGGAGCACGAGCACCTCGGGCTCGGCGAGATCCAGCGCGCGAGCGGCCACGACCAGCTGTTCGACAGCCTGTTCGTGCTGCAGAACTTCCTGGACGACGACACGTTCACCGAGTTCAACGCCAAGAACGGGATCATCGGCCACGACGCGGAGGACTCGACGCACTACCCGTTCACGTGGGTCGTGACGCCGGGCGAGGAGCTGACGGTCAAGGTCGAGTACCGGCCGCACGTCACCGATCCCGCGTTCGCACAACGGTTGTTCGACTCCTACCTGGAGATGCTCGACGAGCTGACCCGCACGGACGGCCTGCTGGGCTCGCTCGGGTCGAGGCCGGCGCCGGAACTGGGCCCCGCCAACGACTTCGGCAACCTCACCGTGGTCGACCTGTTCGACCGGGCCGCCGACCGCAACCCAGATCGGGTGGCGCTGGTCGCGCACGGCAGCACGATGACTTTCGCGCAGCTGCGGGACCGCAGCCGGCACCTGGCCGGAGTGTTGTCCGGCCAGGGGATCGGCGTCGAGACGTCGGTCGCCATCGCCGTGCCGCGGTCGGCGGAGTGGGTCGTGGCGCTGTTCGGCATCCTGCGCTGCGGCGCGGCGTACGTGCCGCTGGAGCTGGACCACCCGGACGAACGGCTCGCCGCGATCATCGCCGACGCGCGGCCGGCGCTGACCGTCACGACCAGCGCGGTGGCACCTCGGATCCAGGGTCCGGCGTTCCTGCTCGACGAGCCGTGGCCATCGGCCGAGCCGGTGATCACGTTCGCGGAGCACGACCCTGACCGGCTCAGGCACGCGGCCTACACGATCTACACCTCCGGTTCGACCGGCAAGCCCAAGGGCGTGGTGACCGAGTACGCCGGGCTGACCAACATGCTGGTCAACCACCAGCGGCGGATCTTCGAGCCGGTGCTGGCCGAGCACGGGCACCGGACGTTCCGGATCGCGCACACCGTGTCGTTCGCGTTCGACATGTCGTGGGAGGAGCTGCTCTGGCTCGCCGACGGCCACGAGGTGCACATCTGCGACGAGGAGCTGCGCCGCGACGCCACCGGCCTGGTCGAGTACTGCGCGGAGCACGAGATCGACGTCATCAACGTGACGCCGACCTACGCACAGCAGCTGGTCGCCGAAGGGTTGCTGAACAGCGACCACAAACCGGCACTGGTGCTGCTCGGCGGTGAGGCCGTGACGCCGACGCTGTGGCAGCTGCTCGCGGAAACGCCCGGAACCGTCGGCTACAACCTTTACGGGCCAACGGAGTACACGATCAACACGCTGGGCGTCGGCACGTTCGACTGCGCCGACCCGGTGGTCGGCGTGCCGATCGACAACACCGACGTCTACGTGCTGGACCCGTGGCTGCGGCCGGTGCCGGACGGTGTCGCGGGCGAGCTCTACGTGTCGGGCGTGGGCATCGCGCGCGGTTACCTCGGCCAGCCCGGCCAGTCGGCCGAGCGGTTCGTGGCGTGCCCGTGGGTGCCGGGTGAACGGATGTACCGCACGGGCGACCTGGTGCTCCGGCGTCCCGACGGCAACCTGCTCTACCTCGGCCGCACCGACAAGCAGGTCAAGATCCGCGGGCACCGGGTGGAGCTGGGCGAGGTCGAGGCGCGGTTCGCCGCGCATCCGGGCGTGCGGTTCGTCGCCGCCGTCGCGCAGTCCGACCCCCAGGTCGACGGCGCGTACCGGCTCGCGGCGTACCTCGTGCTGGAGACGGGCGCCGACATCGGGTCGGTCGCGGCCGAGGTCGGCGCGGGCCTGCCTGACTACCTGCGGCCCACGCACTACGCCCAAGTGGACGCGATCCCGTTGACGGTCAACGGAAAGGCCGACACCGCGGCCTTGCCGCAGGCCCGTCCGCTCGGCACCCTGGTGCAGCACGGGGAGCGGGAGCTGACCGAGACCGAGACCGCGGTGCGCGAGCTGTTCGCCGAGGCGCTCGACCTCGACGAGGACGAGGTGGGCATGACGAGCGGCTTCACCGACCTGGGCGGGCACTCGATGCTCGCGGTGCGGCTGATCGGCCTGCTGCGCCGCGAGTTCGGTCCCGTGATCACGATCCGCGACCTGCTGGCTCTGTCCACCCCCGAAGCGATTGCGCGCCACGTTGACGAACACTGAAGTCCGAACCGGACGCGAGATCCTGCGGGTCGCGTTGCGCCGCAACGTCGGCGCGATGGCGTCCGGGACCCTGCTGATGGGCTCGTACCAGGCCGCGGAGACCGCCGTGCCGATCCTGCTCGGCGTGATCGTCGAGTACGCGCTGCGCGGCGGCCAGCTCCGGTCGCTGAGCATCGCGCTGCTCGCGCTCGGGCTCGTCATGGCGACGGTGTCGTACTCGTGGCGGTTCGGCATGCGGATCCTGCAGAAGGCGAACACGACGGAGGCGCACCGGTGGCGGGTCGCGGTCGCCGGCCACGGCCTGCGACCGGTGCCGCGCGACGTCGATCTGAAGTCCGGCGAGGTGCTCACCATCGCCACCGAGGACGCCGACCAGACCGCGGACATCATCGAGGTGGTGCCGCTGCTGATCAGCTCGCTGGTGTCGGTGGCGATCACGGGCGTCGTGCTGGCGGTGATCAGCGTGCCGCTCGGCGTGCTGGTGTTCGTCGGCACCACCGGGATCCTGAGCGTGCTCAGCGTGCTGTCGCGACGGATCGGCGCGAGCACTCAGGTGCAGCAGGCGAAGGTCGCGCGGGCGGGCGCGAAGGTGTCCGACCTGATCGCGGGACTGCGGCCGCTGCACGGTTTCGGCGGCAGCCACGCGGCGTTCCAGGCGTACCGCCGGGTGAGCACCGAGGCCAAGAAGCAGTCGATCGTCGTGGCGCGGGTCAACGGCGTCTACGCGGGCACGGCCCTGGCGTTGAACTCGCTGCTGGCGGCGGCGGTGACGTTGTGGGCGGGCCTGCTGACGTTCCAGGGCCAGATCTCGGTGGGACAGCTGGTGATGGCCGTCGGGCTGGCGCAGTTCCTGATCGAGCCGCTGAAGGTGTTCGCGGAGATGCCGAAGTACGTCATGATCGCGCGCGCCTCCGCCGAACGGATGGCGCTGGTCCTGGCCGCTCCCCCGCGGATGACGCCGGGCGTCGAGGTGCCCGGTCCTGAAGGCGGCCTAGAGGTCGAGGGACTGACGCACGGGACGTTGCGGGACCTCACGTTCTCGGTGCGGCCGGGCGAGTTCGTGGCGATCGCCGCCTACCAGCCGCAGGCCGCGGCCGAGCTGGCGGCGGTGCTCTCCGTCGACGTGCCACCGTCCGCGTACGAGGGCGTGGTCCGCGTGGCCGAGCGGGAGATCGCGGCACTCACGATCGATAGCGTGCGCACCCATCTGCTGGTCAACCCGTCGCACCACGAGGTGTTCGCGGGAACGTTGCGCGACAACGTGGATCCGTCCGGCGAGAGCGCGCTGGTCGACGAGGCGGTCTCGGCCGCGATGCTGACCGACGTGGTGGAGCTGCACGCAGAAGGCCTCGACTACGCCGTGCGCGACCGCGGCGCCAACCTCTCCGGGGGCCAGCGGCAGCGGTTGTCGCTCGCCAGAGCCCTGGCCGCGGATCCGGAGATCCTCGTGCTGCACGACCCGACCACGGCCGTCGACGCGGTCACCGAACAGCTCATCGCCCGCAACGTCGCCGCACTGCGCCGCGGCCGCACCACCGTCGTGATCACCAGCAGCCCGGCGCTGCTCGACGTGGCCGACCGCGTGCTGGTCCTCGACGACGGCACGGTCACCGGCGAGGGCACGCACCGCGAGCTGCTCGGCCGCGACTCCTCCTACCAGCTGGCGGTGGCCCGATGAGGTTCGAGTGGCGTGGCGGCCCCGCCACCGTGGTGTTCGAGAGCTCGCTGGACCCGGTCGAGCTGCGGCACCGGGGCGGCGACCTCTGGTCCGCAGAAGTCGAGATGCCCGAACGGTTCCGGGTGACGTACCACTTCGTCGACGCCGACGGGGACGAGCACGCCGACCCGTCGAACCCCTCGGCGGCAGGCCCGACCCGGTCGATCTTCACCACCCCGGACCTGGAGCCGCAGCCGCACTGGCCGGTCGTGGGACCGGACGAGCTGCTGGACCTGCCGTCACTGCGGATCCGCTGGAACGGCGCTCTCGGCCGCAAGACCGTGCGCGTGCACCAGGGCGGCGAACCGGTCGTGCTGCTGCTGGACGGCGACGACTGGATGTACGTGCATCCGTTGATGACCGCGTACGAATCGATGATGAAGGAAGGCGAGGCACCGCCCGCCACTCTCGTCTTCCTGCCCACGCCACGGAACCGCGCTGCCGAGTACCGCGATCCCGCGCTGTGGCAGGCGATCCGCGACGAGCTGCTGCCGTTGCTCGCCGCCGACGGCGTGCCGGTCGACCCCGCGAAGCTCGTCGTCGCCGGGCAGAGCCTCGGCGGGCTGAGCGCGTTCGAGGCCGCGCTGGACCTCCCGGACCTCGTGACGCGGGTGGCCTGCCAGTCCGGCTCCTTCTGGTGGGCGCGCGACCTGCCGGACCACGGGGTCTCGCTCGACGGCCCGGCCGGTGGCGACATCGCGGCACGGCTGCGCGACCGCGACCTGTCCGGGCTGCGCGTGGCGTTCGACGTCGGCGAGCACGAGCCCGCGATGCACCGGCACTGCGCGGTCGTCGAGGAACTGGCCTCGGCCGCGGGCGCGACCGTGCGGGTGAACCGCTCCCCCGCCGGCCACGACCGGGCCGGCTGGCGACACGCTTTGTTGCGCGACATCGCCTGGCTGCTCAGCGATCTGTGAGCCGATCCGGCAGGCTGTACGGCATGTCCGAACCTCCGGTGATCTCGGTGATGCTGATCGTCCCGGACGCCGACGCCGCGGTCACCTGGTACCGCGCCGCGCTCGGCGCCACCGAGCTGTGGAACCTCGGCGGCGTGGCCGGCCTGCGGATCGGCGGCGCGCCGTTCTTCCTGCACGAGGCCAACCCCGGCAACCCGGCGGAGACCAGCCCCGGCCAGGTCACGAACGTCCGCGTCGAGGTCTTCACCGACGACCCGGACGGCTTCGTGGCCCGCGCCGTGGCCGCGGGAGCCGTACCGGGCTCACCGGTCGTGGACCACCAGCTGCCGTGGGGCACGCACCGGCAAGGCGGCTTCACCGACCCGTTCGGCCACAGGTGGTCCGTGGGCGACCGGTCACCGCTGCGCTGACCGGAACCAGGCTCAGTTCTGCCTGCGGGCGCGGCGACCGGGTGCGGCCTCCGCGGGTGTCCGCAGGTCTTCGAGGAGCTCCAGCTGGCCGGTGATGACTCCGGTGAGGATGCGCCTGGCCACGGCGAGCAGTTCGGCGACGTGCGGGCTCGTCAGCGAGTAGAAGACGTTGGAGCCTTCCTTGCGGGTGGTGACCAGCCCTGCCCGGCGCAGCACGGCCAGCTGCTGGGAGAGGTTGGCGGCCTCGATGCCGACCTCGGGCAACATCTCCGCGACGGAGTGCTCCCGCTCGCTCAGCAGCTCGAGCACCCGGATGCGGGCCGGGTGGCCGAGAGTCTTGAAGAACTCCGCTTTGACCTGGTAGAGGGGCCTGCTCACGTGGGCCTCCTCCCGTCGACCGTCGTCATGGCGCTGATCCTCCCTGGTGGATCGCCGGTGGTGCGACTCGGGATGCGTTTCCACGAGGTTCAGCAGTTTCCGACCTTACCAACTGCGCAACCCCCGAATCGCCTGGCACAACTTCAGTCGAGGCGGCGCCGGAGCGCCTCCAGCTCGTCGTGCAGGGCCGCGGGGAGCCTGTCCCCGATGGTGGCGAACCACTGTTCGATCAGCGGGAGCTCGGCGCGCCACTCGTCGTGGTCGACGGTGAGCGCCTGGCGGACGTCCCAGTGCGACGACGGGTCGAGGCCGCGCAGGTCGAGGGCCTTGGCGCCGGGGACCCAGCCGACCGGGGTGTGGAACGCGGTCGCGTGGCCTTCGATGCGGTCGACCACCCATTTGAGGATGCGCGCGTTCTCACCGAACCCGGGCCACAGCAACCGGCCGTCGTCGCCGCGGCGGAACCAGTTGACGTAGAAGATCTTGGGCAGTTTCGCGGTGTCCTTGCCGGCGTCGATCCAGTGCTGGAGGTAGTCGCCGACGTGGTAACCGAGGAACGGCAGCATCGCCATGGGGTCGCGGCGCACCCCACCGGTGGTCTCCGAGGACAGCGTGGCGCCCAGGAACACCCCGTGCCGCCAGTCGAAGGACTCCGCGACGAGCGGGACCGCGGTGGCGCGGCGGCCGCCGAAGAAGATCGCCGAGATCGGCACACCGCCGGGATCGTCCCATTCCGCCGCGATGACCGGACATTGAGCGATCGGGGCGCAGTAGCGGGAACCGGGGTGTGCGGCCGGTTCGGTGGAATCGGGCGTCCAGTCATCGCGGCGCCAGGAGGTGAGGTGGTCCGGCGCGATGTCGGAGCAGCCCTCCCACCAGACGTCGCCGTCGTCGGTGAGCGCGACGTTGGTGAAGACGGAGTTGCCTTCGGCCAGGGTGCGCATGGCGTTGGGGTTGGTTCTCCAGCCGGTGCCGGGCGCGACGCCGGAGAAGCCGTTCCCGGGGTTGACGGCGTAGAGGCGGCCGTCGTCGCCGAAACGCAGCCAGGCGACGTCGTCGCCGAGGGTTTCGACCTTCCAGCCGGGAATCGAGGGCTCGAGCATGGCGAGGCTGGTCCTGCCGCACGCCGAGGGGAACGCGGCGGCGATGTGGTGGACCGTGCCGTGGGGTGAGGTCAGCTTGAGGATGAGCATGTGCTCGGCGAACCAGCCCTCGTCGCGTGCCATCACGCTCGTGATGCCCAGCAGGGCGTTGCCGCCGTGGCCGGAGCCGTAGCTCCAGACCGTCCGTTCCTCGGGGAACTGGGTGACGTACCTGGTCCGGTCGCACGGCCACGGCACGTCGGCCTGACCGGGCTTCAACGGGGCTCCGACGGAGTGCAGGCATCGCACGAACTCCGCGTCCTCGCCGAACAGTTCCAGTGCCGCGCTGCCCGCACGGGTCATGACGTGCATCGAGATCACCACGTACGCGGAGTCGGTGATCTTCACGCCCAGCACGGGTTTCTCGGCGGTGAGCGGTCCCAGGCAGAACGGGACGACGTACATCGTCCGGCCCGCCATGCTGCCCCGGTAGTGCTCGGTCATGACGATCTTCATGTCGAGCGGGTCCATCCAGTTTCCGGTGGGCCCGGCATCGGCTTCGTCGACCGTGCAGAGGTAGGTGTGCTCCTCGTCCCGCGCGACATCGGCAGGGTCCGAGGCGCACCAGAACGAGTTCGGCTTCTTCTCCAGCCGCACCAGCGTGCCCGCCTCGACCAGCCGGTCGGTCAACCGGCGCCATTCCAGCGGGGAACCGTCGCACCACACCACCCGGTCGGGAGTGGTCAGCGCCGCGACCTCGGACACCCACTCCAGCAGGCCGCGGTGTGCGGTGGGGGCGGTCATCGTGCGGCTCCTCGGTGCAGTGCGTCCGTCGCGAACTCGGCGACCTGGCGGGTGAGGGTCTCGTCGATCCGCCGGGGCAGCTGTTCGCCGGGCGGGGTGGCGGCCGACAACACGACGGCGCAGGCGTGCTGCACCTCCGGGGTCAGCCGTGCTCGCGGGTGCCGGGTGAGCGCCTGCAGCAGGCCGGGCAGGGCCAGCACCGGGTCGCGGGCGGGATCCGGCACGATCACCGCCGGTGCGGCGTGCCGGGGCCAGGCGAACCGGCCGCCGCCACCGACCAGGTTGATCACGGCGTTGGCGTCGGCGGCGATGCGGCGCAACGGGAACGCGAGCGCGTCGGCGGGGTTCCACGTGGTGATGTCCCGGATGCCCGCCGCCAGCAGGACGGGGTTGAGCAGCGGCATGGTGTTCGCGCCCGCGATGACGACCCTGCTGGTCTCCGGCGTGCGACCGGCGCGGCCCAATGAGGTCAGCAGCGCCGCGGTCAGCGCGACCGCGGTGCAGTCCCGATCGGTGAGGACCGGGACACCGACGACGGAGGTGCGTGCCCGCTGCTCCCGTTCGGGCGTGGCGCGGACGAGCAGCACCGCGCCGGTGCCGGTCGGGAGGTTGTGCAGCCCGTAGTCCGAGGCGATCACCTTGGTCGCCAGCCCCGCCTGCTCTTCGACCAGTGCGGCGTAGCGGCGCAGCACGGCGGTGGTGGCGCCGATTCCACCCACCACGGCGACAACGGCGCGTTCCGCGGTCAACGTGCGAGTCCCGAGTTCTCCAGCAGCGCCGGGTCGAACCACCGGGTGGTGTCGATGCCGTGCTGGGCGGCTCGGTCGAGCAGGTCGCGCATCCTGGCGCTGTGCAGGTGGACCTCGTACTCGTGGCCGGCTTCCACGGCCCGCTTCAGCATCTCCTCGGCCTCGGCGACCTTGCTTCGCAGCTCTGCTTCGAACTCGCTCATCGTCCTCGACATCTCCCTCGTCCGCCGACTCCATGATCTGCGGACTTAAATAAGTATGCAACTCTTTGGGTGCTGCGTCACTACAGGTCGTTGCCGGCGTAGGACAGGTTGAAGCTCTTGTTGGTCAACGGGAAGTCGGGAACGATCGTGTCGGCCAGCGCGACCGGCAGCGCGGGCCAGTTGAAGAAGCTGGGATCCACGACCTTCACCCGGCTCAGCCGTCCGTCGCCGTCCAGCTCGACGCGGTGCACGATCGTGCCGCGCCAGCCCTCGACGATGCCGACCCCGGAACCTCCGGTGGAGGTGACCGCCGGACCTGTCGCGCCGGTCCGGCCGCCGAGCATGTCGGCGAGGCTGGTGATCATGGCGATGGACGTCGCCATCTCCTCCGCGCGCACCAGGAAACGGGACAGCACGTCGCCGTCGGTCCGGGAGTGCACCGTGCGGGAGAACTCCGCGCACAGGAACGGGTGGTCGTGGCGGGCGTCGACGGCCAGGCCGCTGGCACGGGCCACGACGCCGAGCGTGCCGAGGTCGGCGGCCTGGTCGCGGCTCAGCGGGGCGGTGCCGGTGAACCGGTCGGCCACCACGGTGTTCGACAGGGCCAGCGCGACGATCTCGGCCGCGTCGGCGCCGATGGCGGCCAGCTCACGAGGGTCGGGCAGCGCGGTGATCGTGGCGCCGCCGGGGTGGACGGCGCCGCGCAGCAACCGATGACCGGTGACAGTGTCGTTGAGGCGCAACAGACGTTCACGGACGCGCTGGGCGTGGGCGTTCAGCACACCGTAGGCGACGTCGTTGCACAGGGCACCGATGTCGGTGATGTGGTTGTAGAGGCGTTCGAGCTCCAGAAGGATCGCGCGGATGCGTTGCGCGTCCTCGGGCACCGGCCACCGGTGGGCGTCCTCGACGGCGAGGCAGTACGCGAGCGTGTGCCCGACGCTGGTGTCGCCGCTGATCCGTTCCGCCAGCTCGACCCCCCGGTCCGGGGTGCGCCCGCGGAAGAGCTTTTCGAGTCCTCTGTGGACGAACCAGAGGCGGGCCTTGAGGTTGAGGATGGTCTCGCCGACCACGGAGAACCGGAAGTGCCCCGGCCCGATCATGCCGGCGTGCACCGGGCCGACCGGGATCTCGTACACGCCGGGGCCTTCGACCGTGCGGAACGGGTACGGCCCGTCGACGCTGCCGAACGCGGGCGGGTCGCCCGCGTCGGTGAGCATCGGATACCAGCCCCGCGGCCAGTGGAAGTGGCGCACGAGCCGTTGTGGCAGCGGGTGGCCGGTGGGCACGATGCCGAACAGGTCGTGCATCTCGCGTTCGAACCGCCCGGCGGCGAACGACGACCCCGCCAGGCTCGGCACCGCGGGTGTGCCGGGGTCGAGCGGCACGTGCAGTTCGACCCTGCGGTCCGGGGCGACCGCGGTGAACAGGTACACCGCCCGCAACCGGTCCCCGTCGTCGTGACCCGCGACCAGCGCCAGCCGGAAACCTCGCTCCAGCAGGGCGTCGGCCTGATCGGGCAGTTCGGCGGGGGTGAGCGTTTTCGTGATCATCGAGTCACCACCAGGGGATGGGTGGCCAGGTCGAGCAGGGCGGGCAGCCCTCCGGCGGCGACGCCGAGCACGGCGCAGGCGAGCAGCCCGCCGGCCAGCGCGATCGGGACCGGTGACGCGGCCGCGGTGCCCGCAGCGTCCTCAGTGGGCGGTGGGCCGAGCAGCATGCGGCTGGTGCCGGTGATCAGCGCGGCGGCGATCACCAGGACCAGCAGCAGCGCGGCCGAGGTGACCAGGCCGAGACCCGCGCTGAAACCGGCGCGGACGATGCCGAGCTCGCTGGCGAACAGGCTGAACGGGGGCAGGCCGATCAAGGCGAGCACACCGGCCCCGAACGTCGTGGCGAGCGCGGGATGGCGGGCGAGCAGGCCGCGCACGCCGTCGATCCGGCTGGTGCCGGTGACCTGCAGGACGCGGCCGGCGCCGAGGAACAGCACCGCCTTCGCCAGGCCGTGCCCGAGGACGTGCAGGAGCGCCGCGGTCAGCGCGAGAGGGCTGCCGATCGCGGCTCCGAACGCGACCAGGCCGAGGTGTTCGATGCTGGAGTAGGCCAGCATCCGCTTGTAGTCGCGCTGCCCGATCAGCAACGACGCGGCCAGCACGAGCGACGCCAGCGCCATCACGGTGAGCAGCGTGCGGGCGAACCCGGTGCCCAGCGCGGCGTCGCTGATCACCTTGACCCGCAGGATCGCGTAGAGCGCCACCGACAGCAGCACCCCGGACATCAGCGCGGACACCGGCGCCGGGGCCTGGGAATGCGCGTCGGGCAGCCACGCGTGCAGCGGTGCCAGGCCGGCCTTCGTGCCGAAACCGAGCACCAGCAACACGATCGCGATCCGGGTGACGCCGGGGTCCAGCCCCGGTGCCTGCGCGCTGAGCGTGACGAGATCCAGGCCCGCGGTGCCGGGGGTGTGGGCGGCGGCGAAGTTGAGCACGATCGTGCCCAGCAGTGCGAGGGCGATCCCGGCCGAGCAGATCACCACGTACTTCCACGCGGCCTCGACCGAGGCCCTGGTGCGGCGTTGCCCGACCAGGAACGCGGTGACGATCGTGGTCGCCTCGACCGCCACCCACACCACGCCGAGGTTCGCGGCGAGCACCGCGAGCGCCATCGTGGCCAGGAACAGCTGCACGAGCACGCCGTGCCGCGCGGCCGTGCGGGTCGTCGCCCTGCCCGCCTCGACCTCGGTGCGGAAGTACGCGGGCGTGGCCGCCGTGGCGATCAGCCCGACCGCGCCGATCACCAGCAGCATGAACGCCGACAAGGCGTCCGCGCGCAGCAGACCGGCCGGTGCGGTCACGGGCCCGGATCGGCTCACCCGCACCGCCAGCGCGACCGCGGTGGCCAGCACGACAGCGGCGGACGCGGCACCGGCCCAGGTGGTGGCGCGGCGCCGGCCGAACAGCAGGTGGACGAGCGCACCGAGCACGGGCACTCCCACGGGAACGAGCAGAGTCATCAGTCGCGCAACTCCCGCAGTTCGTCGAGGTCGGTGTCGCCGAAGGTCTCCCGCATCCGGGTGGTGAGCACCTGCATGACCAGCACGGCCAGCAGGACGTCGAGCGACACCCCGAGCTCCACCACGAGGCCGACGCCCGTGGTGGTGAGGAGGAAACCGACGGCGGTGATTCCGTTGTCCATCAACAGGAACCCGACCAGCTGCGACAGCGCGCGCCGCCGGGTGACCAGCACGAAGAACCCGATCAGCACCACCGTCACCCCGACCGGGACGGCCTGCGTCGCCGCCGACGGCGCCAGCTGCACCAGCGGCTGGGACACCGCGTAGGCGAGCAGCGTCAACGCGGCGGCGGCCAGCAGCGACGCGGACACGTTCACCAACGGCCGGGTCTCCCGCCGCGACTCCCCCGCGCCCGCCAGCGCCCGGCGCAGCAGGTGCGGCAGGATTCCCGCCCGCAGCACCAGCACCCCGGCGGCAACGGCCCACAGCTCGGCGGAGCCCTCGTGGGCCGCCAGCACGCCCACGAGCACGGCGAGCACGGCACCCTGCAACGCGAACACCCGGATGATCACCGCGAGCTCGCGGCGCCACAGCACCAGCACCGCGGTCAGCAACAGGGCACCGCAGGCCAGGTCCAGCAGCTGTACGTGCACGGTCCCCTCCTCAGGCCAGGAAGAACGAGGCCGCGACGGCCAGCAGCGCGAGCAGGAACGACCCGGCCAGCAGCTCGGGCACCCGGAAGAGCCGCAGCTTGGCCACGAACACCTCGGCGGCGGCCAGCAGCCCGCCGAGCACACCGACCTTCACCACCAGGGCCAGCACCCCGATCAGCACCGCCAGCGGCGTGGCCTCGGCAGCGATTCCCCACGGTGCGAACAAGTTCGCCAGCAGCCCGAGGAACACCGACAGCCGCATGGCCGATGCCAGTTCCACCAGCGCCAGATCAGGTCCCGCATACTCCAGCACCATCGCTTCGTGGACCATCGTCAGCTCAAGGTGCGTCGACGGGTTGTCCACCGGGATGCGGCCCGTCTCGGCCACGATCACCACCACGAGCGCGACCGCGGCCAGCAGGCTCACCGGAGAGATCACCCGCGCCGGATCGTGCAGCGTCGACGAGACGATGGCGCTCAGGTTGGTCGACCCGACCCGCACCGACAACGCGAAGATCGCCACCAGCAGCGTCGGCTCCACCAGCGCGAGAATCGTCATCTCCCGGCTGGCGCCCATCCCGCCGAACGCCGTGCCGGTGTCAAGCCCCGCCAACGCGAGCGCCACCGCACCCAGGGCCAGCAACGCCACCACCGCGAACAGGTCCGCCGCGGGGTCCACAGCGGACTCCGTCGCGACGAACGGCACCACGACCGCGACCACCAGGGTCGTCGCCACCAGCACCAGCGGCGCGAAGCGGAACACCTCGCTCGTGCCCCGTGGCGTGATCCGCTCCTTGCGCAGCAGCTTGCGCAGATCACGCCACGGCTGCCCGACGCCCGCGCCGGCACGGCCCTCCAGCCGGGCCCGCACCTGCCGCATCAGCCCGACCAGCAACGGCGATCCGGCCACGATCAGCACCGGCTGCACGACCCCGCCGGCCAACCCGAGTGCGCTCATCGCGTCACCGCCAGGAGGATCAGCACGCCGCACACCGAGTAGAACCCGTAGCCGAGGTAGCGGTGCACGCTGCCCGGCGCCAGCCCGCGCCCCGCCAGGCCCCACGCGGTGACCAGGTCCAGCACCGGCTGGTAGAGACGCCGTTCGATCCGGTCAGGCACCTTCCGCCGGTATTCGACGGCCTGCACGAGATAGCGCGACTCCTGGTGGTGCGACACGTCCACGTCCAGCTCCGGCTGCACCACGTCGTCGAACACCCGCTGCAGCGGCTCGGCGAACGACGTCGCCGTGTACTCCATGCGCGCCGACATCGGTCCACCACCGCAGTCCCACAGCCGCGCCTCCCGGCGCACCCGCCGCACCGCGACCGCCCGCACCACACCGGCCACCACGACCGCGGCGGCCACGAGTCCGAGAGTGAGCAGCAGCGGCGACAACGCGCCGGTGACCTGGTTCAGCCGCAGCGTCACGGCACCGGACACCGCGCTCTCACCGGCCGCGGCTCGGACAGCGGGCATGATCGCGGCCGGCCAGAGCGCGACCACCACGCAGGCGAGGGCGGCGACGCCCATGCCGGCGAGCATCGTGAACGGGCTCTCGTGCGCGCCCACCACGGCTTCGCTGCGGGGTCTGGCCAGGAATCCCACCCCGAACGCCTTCACGAACGTGGCCACCGCCAGCCCCGCGGTCAGCGCCACCGCCGCCACCGCGACCGGCATCGCGATCGCCGCACCCACCCCGCCCGCGGGCAGGCCGTGGATCAACGCCTGCAGCAACAACCACTCCGACACGAACGCCGTTCCCGGCGGCAGTGCCGAGGCCGCCAGCGCCCCCAGCCCGAACGCCGCCGTGGTCACCGGCATCACGGGCCGCAGCCCGCCCAGCACGTCGAGATCACGGCTGCCGGTCGCGTGCAGCACCGAGCCCGCCGCGAGGAACAGCAGCGTCTTGAACGCCGCGTGCCCGACCACGTGCAGCAGCGCCGCGGTCAGCGCCAGTGCGGCCAGGGCGTGGTCGCCGGAGGACGCGAACAACCCGGCCGCGCCGACGCCGACGAGCACCAGCCCCATGTTCTCCGTCGTCGACTGTCCCAGCAGCCGCTTCAGGTCCGAGCTCAGCGCGGCCTGCAGGATCCCGTACACCGCCGACACCGCGCCCAGCCCGAGCACCAGCAGCCACCACCACGCCGCACCGCCGCCGAGCAGGTCGGCCCCGACCCGCACCAGCCCGTACACGCCGAGGTTCACCATCGCCGCCGACATCAACGCCGACACGTGGCTGGGTGCCTCCGGATGCGCCCGCGGCAGCCATGCGTGCAACGGCACGATGCCCGCCTTGGACGCGAAACCCGCCAGCGTCATCACGAACACCACACCCGCGATGACCGGCGACAGCTGGCGTCCCGCCTCGCGTAACGCGGCGAACGAGTCGTCCCGTGCGTGTGCGACGAACACCATCAGTCCGATCAGGACGGACACGAAACCCGCATGGGTCATCACCGCGTACCACCGGCCCGCCGAGGCCACCTGCGGGCCGCGCCGGTGCTCGGCGACCACCAGCACCAGTGACGTCAGCGCCATCAGCTCCCAGCACACCAGCAACGTGCCCACGTTCGCCGCGGCCGGCACCAGCACCATCGCCACCACGAACACGGGTAACGCCACCTGCACGCCACGTGCCCGCAGGTCCTCGGTGTCCACATAGGACATCGCGTAGATCCCCGCCGCCACGGCCACACCGCCGGTCACGGCCACGAACAGCCCGCCCAGCGGATCCAGCGCCAGCACGACCCCCGACAGCGGCAGCACTCCGGGCAGCACAAGGGAGAACGAGCCGCCGGACAGCGCCGCGGCACCCGCGGTCATCGCCGCCGCACCCGTCAGCGCCGTTCCCGCACCGACCACCGCCGGCCGCGCGCGAACCACCGCCAGCAAGGCCGTCATCAGTCCGATGGCCACCGCCGCGGCCATCCCCGTCGCAGCGAGGTTCATCGGCCGGTCAGCTTCCGCAGTCCCTCGACGATCGCCTCCGGCCGCGGCGGACAGCCCGGGATCTCCACGTCGACCGGCACCACGTCGCGCACCGCACCGGCCACCCCGTAGGCACCCGCGAAGACGCCGCAGTTGCGCGCACAGTCCCCGACCGCCACGACCAGCTTCGGCGCCGGGACGGAGTCGAACGTCCGCCGCAACGGCTCGGCCATGTTCCGCGTCACGACCCCGGTCACCAGCAACGCGTCGGCGTGCCGCGGCGAGGCCACCAACCGCGCGCCGTACCGCTCACCGTCGTGGACCGGCCCGAACGCCGACCCGATCTCGACCTCGCACCCGTTGCACGACCCGGCGTCGACGTGCCGGAGCTGCACCGAGCCACCCAGCACCGCCGCCTGTTCCGGCCGCACGCCGTCCGGCGGCGGCGGTGCCGGCTCGGCCACTCGTCCGGTCCGGCGGATCTTGCGCCACAAACTCAGCACGCTCTCGCTCCCGCGGTGGAGTCGGTCAGGTCGGAGAAGCAGGAGCGGTCACCCCGCCGTCGGGGGTTTGCGGGGTGACCGCGGCTCAACCGGTGCGCGGCACCGGTGGACTGGTCGCGCGGAGGTCCTCGAGCAGCTCGGCCTGCCCGGCCAGCACACCCGACAGGATCCGGCGCGCCGCGACCAGCAACTCGGCCACGTGCGGGCTGGTCAGCGAGTAGTGGACCGCCGCGCCTTCCTTGCGGGTGGTGACCAGGCCGGCCCGGCGCAGCAACGCGAGCTGCCCGGACAGGTTCGCGGGTTCGACCCCCACCTGCGGCACCAGCTCCGCGACCGCGTGCTCACGCAGGCTCAACAGCTCCAGCACCCGGATCCGAACCGGGTGCCCGAGCGTTTTGAAGAACTCCGCCTTGAGCTGGTACAGCGGCTTGCTCATCGGCGCACCTCTTCCCTCTCACGCGCAGCCCGGCGGATGGTCGCAGGCTTCAGCACTTGCTAATCTTAGCAAGTCCGAAACAGTGCAGCCCGACAGGACCTCAACCGTGACCTTGCGCGGAACCAGACCCAACCCGTTCCAATGGCTGTGGTACGCGGTCGGCGGCCGACTCCCCCAGCGGTGCAACCCGTGGGTCCTGCACGACGTCACCTGCCGCACCTGGGCGGTGCGGCACTTCGTCCGCGCCTTCTTCCAGATGTCGCCGATCCTGCTGCTGCTCCTGCTGCCCGGACCGCTCTACATCCGGATCCTGTCGATCCTGCTCGGCATGTTCGTCGGCTACTTCTACTCAATGACGTACATGTGGCACACCACCGAGCAACGCCTCGTGAAACAGGGCTTCGAGAGAGGACTCGGCGCACAGACGCGCCGCGCCAAGCACGCCGAGGCGGACGCCCGTGCCAGGGCGGCCTACGAGCAGCTCTACCGCAGCAGCCCCTGACCAGCCGCTCCTCGACGGCGCGTCGGGAAAAACGCGGCCGTGACGGTGGATGAAGGGCTCCTTGCTCCACCTGGCGTGGATGAAGGAGCCCTTCATCGAGCAAGCCCGCCCGTTCAGCACCGTCTTGTCATTGACCTGACCCGAGCGTGGCGACCGGACAGGTCGGCGCGACGTTCCAGCGGTTGCCGGTCGAGACGATCGACGGCGGGAAGCCGCCCGCCGCCCGTTGTGAGCACTGCAGCGAACGGGTGGCGCCGCTCGACGAGTTGAGGGCGACCGTGACGCCGCGGAACGGCTCCGGCCGCGAGTCGAGCCGGACGGCCGCGAAGTAGGGGCCGGGGCCGGTCACCGTGTTGCCCGTGATCATCGCGCTCTCGATCGGCCCGGTGATGCCCTGCAGCGCGATCCCGGAACCGTCGGGGGCGGCTTCGGTGAACGTGATGTCGTTGTCGCGAACGGCGATCTCGTGCACCGAGTCGCCGTAGATCGCGTCCGCGTTGCCGTCCGCGACGATCGTGTTGCCGCTCACCGTCACCTGGGCGGGAATCCCGCCGCTGTGCGGAACGATTCGAACACCGGGACCGGGCACGCCGTGCCGCCGGATGATGTTGCCGGTGATCTTGTCGCGGGTGGCGACGTTCTGCGAGTCGACGACCCCGCCTCCGGTCCCCGCCGTCACGTCGAACGTGTTGCCGGTGACGACGACGTCCTCGGTCCGGTAGAGGGCGAGTCCCTTGCCGCTGAAGGTGTTCCCGGTGATCGTGGCGTGCCGGTAGGTCGACAGCGCGACGCTGGAGGTCACGGTCGAATCGGCGAACGAGTTGCCCTCCAGCCGCAGGCCGTCGTCCCAGTCGCCTCCGGTGGCGTCGCCGTCGAACGCGGTGTCGCCGATCAGCTCGCCGAAGTGGTTGCCCAGCACCGCCAGCGAGAACACGTTGCGCTGCACGCCGATTCCCGAGCGCGCGCAGTTGACGAACGACGCGCCCGTGATGGTCACGCGCTTGACCGGCGTGGCCGGCGTGTTGCCCAGCACCCGGATGCAGTCGCCCTTGCGCGCGCCGCCGGTTGCCGGCGGATGGGCGAAGACGACGTCGCGCACCGTGACGTCCGTGACCGGCATCGAGCAGGTCCCGTTCGCCGTCGTGCACACGCCGGAGCCGATCGCGATCGCGTGGGTCTGCTCGTCGGTGTTGGTCGTCGCCGAGGTGTCGATCTTGAGCCGCTCCACGGTGACGTCGCTCGCCCCGGGATCGATCGAGATCACCGAAACCGCCCCCGCCTGCTGGTCTCCCACGAGTTCGAGCACGGTGCCCGGACCGCTGCCGCTGAACGTCACGCGCGCTCCGTGCGTGGACAGCGCCGCCGCCCGGTTGTAGGACCCCACCGGCGCGCGGGTCACCCGCCAGCGCCCGGTGCCCAGGCACACCGTGCCACCGCCCGCGGCGCTCGCCGCGTCGATGGCGGCCTGGACGGGAACCCGGTCGTCCGCGCCGTCGTCCGGCACGGCACCGAAGGCCGCGGGGTCGAAACACCCGCCTGGCCCCGACCCTGCCCTGGATCCGGCCGCCTGGACGGCGACCCCGGTCCCGAGCGACAACGTGGCGATCGCCGCGGTCACCAGCAACATCCGTCGTTTGCTCCGCTTCATGCGGCCACCGTCGCAGGAGCCGTCGACAGTCCGTCGACAGTCCTCGGTGCCCGGCCGTCTCGCCGGGTCACGCGGTCTCGGCCAGCTCCCGCCATTGCCGCCACGTGTCGAGCCGCTGCTCGTAGACCTTCTCGGCGACCGGGTACGGGTAGCTGCCGAGGAACAACCGCAGCGGCGGTTCCGGCAGGTCGACCAGCCTGAGCAGCACGTCAGCGGTGACGGCCGGGTCACGCGGTGTACGGGCGGCGGCGCCGGACCGGCGGGCCTGCCGGATCGGCTCGTAGGCCGCGATCGGGTCGGTGTGCACCGCCGACGCCCCGGACCAATCGGTGCCGTACGGCCCCGGCTCGACGATCGTCACCTTGACACCGAGCGGACCGACCTCCTGGACCAGCGCCTCGCTCATCCCCTCGAGGCCCCACTTGGAGGCGTTGTAAAGGCCCAGGGACGGGAAGGCGGCGATGCCGCCGATGCTGGAAACCTGGACGAGGTGCCCGCCGCCCTGCGCCCGCATGATCGGCAAGGCGGCCTGGGTCACCCACAGCGGGCCGAACAGGTTGGTCTCGATCTGGGCCCTGGCCTGCTCCTCGGTCGTCTCCTCGATCATGCCGAACAGGCCGTAACCGGCGTTGTTGACGACCACGTCCAGGCCACCGAAGGTTTTCGCGGCACGGTCGACCGCGGCGAAGACCTGAGCGCGGTCGGTCACGTCGAGCGCGATCGGCAGGAGGCGGTCGCCGTAGGTCCCGGCCAGGTCGCCGAGCGCCTCGACCTGGCGCGCCGTCGCGGCGACCCGGTCACCGCGCTCGAGTGCCGCCGCCGCCCACGTGCGTCCGAAGCCCCGGGACGTCCCGGTGATGAACCATGTCTTCATGGCCTCCACCGTGCCGCCACGGCGAACCGGCAACCAGCACCCCCGCGGGGATACCCTCGGCAGTCGATGACACGCGACAACGTTCTCGGAGCGTTCCTCCAGGCACGCCGGGCCCGCGTGCGGCCGGATGAGGTGGGGCTGGCCACCTACGGCCGGCGCCGGGTGCCCGGACTGCGGCGCGACGAGCTCGCGCACCTGGCCGGCGTCTCCGTCCAGTACCTGACCAGGCTGGAACAAGGCGTCGACCGCAACCCGTCCCCCCAGGTCGTGGACGCGCTGGCGACGGCGCTGCGCCTCGACCCCGACGCCGCCGCCCACCTGCGCGCCCTCGCGGCCCCGCCGTCCGAACCGCCCGAGCCCGGCGAGGCCCGCGCCGAGGTGCAGCACCTGCTCGACTCGTGGGGCAGCACTCCGGCGTACGTCCGCGACCGCTGGTTCGACGTGCGGATGGCCAACAAGGCGGCCATGGTGCTCGCCCCGCTGTACCACCCCGGCCGCAACCTGGTCCGCGACGTCTTCCTCGACCCAGCCGCCCGCACGTTGTTCCCGGACTGGTCCGACATCGCCGCGCAGACGGTCGCGGCCCTGCGCGCGACGGCCGACCCACGCGACCCGCGGACGGCCGCACTGGTGGCCGAACTGCGGTCGCACGACGAGTTCCGCTCGTTGTGGGACCGGCACGACGTACGCCCGTCCCGCGACGAGACCAAGCGGTTCGACCACCCCGACGCGGGCCTGCTCACCCTGCGCCGCCAGACCCTCACCATCGGCGGAGCCGAGGACCACGTGATCATCGTCTACCAGGCCGAGCCCGGCAGTTCCTCGGCCGACGCCCTGGCAAGGCTGCTGTAGCCCTCGACTGTCCGAACCGGACGTAGCGTGATCGATGAACGCCGTTGCGCACGACACGGTTGCCGAGACCACGAACGCGGACGGTCAGTACGTCCACGAGACCAGAGAAATGGCGGCAGACGGATCGCGGCTGACCGATCACTCGGGACTCGCCGTTCGGTTTGAGCTGACCTCAAACGGAACGCTGCTAACGTCTGATCCCCGCCACGGCGGTCAACGCGCACAACGAGCCGGAGCCGACTCTGTTCTGAACTCCGCACCCCCGCGCCGACTGCCACCCGATCAGCCGACCGCGAGGAACGCCCGCCGGATGTCCACCACCGTCACCACCCCGCGCATCGGCGCTCGGGTGCTGCTGCTCGACGCCAACGACCGCGTGTTGCTCATCCACGCCTGCGATCCGCACGACCGCAGTCACGATTGGTGGGAGTTGCCCGGCGGCGGCTTGGACGAGGACGAGGATCCGGCTGATGCCGCGCGTCGCGAAGTGGCCGAGGAGACCGGACTCGTCCTTCCCTCACTGGGACGCAAGCTGTGGATCCGAGAGTCGCGCTTCCACTACAAGGGCCGCGACCACCACCGCGTCGACCACGTCTTCCTCGGTCGCATCACGGACACCGCTCCCACGGTCGCGCTCAAGCCCACCGAGAACGAGAAGGCCGGACTGATCGAACGGCGCTGGTGGTCGGCCGCTGAGCTGCACCAGACCACCGCCAAGCTCCTTCCTGCCAGGCTCCCCGAATTGGTCGAGGAACTCCTGGCAGGAACCCTGAGCACCGCGCCACTCAGCCTGTCGGACTGACTACTCGCTCACCCAGGCCGTGAACTGGGACCACGCGCCCCCGCAGAAAGCCAGGCGGCCTTCGTCGGGTGCCTTGGAGTCGCGAACGCCGACCTGATCAGTCCCGAACCTGATCTCGACGCAGGCACTCTCGCTCGGCTGGCTGTAGGAAGACTTGAACCAGGACGTGAACCCGATATCGGGAGTTGCTGATGGCTCGTTCATCTCGTAAGCCGGTCCTTCCACCGCTGCTGTCACAAAACGTCACGACGGCCACGGTCCACCCACGAACGTGAGGAAGTTCGCCGCTTGATCCGACTCAAGCGCGACCTTCTCCTGCGCCCTCCACAGCTCCAGGTACCGCTTGACGATCTTCGGCTCGTGCAGGACCGCCTGCTCGTCGTAACGCTCAACGTAGACGAGGTGTAGCGCAGGGTCAGCCTCATATGTGGCGAGGTGGTAGTCGGTCTCCTGGCCCGGATAGAAACCATGGCTGAACGGCAGCCATTTGATGTGCACGTTGGGAAGGTTCGTGACCTCGGCCAATCGCCTGAGCTGGCCCGCCCAGATGCCCGTGGTGTCCGAGATGAGGCTCACTCGCGCAACCGCGGCCTGGTCGATGATGAACTCGAACCGGTGCTCCGGGTCCAGGAGCGCCTCCTGCCGTCGAACGCGGAGATCGACGAGCCGATCGATCTCCTCGGCAGCGACCCCAGCCGCCTCCATGAGGTAACGCATCAACTCGACGGTCTGGAGCATGCCGGGCAGAAGCATGCTTGCCTTGCAGCGAATCACCGTGGCCGTGCGCTCCATGTCGACCAGCTTGCGCATCGGCTCCGATTTGAACTTCCAGCGAAGGTCGCTCTTCGGCACTGCAACCGACCCGAGCTCGGCATGCCGGGTGATCTGTGTCCACGTCTCAGCATCCCCGCCGAGCGCCGCCTTGAGCTTCTCCAGGATCTCGACCGTGAAGAGCTTCTGGCCTCGTTCCAGCTCGACTTGGGTCGGCTGGCTCCATCCGCACTCGCCTGCCACATCGCGCTGAGTGCGTTCGCCGCGCAGCGCTTCGAGCAGTCGGCCGCACTGGATGTTGTGGATGAAGGCCGGCATCTCGACGGACGCCATGCACGCACCTCCTGAAGAAGAAACCGCACCCGAGGTGCGCTGCTACGGACAGTAGCAGGGTCACATTCATCAGAATGGGGCATTATCGGACTCCAATATTGGACTGTAAGCTCGTCCCACCAGCCAGAGATCTGGGCTTGTGCGAGGGAGGGTTGCGAGGTGATCTCCAATATCGATACACAGCGTGGCTTCGGTTCCCCGATCGCACCCTCCGAGAGCGTTCGCCGGCAGGGCGGCGAGCCAGGAGTCGGGCGTGTCGTTGCTGGCGCCCGCTCTCCGGCCGTACGGCGTTGCCGCTATCCGACCCCGGCGAATGAGCGCGCCACGGCACGGTCGACGCCGTACCCGGCCGTGGCGCTGCTTCTTCGGTCAAGCCCGGCTTCGACGACTCACGGCCGCGCGAGTTGGAAGGGATCAGCGATGGGCAATCTGGTCTTGTTCGCCGAGCTGCGTCAACGCCTCGATGATCACCTTGAGCTCGTGTCCCGAGTCGCGGCCGAAGGCGATGCGAAGTCTGCACTTTCGGTCATGCGGCAGGAGGTTCCGGGGTTGGTGGCCGCGTTCCACGCACTCGTTGACGAGCACGTGCCTGACGAGAACGGCTGCTGCCGAAAGTGCCGCAGCGGGCCGTTCTGGCGCAGACTGCCGGCGCCCTGCCGGATGCTGATCAAGGTTCACCTCGCCGTCGGTGCCGCGACGGCGACCACGCGGGACCGGACGTGCTGGAGTCCACGGCGCCACAGGTTGCGCGAGTCCACAACGGACTGAATACCAACGCCTCCTCCACAGCGCCTCACACCCGAACAAGGAACTCCGCCATGCCAAAGAGGTACTCCACTGCACGTGGTCGCGAATTCGGCGACGGCGTGCGAGCAGCCATCGCGCAAACCTCGCTGACCGCGCGAGAGATCGCCGGCGTGCTGGGCTGGCAGGAGGCCAAGGTCTCGGACATGGTGAACGGCAAGGGAGGGGTCAGCAGGCTCGAGGTCGCGGTGCTGCTGGGCCTTTGCCGGCTTCCACCCGCCGAGCGTGATCATCTGCTCGCGCTCTATCCCGCCAGACACCTGGAGGGCTGGTGGCAGCCGCACGGCAGGTGCGCACCCGCGCGACCCCGCACCGCCCTGACCCACCTCGCGATGGCCAAGACGGTGGTCAGCTGGCACACGCACGCGATACCGACGCCTCTGCGGACAGCTGCCTACATGCGCGCAATGCTGCTCGCGTCCGCCACCGTGCCCGAAGACGAGATCGAGGAGCGGTTGCTCGCACTGTGCGAGATGCAGGCGCTGCTTCGCAACGGTCCCGACTGCACGTTCTTCATCCACGACCTCGCGCTCGATCTTCAGGTCGGCGAACTCGACGACCACGTTGGCCAGTTCCAGCACCTCCTGCGCATGGCCAACCGGAGGAAGATCAAGATTCGGATCCTGCCCACGAGTACCCGCGCGCATGCGGGGATGGGCGGACCGTTCACGCAGCTGACGTTCGCGAACCTCAAGCCGCTGGTGTGGATCGAGAACGAGAACTCCAGCCTGTTCGTCGAGCAGAAGGATCAAGTCGAAGGTTACGAGGCAGTCGTCCGAGCGCTCGGCGAGGTCAGCTTGACCGAAGAAGAGTCGATGAATCTGATCGCTCGACGGTGCGTGCGCCTTCAGGAGGTCGACGAAGCCGAAGAGGCGGAACAGAAGGATCCGGACGACCCTTTCCCACCGCGATAGGTCGATGGATGTGCGAAGGCCCACGCACCGGCTCAACGACCACTCGACGTGGTCGGCCTTGACGCGGTGAAGCTGTACCGCCCGGACCCGACCGTCACCACAGTCGCTTTCCTGCTCGGATCCTGAGTGACACCGAGGACACCGGGTGCCTTGTGGAGCGGCTTGCCGGACTCCCTCACCGAACCGGCATCAGCTGACGGGATCACGATCTCCGCGGTGGTGTTGGCCGGCACGGTGACGGTCATCGTGAGCTTGTCCCCCTGCGACGACCACGAGTTCGCCAGCCTGCCGTACACGGTGTCGATGGCACCTTCGGCATGGGTGAGACCGCCGCCGATGTGCGGTTCGACCACACTGCGCCGGTACCCGGCCTCCTTGATCCGGAGGCCGGCGATGTGCTGGTGCATCCAGTCGGCGACCGCGCCGTAGGCGTAGTGGTTGAAGGAGTTCATGTCCACCGGGCCGAACGAGCCGTCGGGCTGGATCGAGTTCCAGCGCTCCCACACGGTCGTGGCGCCCTTGCGGATCTCGTAACCCCACGACGGGTAATCCTCTTTGGACAAGAGAGCGTAGGCGAGGTCGTCACGGCCGATGTTGGACAACGCCACGAGCAGCCACGGAGTACCGATGAAACCGGTCCGGAGGTGGTTGTCGCTCTCCGCGAGCTTGGCCACGTACTTCGTGCCCGCCTTGGCCTTCAGCGCCTGGTCGGTGATGAGCTCCAGGCCGAGTGCGAGGGCGTAGCCGGTCTGCGAGTTGCCCAGCACCGTCCCGTCCGCCGCCACGTAGGCGTTGGTGAACGCCGTGCGCACGTCCTCGTACAGCCGGGCGTACTCGGTGGCTTCGGTGTCACGGCCGATCGCCTTGGCCATGTCGGCCATCATCCGCACGTCCTGGGCCCAGATGGCGGTGCCGAGGACGCCCTGGTTCGACGGGTCGTCGAGGTTCAGCCAGTCGCCGGTGAAGAACGTCAGCCGCCCGGTCTCCAGGTTGTCCGGTCCGGCGCTCGCCCTGGCGTAGGCGAAGAAGCGGCTCATCGCCTCGTAGTTGTCCCGCACCACCTGGGTGTCCCCGTAGGCGTGCCACAGGGCGTGCGGGACAGTGATGATCGCGTCTTCCCAGCCGACCCCGCTCTCGTCGAACGCGCCGTTGGTGGACGGCACGACCGCCGGGATGGAGCCGCTGCCCTTCTGCTCGTCGCGCACGTCGGTCATCCACTTGCCCAGGAACGCCCGCATGTCGCTGAGATAAGTGGCGGTCGGCGCGAAGATGCTGATGTCGCCCGTCCAGCCCAGCCGCTCGTCGCGCGCCGGGGTGTCGGTGGGGATCGAGAGGAAGTTGCCGCGCGCGCCCCAGGTGACGTTGCTGTGCAGCTGGTTCAGCAGGTCGTGCGAGGTGCGCAGCGTGCCGGTGCGCTTCAGGTCCGAGCCCCAGACGACGCCCTTCACGTCCGCCGCGGCCGGCGGGGTGCTCAGACCGGTGATCTCGACGTACCGGAAGCCGTGCTGGGTGAACGTCGGCTGGTAGCTCACCGTGCCGTCGGCCGCGAACCGGTAGTAGTCGGTCGCCGTGGCGGCACGGAGGTTCTCCACGTACATCGTCCCGTCGCGGTTGAGCACCTCGGCGTGCCGGATCCTGGCGGTCTCGCCCGCCTTTCCGGCGATCTTCACCCGTGCGACGCCGACCATGTTCTGGCCGAGGTCGTAGATCGTGACGCCGGGGCGGGGCTTGCTGACCGCGACCGCGTCCAGCACCTGCGTCTCGCGCACCGGCTCGTCCGGTTGCGGCGTCAGCTTCGCGGTGTCGGACGGGCGGACGACGACCGGTTGCCACGACGAGTCGTCGAACCCGGCATCGGTCCAGCCCTGCCGCGCGAACCGGGCGTCGTAGGTCTCGCCGATCTGGTTGTCGGTCGCGGCGAACGGTCCCCGCTGCCACCGCCAGTCCGGCGTCGTGTCGACCCACTGCGCGGTGCCGTCGGTGTAGGTGATCTTCAACCGCGCGACCAGGGACAGGTCGGTGCCGTACTGGCCCTTGCCCGCCAGGCCGACCTTGCCCGCCCACCAGCCGTCGCCCAGCGCGGCACCGAGACCGTTCCCGCCGGCGCGGACGAGGCCGGTCACGTCGTAGGTCTGCGACTGGATGCGCTTGGTGTACTCGGTGTAGCCCGGTGCGAGGAACTGGTCGCCGACCTTGCGGCCGTTGAGGGTGAGCTCGTACACGCCGTGCGCCGAGGCGTAGATCCTCGCCTGCGCCACCTTCTTCCCTTGCAAGGTGCGGAACGACGTGCGCAGCAACGGCTCGTAGGAGTCGCCAAGCAGCAACGCGTCGGTGGTCCCGGTGACGGTCAGCTCGTGGTTCTCGATGCTGCCGCCGCTGAAGGGGTTGGGCACGGCGAGCTCGGGAGCAGCCAGCACGGTGCCGTCGGGCCTGGTCGCGGTGAACGACGTGACCGTCACCGACTCCTTCTCCCAGGTGCGCAGGCCCGGCCGCCCGACGGAGAAGTCCGAGACGGTGCGCGTGTCGACCGTGATGCCGTCCAGCACGGTCCGGATGGTCTCGCCCTGGACGGTGTAGGCGACCGCGTGGTCGCCGGAAAGCAGTCCGGCACGGGTGAACCCGAACGGCCGCAGGTCGACCTCGGCGAGCAACGCGTAGCCGCCGTTGAGGCGCCGGTGCGGTCGCAGCATCGGCACCGAGTCGGTGGACGTGCCGACGTTGAGCTGCCACATGTACGCGTTGTCGGCGTCCTTCGCGCGCAGGAACGTGCCGAACGCCTCGTTGTTCAGCCGGAACTTCACCGTGGCGGTGTAGTCGGTCCACTGCTCGTAGGCCGGCGCGGGCTTGCCGATCCAGGCCGCCGGCCCCCAGTCGGCCGGGGTGAGCAGACCCGTCTCGAACCACGCCGGCAGGCTCCAGGCGCTGGGAACACCCTTGTCGTCCCAGATCCGCACGCGCCAGTGGTACCGCGTCGCGGAGACCAGGGCCGGTCCTCCGTAGGCGATGTCGACCTGCTGCGGTGACTTGACCTTTCCGGTGCGCCACACGTCCGACGCTCCGGGTGAGGACCCGACCTGCACCTCATAAGCGGTCTGCGTCATCGCTCTGCGCGAGGACACGGACTTCCAGCCGAACGCCAGGGCGGCACCGGGGAGGCCGAGCGGGTTCGCCCTGCCGTTCGTGGTGAGCCCTTCGACCGTCGGCCGCGGTCCCGCGAGGCTCGGGGGCGCGGCTGCCGTGAACAGGGCGAGGCACGCCAGCGCGACGAGAACACGCGGCAAAGGACGGTTGGCCATCGTTCAGCGAACCTGCCACTTCTGGTTCGTGCCACCGTTGCAGGTCCACAGCACGATCTTCGTGCCGTTCGCGGTGCCCGCGCCGTAAGCGTCCAGGCACAGCCCGGACTGGACGCCGGTGATGGTGCCGTCGGAGTTCACGTTCCACTGCTGGTTCGTACGGCCGTGGCAGTCCCACGTCACGACTGCGGTACCGGCAGTGGTTCCTTCGCCATAGGCGTCCAGGCACTTGTTGCCGTACACCACCAGCTGCTTGTTCGTCGTGCGGCTCCAGCTCTGGTTGCTGCCGCCGTTGCAGTCCCACAGCTGGATCGCTGCGCCGTTCGCCGTGCTCGCGCCGCTGACCTCGACGCACTTGTTCGCGGAGACGGAGGTGATCGTCCCGGTCCCGCCGCCACCGCCGGGCCGCAGGAACAGGCCGAACTCGGCGATGGCCGGGTTGGACCTCGATCCGGTGATGCGCAGCCTCACCTGGCTCGTGGTGACCGGAGCGGACAGTCGGACCAGCTTCTTCTGGCCGATCGTGGTGTCACTCGCGATCTGGTTCCAGGAGCTGCCGTTCCAGGCGTCCACCGCGTACGACTGGACGCGCTGGCCGAGGTTCAGGTCCTCCTGGACGGACAGGACGTCGAAGGTGCGCGCCGAGGGCAGGGTGAACACCAGTCCGCCGGTCGAGGCGGACGGCTGCCAGGAGCTGTCCAGGTCGCCGTCCAGCGCCAGGTTCGGGGTGCGGCCGGCGAGGTTGCCCGTCCCGCTGTCGTTGGCCGCGGTCGCACCGGCGGCGAGGTTGGTGCCGAACGTCCCGGTGAGCCTCGCGTTGAACTGGTTGAGCACCGTGATCGCGGACTGGTCGAGCACGCCCTGCCGGTTCGGGCCGACGTTCAGCAGGGAGTTGCAGTTGCGGCCGACCGAGCCGTAGTACATCTCCTCGAGCTCCGGCACCGAACGCCACACCTCGTTGGGCTGCCAGAACCAGTTGTGGCGCGCGGAAAGCGTTCCGTTGCACTCGCCGGGTGTCCACTTGAGATAGTTCCAGGCGCTGGTGCCGTCCGCCTTGCGCCGGGACAGCAGGGCGTCGCTGCCGAGGTCGGGAGCGCCGTTCCCGCCGGGCGGGTTCACGATGTTGTCCGCGGCGATCGCGGCGTTGCCGACGTAGGGCACGACCGACGTCTCGGACTGCCGGGCGTAGCCGTCCTCGTTGCCGATCCAGCGGACGTCCGGCCCACCGTCGTTCAGCATCACCGCGTTGGGCTGGAGCGCGCGAACGATCTTGATCCAGTCGAGGAAGTTGTAGGGCTGGGGGCGGCCGGTGGGGTTCGCCATGTCCCACCACACCTCGTCGACCGAGCCGTACCTGGACATCAGCTCGTAGAGCGTGTTCTCGAAGTAGGTGTTGTAGTCGTCGGAGTTGAAGCGGAACGAGATCCCGTTGACGACCTCTGAGGGATCACCGGGGATGGTCACCTGCTTCTGCGCGCTGCCGTTGGCGAACCGCCCGCCGGGCTGGTTCTCGTGCAGGTCGGCCGGCGAGACGTAGATGCCCACCTTCAGCCCGTACTTGTGCATGGAGTCGGTGAAGTTCTTCACCACGTCGCCCTGGCCGTTCTGCCACGCGCGGTCGGAGGTGACGCCGAAGGCCGAGTACTTCGAGGGGAACAGCAGGAAACCGTCGTGGTGCTTGGCGGTGAGGATGCCGCCCTTGAACCCCGCGTCCTTGAGCGAGGCGGCCCACTGGTCGGTGTTCAGGCCCTGGGGTGTGAAGACGTTCGGGTCCTCGGTGCCGGTCCCCCACTCCCTGCCGGTGAAGGTGTTCACGCCGAAGTGGAGGAACGCCATCCGCTCCAGCCGCTGGTAGGCCAGCTGCCGAGGGGTGGGCACGACGTTCGTGGCGTTGTCGATGATCGTGGCGGCCGAGTCGGACGGTGCCACCGGGATGACCTGTGCCGGCGGCACCGCGGCGGAGCCCGTCGCCGGCAGGCCGAGCACGACCGCGCCGAGCACGGACAGGACGGTCAGTGCCCGGCGCGCTGCCGGCCGTCGCCGATTGGAGGAGTGCATGTCCGCGGTCCTTTCCCGGAGAATGCGCGGCTCACTGAAAACAGGCCTGAACGAGCGACTTCCTGGTTTTGCCGTTGTTCGGAAAATCGAAATGAACGGTGCAGCCGTCAACCGGTGCTGCCGGTCACCGAGGTGCCGGACTTGGTGAGGTAGTAGGTGATCTGCGTTCCGCTCCAGAAGTGGAACGTCAGGGTCACCCGGCCGTCGGCGACCTCGGCGAAGAACTCCGGCTTGAGGATCATCCCGCCCGCGGCGTAGTCGGGCTGGAAGTTCTGCCAGAACTCCTTGAACGTGGTCCAGTTCGCCGGTCCCGCGGGGCGGCCGTCGGCGTACTTCGCTTCCATCGTCGCGAGCTGGTCGCCGTGGAACTGGGTGGGGATCGTGAACGACGTGGTCGTGCCGGTGGCGGCGGCCTGCGTGGGCGGGTCGTAGCTGATGATGCCGATCTGCCAGGGCACGCCTTGGGAGAAGCGGGCCTCGATGGTGGCGTTGACGCCGTAGGCGCGGTTGCCGGCGAGCCGGGTGAGTGCGGCGGCGGTGAGCGTCAGGGTGGTGCCGGACATGGTGTAGTCGGTGCCGTTGACGAGGTTGATGTCACCCTGCCGCAGTCCCCGGAACGACGTGCCGTTCAGGTTGAGCGTCAGCGCCTGCGCGGTGATCGTGCCGCTGCGGCGCAGGTAGACCTGGTCGGACGAGGCCGTGCCGGACCGCGTCGCCCAGCTCGCCCTGATCAGGTCGTGCACGCCCTGGTCGCGCCAGCGCAGTTCGGTGCGGTTCAGGAACTGGCCCGCGTCCCAGAGCATCGTGGTGAGCCTGCGGATGCGGGCGTGGTAGCCGACCGCTTCCACGAACTTGAGGAACTCGCCGCGTTCGATCACGCCCGGCCGGGTGTGGTCGTAGCTGAGCAGCGCCCATTCGCCGATGATCACCGGGATGCCCCGGGACACGAACGTGTTGTACACGCGGTCGAAGGTGCCGACGAGGTCCTGCTCCACATCCGCGTTGTAGCGGGTGAAGCCGGCGATGTTCACGCTGAACGGCCAGAAGCCGTAGAAGTGCACCGTCGCGGCGATGTTGGGGTCGTGCAACTGGTCGTAGCTCGCCAGGAACGCGTCCAGCCGGGGCTGGTCGGCGGCGGTGTTCACGGTGGGCAGCACCAGCAGGCGGGTGGCGTTGCGGCCACCGGACCCGCGGACGATCCGGTGGAACTCCGCGTTCAGCTCGTGCAGCGCCCTGGCGTCCTCGTCGGTGCCGGAGGTGCCGGCGAACTGCGGTTCGTTGATGCTCTCGAACACGAGCTTCGGGGAGTGGTCGCGGAACGTCGTGGCGATCTGCGACCACAGCGCGGTGTACCTGGCCATCACGGCCGCGCGATCACTCGGATACGTGTTGATCCACTGCCACGAGTCGTGGTGCAGGTTGATCATCACGTAGAGACCCTCGGCCAGGGACCAGTCGACGATCTCGCGGACCCGCGCCAGCCAGGCCGCGTCGATGGTGTAACCCGGCGCGGCACCGTGGTGGTTGCTCCACGTCACCGGGATGCGGATGCTCTTGTAGCCCTGGGAACGCACGTGGTGCAGCAGGGCCTGCGTGGTGCGCGGGTTGCCCCACGACGTCTCGTCGGGGATGGCGTCCATCGTGTTGCCCAGGTTCCAGCCCGGCTGCATCGCGGCGACGGTCCTCATCGCGTCGTCCGGGCCCGCCTGGGCACCGCCCACCGTGAGCATCCCGGTCACCAGCAGCGCCACCAGAGCACAGGCGGTCGCCCGGAGCCGGTGCCCTGTTCTGCGCGGGCTGCGGTAATCAGTTGAATTCGCCGGTTCGACCACGCCGGTTCTGCTCGGGATCATCACCAGTCCTGTCCGCAGGAGGATTCCCGACGCCTCGGCACCGGCGGAAAGGCGAGACGACGTGCCCGGAATCTAAGCGCTTAGATTTCGGCGGTCAAGACTGGGACGTCCGATCGACGAACATTCGACAAGGTCATTTCGAGAAAAGGCAGCCGCAACTGGCTCGAATGACGGGTTCGGTCGGCAAAGGCACCTGCGCCTCTCCCGTTTCCGTCTCGAGAAGGAGCCGTACCGCCGTGCGGCCGACGGCCTCCATCGGTTGCTGGACGGTGGTCAACGGAGGCGATGACAGGCGCGTGGCGACGATGCCGTCGAAACCGGTGACCGCCACCTGTCCTGGCACGTCGATGCCGGCCTCGCGCAGCACGTCCAGCACCACCAGTGCTTCCTGGTCGGTGGCGCACACGAAGACGTCGGGCAGGCGTCCACCCGCCAGAACGGGCGCCAGCGCGGCACGGGTGGTCTCCTCCCGGGCCGGCTTGCTCGGCAGCGACGGGTGCACCGCGAGCCCCGCGGCGGTGAGGGCTTCGGCGTAGCCGCCGAAGCGTTCCGAGAACTCCGCCGTCACGCTTTCCTCGCCGATGTAGGAAAAACGCCGGTGTCCGTGCTCGCGCAGCAGGTGTTCGACCAGCCGGCGCATGCCCGACCGGTTTTCGACCAGGACCGTCCGCGTGCCGGCCGCCGTCGTCTCACCACCGAGCTCGACCACCGGAATCCGGCGCGCGATGCGGGCCAGGGCCTCGGCGGGCGCGGCGCCCGCGAACGTGATCAGGCCGTCGACCCGTCCGGCGACGTCGACCACGGCGGGCGGCCCGGTGCCCGATCCCAGCATCAGCGCCAGTCCCCTGCGGCGGCATTCGAGCTCCACACCCCGCTGGACCAGATCGGCGTACAGCGGGAACAGGCCGGCGTCACCGGTCGCCTGCGCCCGCAGTTCGTCGGCGGGGTCTCCGTCGTCGCTGTCCAGCAGGTAGCTCAACGAGTAGAGCCCGATGGCGCCGGTGCGCCCCTTCGCCAGCCCGCGAGCGCTCACGTTCGGCACGTAGCCCAGGGCGGCAGCGGCGGCCAGCACGGTGTCGCGCGTCTTCTTGCGCACCCGTTCCGGCTGGGCGAAGGCGAACGACACGGTCGCGATGGACACCCCGGCCCTCTCGGCGACGTCGTACACCGTGGGCCTGCGCGCCATCGGGTCGCACTCCTCGGCTCGGTCACGGAGTCACCCCGACATGGTGATCCACGGCGACCAAGGCGTCAAAGTCCTCACCCGAGGACCTGGAACTCGCCGACGACGCGGTAGGCGTGTCCCGCGGTGGCGGCGAACGTCATCCGGTCACCGGTGACCGTGCCGCCGACGGGCTCGCCGGTCGTGGTGTCGGTCAGCGTGTACCGGCCGGCGAACACCCCGTTGCGCACGGTGAGGTTGCCGGAGCCGGCCGGCTTGAGCGTGAAGTCGACTCCGTCGGTCGACGTCCACGACACGTCCACCGTCACGTTGCCCCGTGCCTTCAGGCCGGTCACCGAGCCGGCGGGCCAGGCGCCCGGCTTGGCCGGCAGGACGTGGACGACGCCGTTCTGGCTCTGCAGCAGCATTTCCGTGATTCCGGCGGTGGCACCGAAGTTGCCGTCGATCTGGAACGGCGGGTGGGTGTCGAAGAGGTTGGCGAGCGTGGAGCCCTTGAGCTGCTCGGCGACCATCTTGTGGGCGTGGTCGCCGTCGAGCAGGCGCGCCCAGAAGTTGATCTTCCACGCCTTGCTCCAGCCGGTGCCGCCGTCGCCGCGGTCGATCAGCGTCGCCTTGGCCGCGTCGCCGAACGCCGTGCCGGCCGCGATCTGGTGGCCGGGGTGCAGCGCGTAGAGGTGGGACACGTGCCGGTGCTGCGGCTCGCCGGTGATCGCGTCGCTCTTCCACTCCTGCAGCTTCCCGCCGCTGCCGATCCGCAGGCCGGGATCCATCGCGTTCAGCTTGTCCTGCACCTGGGCGCGGAACGCCGGGTCGGCCCCGAGTGCGGTGGAGGCGGCGACGGTGTCGGTGAACAGGCCCCAGACGATCTGCTGGGCCATCGAGTCACCGGCGGTGAAGGGGCCGTGTTCCGGCGAGTAGCTCGGGGTCGCGACGAGCTTGCCGTCGCGCGGGTCGGTTCGCAGGTTCGCGAGCCAGAACTCGCTGGCACCCTTGAGCAGGGCGTAGGCGCGGTTCAGCAGCGCCGGGTCCTTGCTGAACGTGGCGAGGTCGTAGACCTGGGAGGCCAGCCAGCCATTGGCTTCCGGGAACCAGAACGCGGTCGCCCAGTCGTGCACTCCGGTGAAGCCGAACGGGTTGGTCTCGTTGTTCACCAGCCAGCCGCCGGTGCCGAAGATGGTGTTCGCGGTGACCTGACCGGGCGCCTTGAGCGCCTCGACGAACCGGACGAACGGCTCCGCCGTCTCGGCCAGGTTGGCCTGCCCCGCGAGCCAGTAGTTCATCTGGATGTTGATGTTGGTGTGGTAGTCCGCGCTCCACGGCGGCGACGTGGAGTTGTTCCACACGCCCTGCAGGTTGGCGGGCAGCGACCCGCTGCGCGACGAGGCGATCAGCAGGTACCGGCCGTACTGGTAGTACAACGCCTCCAGCGCCCTGTCGTCGGCCGAGGAGCCGCCCGTGTAGGCGGCACGCAGATCGTCGGTGGGCTTGTTCGGCACGGTCTGGCCGATGTCGAGCTTCACCCGGTCGAACAACGCCCTGTGGTCGGCCACGTGCGCGGCCCGCAGGGCGGCGAAGGACTTCGCCGCCGCGGCGTCCACAGTGGACTTCACCCGGCTGCCCGGGTCCGCGCCGCGGTAGTTCGGGTAGGTGTCCGCGTAGTCGGTGCCGGCGCCCAGTACGAACGTCGCGCTGTTCGCGCCGGACACGGTCACCGCCGAACCGCTGCTGCTCACCGTGCCGCCGTCGGCGAGCACCTGGATCTGCGCCTCGAACACCATGCCGTTGTTGGCGAGCTTGCCCCTGATCGTCAACCGGCCACCGGAGGCCGTGGCGGTGAAGTCGCTGCGCGGCGAGGTGTAGCGCAGGGTGAACGACACCTTGCCCGGCTGGTCGGCACCGAGGCGCCCGACCATCACCTGGTCGGGATAGCTGACGAAGTACTCGCGGTCGTAGGTCACCCCGTCGTTGGTGTAACCGACCCTGGCGGTCGCGTCGCCGATGTTGAGCTCACGCCGGTACCCGGAGTGCGAAGTGGACTGTCCCGCCAGGTCCAGCCTGAGATCACCGAAGGTCTGGTAGGCACCGAAGTTCGTCTTCGGCTGGCCCAGCTTGCCCGCCACCCACTTCGGGTCGGCCCGGCCGTTCTGGTTGATCGCCGTCACGACCTCGTCGAGCGCCCCGGGACGCGGCGAGGTCCAGTTGCCGAAGTTGTACCCACCGGCCGCACCGGGACCGCCGGTCCACAGGGACTTCTCGTTGAACTGCAGCTGCTCCGAGGTCACCCCGCCGAACACCATCGCACCCAGCGCGCCGTTGCCGATCGGCAGTGCCCGGCTCTCCCAGTCGGTGGCGGGCTCGTCGTACCACAGCGTGTTGCCGTCCGGAACCTGCCGGGCACCGGCGGCGGGAGCTACCCCTGGCGACAGAACGAGACCTGCCGCCAGGACGGCCGTGGCCGCGAGAGCTGATTTCGACAGTGGTCCACGCATGGACACCCTCCGTTGGGTGCGAGGTACGAGCAGGCAACCTCGGCGAGGATAGATCCGATGTATAGGCGAGCGATAGTCCTCCGACCAACTAAAGTCCCACTACAGCCGCACGGATACCTCGAATACGAGTATCTGACCTCCGATCTATCGACCCGTTCCATCGCAACTGCTCAGAAGGACCACTGCTGATGTCCGCCACCGTTGCAGGTCAACAGGACCACACGGCTGCCGTTGGCGGTCGCGGCGCCGTTCACGCTCAGGCACAGCCCCGACTGAGCGCCGGTGATGGTGCCGTCGGCGTTCAGGTTCCACTTCTGGCTGGCACGGCCGTGGCAGGTCCAGATGATCACCGCCGTGCCGTCGGCGGTACCGGCGCCCGAGGCGTCGAGACACTGTCGCAAGTCACCGGTGTAGACGGTGAGCTCGCCCTCGGTCGTGCGAGTCCACTGCTGGTTGGTGCCGGTCGAGCAGGCCCAGATCTGCAGCTGGGTGCCTGCCGTGGTCGAGGCGTCCGGAACGTCCAGACACTTGTCCGCCCCTACCGCGTGCACCTGACCGCGTGGGTTGTTGAGCGCGTAGAGCACATCGTAGTAGGCCTGTTTCTTGGCGTAGTTGTTGTCGAACAGCAGCGGTGTCTCCTCGCGGCGCCACGAGTACTTGTCCGTGATGCCCCAGACGGTGATGCCGGTGCAGCGTGAGACGGCCAGGCAGGCCTGGGTGACCTTCCGGTACACGTCGGCCTGGGCCGAGCCGCTGCCGCCGACGTCGAGCTCGGTGATCTGCACCTCGACGCCGAGGTCGGCGAACCGTTGCAGGTTCGCCTGGTAAGTGCTGAGCGAGGAGTTCGAGCTGAGGTGGCTCTGGAAGCCCACGCAGTCGATCGGCACGCCACGGCTGCGGAAGTCCCGCACCATGTTGTAGATCGCCGTGCTCTTGGTGTTGACGCCGTCGGTGTTGAAGTCGTTGTAGCAGAGCTTGGCGGTCGGATCCGCCGCTCGAGTGGCGCGGAACGCTTCCTCGATGTAGCCGTCGCCGAGCTTCTGCTGAAAGGCCGACTGCCTGCGGGTGCCGTCCCCCAGAAACGCCTCGTTGACCACGTCCCAGGCGTAGAGCTGCCCCCGCCAATGGCCCGCGACCTGGTTGATGTGGTTGTGCATCGCCGAACGCAGGTTGGTGGCGTCGAGGTCGTTGACCCAGCTGGGAAGCTGCGCGTGCCACACCAGCGTGTGCCCGCGGATCGTCATGCGCTTGTCCTGGGCCCGGCTGACGATCTGGTCCGCGGGACCGAAGTTGAACTGGCCGCGCTGGGGCTCGGTCGTGGCCCACTTCATCTCGTTGCCCGGCGTGACGCCGTTGAACTCCGTGGTCCACGTGTTCACGTACTCGGCCTCGTCGAGATGACCGGAGATGCCCGCCCCGAAGTACCGCCCGGTCTGGGCTGCCGCCGCTCCGGGCGTGTTCGCCGCCGCGGCGTGTCCGGGGAACGACACGAGGGTGGCCGTCGCCAGCGCCGCCGTCGCCAGGGCCGCCGCCCTGACGCGTCGCCGCAGTGGTGGGATGCTGATCAACTCGTTCCTCATCTCTGTCAGCCCGTCTCGCCCGAGGGCGCGGTGAGCGTGGCACCGAGCCGGACCGGCGTGCCGAAGTTCGGCGAGCCGTCGGAGTTCCACGTGAACTTCTGCGCACGGGTCGAGCGGTTCATGTCGCAGCCGCCGGAGGCCGAGTCGTTGGCGTGGTAGACGATCCAGTCCTCGGTGCCGTCGGGCGACTTGAAGAACCCGTTGTGGCCCGGCGCGTAGACGCCGTTGCCGTCGTTGCGCTGGAACACCGGGTTCGGCGACTTGGTCCAGTGCGCGCTGTTGAGCGGGTCGGTACCGGTCAGGGTGAGCAGGCCCAGCTTGTAGTCGGGGCCCCAGCACGCGCTGGCCGAGTAGACGATCATCGTGCGGCCGTTGTGGTACAGCGGTTCCGCGGCCTCGTTGACCTGCCCGCCCTGGGTTTCCCACGCCAGCGTGGGCCGGCTGATCGTGCGGCGGGGGCCGGCGATCGTGTACGGGTTGGCCAGCGGCGTGATGGTCAGGCTCTGGGTGCCGTCGATCGCGCTGCCCAGCAGGTAGAGCTTTCCGTCGTGCCGCAGGATGCTCGGGTCGATCTCCCACGTGTCACCCAGATCCGCCTTGAACGTGTACGGCCCCATCGGGTCGCTGCCGGAGCTCTCCAGGACGTGCAACCGCTGCGTGGGGTTGAAGTCGGGCACGTCCTGGCCCGCCACGTAGTACAGGTACCAGCGGCCGTTCAGCAGGTGGAACTCCGGCGCCCACATGTTGCAGCAGCCGTTCGGGCGGCCCGACAGGGAGAACACCGTCGTGTCCGCCGCGGTGGACAGGCCGGCCAGCGTCCGCGACCGCCGCATGGTGATCGTGGAGTTCCACGTCGTGGTGGCCAGGTAGTAGTAGCCGTTGTAGTACTGCAGCCACGGATCGGGGCCGCTGCGCTTGATCGGGTTGGTGAACGTGCGGGCGGCGCCGAGCTTCACCAGCTGCCACTGCTGGTTCGTGCCACCGGTGTCGGGCCACTGGACGATCTCGGCACCGTCGGCGGTGGAGAAGCTCAGCACGTCGACGGCCTTGCCGCTCGCGCGGTTGATCAGCCGGACCTGACCCTCCGGCGAGTCCGCCGGCCGGAACTGCTGGCTGGGACGGTTGGCGTCGGTCGTCTGCACCAGGCCGGCTCTGTCCGCGGTGGACGGGAAGTCGAGAACCTTGCCGCTGTGCCTGGACTTCAGCCGGTAGTAGCCGCCGCCGGAGTCGACGAACTGCCACTGCTGCCACGCGCCGTCGTTGCGGGTGTACTGCGAGATCCGCGCCCCGTCGGCGGTGGCCAGCTCGTAGACGTCCAAAGCCTTGCCGCTGTTGCGGTTGACCAACACGTACGACGCATTGGTGTCCACGATCGCGGCGGACGCGGTCGTCGGCAGAGCACTCGTGGTCCCGCCCAGCAGCGTGACAGTGGTGACCAGAACGACGGTGGAGCGCCAACGGCGACGCCCGGCAGCTGATCTCAACATCGCCTCACAAATGTCCTCAGTAGACGAACGGCCAGCCGGCCGAGTCGTAGCCCAGCAGGTTGATGCCCAGCAGCGGTGCGCCGTTGTCGGCGTAGTAGTGGTAGACGAGGAGATCGCCGTCGACGTCGGTGAGGACGTCCTGATGTCCTGGGCCGTGGACGTTGTCGTGACTGGCCAGGATCTCCGTACCGCCACCGGAGGTCATGGGGGTGCCGTTGCGGTCGAAGTACGGCCCGGTGACGCTGGTCGAGCGGCCGGCCATCACCCGGTACGTGCTGGACGCGCCGCGGCAGCAGTAGTCGAACGAGACGAACAGGTAGTAGTAGGAGCCGCGCTTGACGATGTTCGGCGCCTCGATCGGACCGCCGTTGCGGCCGGCGATCGAGCGGATCACGGAGTCGGAGCGCAGGCCGTTCGACGGGTTGAGCGCGACCATCTTGATGCCGGACCAGAACGACCCGAAGCTCAGCCACCACCGGCCCTGGTCGTCCACCACCAGGTCGGGGTCGATCGCGTTGAAGTCGTCCGACGTCCGGGACTCGACGACCAGACCGCGATGGGTCCAGGTGCCGGAGTTGCCGCTGGGGCTGGTGGCCAGGAAGATCGCCGAGTTGTTCGACCCGAACGTGGAGGCCGAGTAGTACATCCAGTACAGCCCGTTGCGGTAGGACAGGTCAGGTGCCCAGAGCGTGCGGCCGCCACCGGTGTAGCCGGTGGTCCACGGCGCACCGCCGGGGAACGCCGCACCCGCGTCGCGGAACGCGATCCGGTCGGCGGAGGTCTTGAGCGCGATGTTGTCACCGGTGTGCGCCACCAGGTAGCTCCCGTCGGAGCGCCTGACCGCGCTGGGATCGTGCACGCCGACGTCCCCCGTCACCCGGCCGGGCCCGGGATAGGCCGACGCGGGCGATGCCGAGCCGACGGTGACGATCAGCGCCGCCAGCAGGGTCAGGGCGGTCTTCCCCAACGCGACCACGGGGTTCCTCCATCTCCAGGTCAGGACGGGATGAGCTGCCACTGCTCCTGAGGAGCGTTCTGGTAGTCCCACTGGTCGAGCACCGTGCCGTCCGCCGTGGAGGCGTCTGGGACGTTGAGCGCCCGCTGGCTCAGCCGGAAGCCGCGGCGAGACATTCCTGATGTCGTCATTGACTCTCCCGATATCCCACCGCGACGCCCGAGCCTGATGTCCAGGCGAGCCGAAATGCTAAAGAACATCGGAGGCGGAAGCAATGCCCTACTCAACGCAAAAACCCTGCTTCACCGCAGCTCGGAAGCCATATCGACTATTTCGACGTCGACGAGCAGTCAATTCAAGGAAATTTCCATCTTGAGCGGGCCGGTTTTCGTCGAATGCGTCGTCGAACACCGCTACCTCGTCGTCGAACCCCGTTCCACACCCCCATCGCAACTTCCGCGTTTTGCTCAAAAAATATCCGCATAACGGACATATCGGACGCGGAGTGATAGCTTCGCGGACAGGAACCTTCCCCAGTGATCGGAGGAGCAACATGCAGCAGCTGGCCGAGAAGATCGCCCGCGACGACGTGTGGGCCAAGTGGGTCGAGGCGAACTCCCAGCCGTCTGCCAAGGAAGGCTGCATCTCGCGCAAGGAAGGCTGCATCTCCAAGGCGGGCTGACCGCCCTGTCCCACCGGGTGGCAGGTGGTCGCTCCACCTGCCACCCGGCGCCGCCACCCGACGCCGATTGGACCCCGCGTGCAGCCGACCGCCGAGATGCTCGACCACATCCGCGACATCCCGATCTACCGCGAATCCCTCGCCACCGGCACGTTTCCCGTCCTGGAGAAGGACGCCATCAGCCGGGGCTTCCCGGACAACTTCATGACCCCGGCCCTCGCCGAGGCCCTCGGCACCGGCGCCGCCGAGTTCGTGTTGTCCACCGGCACCAACCACGCGCGCATGCAGCTGGTCCGCCCGCCCTACTTCCTGCTCAGGTCCTACTACCGCCTCTGGTCCGAGCACCCCGCCATCCGGCACACCTGGGACGCCGGGTGCCCGCGCGTGTCCGTGACCACCGTGCTCGCCACCGAACACGTCGCCCGCGTCAACGCCAGAAAACGCGGCGAACCCCCGCTCGACCGTCCACCGCTGGCCGACCGGCGCCTCGACGACCGCACCGTCTACGTCAACCAGCACCTCGACCCGGCACTGTGGACCCGTGCCGACGTCGAACGGATGCTCGCCGAGATCGAGCACGTCCGTGACGGCGGCGGCTACCACCTCGACTGCTCCAGCTACCACCTCGCGCACCTGCTGGACAAAGCCCGCGAGTTCGGCCTCGAACTGCCCGCGCCCGCCAGCGTCGTGCACGCCTACGAGTACACACCGGACAACGTCGCCCGCTACCTGCGCGCTCACCTCGCCTGCCCGATCGTCGACCTCTTCGGCAGCACCGAGCTCGGCTACCTGTACTACAGCGACGGCGGCGGCACCTATCACCCGTACCTCGAGCGCATGGCCGTCGAGCTGCTGCCCGTCGAACCCGGCAGCACCCTCTACGCCGTGATCGTCTCCAGCATCCGCAACGAGTGGATGCCGCTGATCCGCTACCGGTCCGGCGACCTCGCCCGCACCGCCGACGGCACCCCGGACCCGGCCCGCGTCGTCCGCTTCTGCGGCCGCGAGAAGGAGCTCGTCCGCGTCGGCACCACGCTGTTGTGCCACGGCGACCTCGACCGCTGGATCGGCGAGACCGCACCGGAGGTGTTCCTCTACCGCCTGCGCGTCGGCGAAGGCACCACTGCGGAACTGGAGTACACCACGTTCGACCGGCAACCGGCCGACACCACCGCGCTCGTCGCCGCTCTCGCCGAACACCTCGAACTCACCGTGCATCCCGTCCACCGCACGCACATCCCGATCGGAAAGTCCGGCAAGTACGCCTGGCTGCACCCCGACTCGCGCACCCGCTGATCCCCACGCCGGACAAGGAGCCACTGTGCCCGTGACCCCCGCCGACCTGCGCGCCCTGCTGGGCGAGGACCTGCACGCCGAGGTGGTCGAGCACTTCACCGCGAAGACCGGCCACCCGGCCGGCTTCGTCGAACGCCAGGTCCTCGAATGCCTGCGCTACCTCTACCTCGTCTCCGCCCACCAGGACCGCCTGGCCGGCACCTTCCTGCCGGTGGAACAGGAGATCGACGAGGTCTGGCACTACCTGATCCTGCAAACCCGTGAGTACCGCGAACTCTGCGCCCGCCTGCCCGGCGGGTTCTTCATCGAGCACCGCAGCATCAGCTACACCGACTACGCCGAGGAAGCACCCCGCGAACGCACCGCCACCGAAGCCCTGCAATGGATTCCTCTCTACCAGGACGCGTTCGGTCCCTTCGACGCAGGCGCGCTCCCGCACTGGACGATGCCGCGGTTCCTCCACGAGCAGCTGGACATGTCCCTGGCTCAGATCGCCGAACTGGACATGGCCGCCCTCTGACCGGCCGCCGCCACCGCGATCGCCACCACCAGCTGCACTGCCAGCACCACGGCGAACGCGGTGGCGTGCCCGGTCCCGGTCAGTCCTGTGTAGACGGACCCCAGCCCGGCCACCCCGACCGCCATCGCCCCCTGCTGCGTCGTCACCAGCACGCCTCCACCGGCCCCCGCGTACTGCGCCGGCACCGCGGACAGCACCGAAATCTGCGACGACCCCACGACCAGCGCCTGTCCCAGCCCGATCAGCACGAGGCCGGGCAGCAGCCACCACACCGCGGCACCGAGCACCAGCACCCCCAGCAACCACGCCACCCCCGCCGCCTGCGTCAGCGCCCCGACGACCAGCACGCCGTCACCGCGCTTCTCCCGCAACCGCGGCACCGCGAACGACCCGGCCAGGAACGCCGCCGACATCGGCACCACCGCCAGCCCGGCCGCCGCCGGGTCCAGCCCGAACCCGTTCTGCACCGTCAACGGCAACGCGAACAGATATCCCGCCCACGCGGCCAAGAAAGGCGCCACCACCAGCAGTCCCCGGCGCACCTCCGGCGTCGTCAGCACCGACGGCGGCAGCAACGGCACCCGCTCCCGCGCCACCAGACGCACCTCCGCACGCCACAAAGCCAGCGCCGCGAACGGAACGAGCACCAGCACCCCGACCGTCCACCACGGCCATCCCAGCACCGGCCCCCGGTTCAGGCCCACCAGCAGCAACACGATCACCAGCGCCAGCAACCCGGTCCCGCGCACGTCGATCCCCATCGGCCGCGACGACCGCGTCTCCGGCACCACCAGCAGTGTCAGCACCACCGCGAGGACCCCGAGTGGCAGGTTCACCAGGAACACCAGCCGCCACGACGTCCCCCACAGATCCGCGGTCACCAGCACCCCGCCCGCCACCAGCCCGAGGATCGCCGCGAACCCGGCCACCGCCGCGTACAGGCTCATCGCCCGCGGCCGCCGCTGCGGCGCGACCGCCGCCTGGATGGTCCCCAGCACCTGCGGTGGGATCAACGCGGCCGCCGCGCCCTGCACCACCCGCGCCGCCACCAGCGATGTGCCCGAGTCCGCCACCGCGCACCACAACGACGCGGCCGTGAACCCCGCCAGCCCCGCCACGAGCACCCGCCGCCGGCCGCAGGCGTCACCCAGGCGGCCACCCAGCACCAGGAACACGGTGAACGCGAGCCCGTACCCGGCCACCACTAGTTCCAGCTCCGCTCCGGACGCCCGCAGGTCACCCGCGATCGTCGGCAGCGCGACGTTGACGATGAAGGCATCCGCCATCGGCAGCAACGCGGCCAGCAGCACCGCCGCCAGCCCCGCCCGCCCCAGCTCGGTGGTCATGCGAGCCTGAACCCCCGGTACCCCTCCGCCGCGACACCGTCGCAGATGGCCCGGTACGCGTCCAGCCCACCGGCGAACGGCGCGAACACCCGCGCCTTCCCGTCGACATTCGCGCCCACGTAATAGGAATCGGTCTGCGGGTACAACGTCCGGCCCGCCAGCTCCGCCACCCGCGCCACCCACTCGTCCTGCGCGGGTTCCAGCGCCTCGATCTCGGCGACGCCCCGCTCCCGCGCCTCCGTCAGCAGGTCGCACACCCACTCCACGTGGTGCTCGATCGCCCGCAGCACGTTGGACAGCACCGTCGTGCTGCCCGGACCCGTGATCGTGAACAGGTTCGGGAACCCCGCGACCGCGAGTCCGAGATAGCTGCGCGGCCCGTCCCGCCAGACATCGGCCAGCGACCGCCCGTCACGCCCCCGCAGGCCCATCCGCGTCAGCGCACCCGTGAAGGCGTCGAACCCCGTCGCCAGCACCAGCACGTCCAGGACGTGCTCACCCCGCGCCGTCCGGACCCCCTTCGCCGTCACCGACTCGATCGGCTCCTCGCGCAGATCCACCAACCGCACGTGCGGCAGGTTGAACGTCTCGTAGTAGCCGTCGTCCACGCACAACCGCTTCGTGCCGATCGGATACCCCGACGGCGCCAACGCCCGTGCGACCTGCGAATCCCGCACCACCGCACGCACCCGGTCCCGGAAGTACTCCGCCAGCACGGCATTCGCCGCCAGGTCTCGCCCCGTGTCGGTGAACGCCGCCACGATGTGCGTGCCGCCGCGCGCCCACGCCCGATCCAGCTCGGCCACCCGCTCCCGCGGGTCGGTCTCCAGCGCGGCCCGGCCGGTCCCGGTCACCGGGTGCCCGAACCGCGTCGTCCGCGCCTCCAGCAGCTTCCGCTCGTACCCGGCGACCGCCCCATCCCGCTCCGCCCGCGTCAGCGCCCGGTTGCGCGCGGGCACGCTGAAGTTGGCCGTGCGCTGGAAAACCACCAGCTCCGAGGCCACCTTCGCCAGCTCCGGCACCACCTGGATCCCCGACGAGCCGGTGCCGATCACCCCGATCCGCCGCCCGGACAGGTCCACCGGCTCCACCGGCCACCGCGCGGTGCGCAACACCGTGCCGCCGAAGGAGTCCAGCCCCGGGATGGACGGGGTGTGCACCGCGGACATGCACCCCACCGCCGTCACGACGAACCGCGCCCGCACCCGCTCACCGGTGTCCGCGGTCAGCGACCAGCCGCCGTCCTCGAACACCGCCCCGGTGATGGTCGTGCCGAACGTGATGTGCGGCCACAGCCCCCGCCGGTCGGCGAAGTGCTCGGCGTAGCGCAGGATCTCCGGTTGTCCCGCGAACCGCTCGGACCACTGCCAGGACTCGTACAGCTCCCGGTCGTGCAGGTAGGAGTAGTCCAGGCTTTCCACGTCACACCGCGCGCCCGGATACCTGTTCCAGTACCACGTTCCGCCGACGCCCGCGGCCGACTCGTACGCGTGGCAGGAGAAACCTCGCCGCCGCAACTGGTCCAGCACGTGCAGTCCGGCGAAGCCGGCCCCGACCACCACGATGTCCCACACATGATCAAGTCTACTCAAATCCAGACATACCGGATCATTTCGGCCACTGTTCGATACACGAACGTATCTGATACAGTTGTGTATCGAACAGGAGGTGGATCGTGGCGGACAGGACGAACGCGGGAGCGGAACCCGGAGCACGGCGGGTGACCAAACGCCGGGCGGAAACGCGGCAGCGGCTGCTGCAGGCGGCGCTCGTGGTGTTCGCCGAGGAAGGTTTCGGCCGCACCACCGTCGACCAGGTGTGTGCGCGAGCCGGGTACACGCGCGGGGCGTTCTACTCGAACTTCGACTCCCTGGACGAGCTGTTCCTCGCCGTCTGGGAGCACTGGTCGACCGAGCTGATCACCCGCATGCGCGAGGCGTTCGAAGCCTTCGAGCAGGCGGCGGTCAAGGACGTCGAGGGCGTCGTCGCGCACATGCTGCGGGCGGTGCCGATGGACGAGGACTGGTACCGCGTGAGCACCGAGTTCACCGCCCACGCGCTGCGCAACCCGCAGCTGCGCCAGGTGATCGTCGAGCGCGAGCAGGCCATCTCGGCGTCCCTGATGCCGTTCCTGCTGACAGCGCTGGCCGCGATCGGGCGCACGGTGCCGGATCCCGGCGCACTCGGCCAGGCGCTGGTCGCCGTGCACGACGGCACGGCGCTGCAGTGCTTCAGCGAACCGGGCAACGCCGCCGTCCAGCACCGCCGAACCACCCTGTTCACCCACGTCGTCACCGCTTACAGCACCGAAAGCAGGCAGCAGTCATGAGCGACGAAGCAGACGTCATCGTGGTCGGAGCCGGTCTCGCCGGCCTGGTCGCCACCTACGAGCTCACCAGGGCCGGCCGCCGCGTGCTGGTCGTCGACCAGGAGAACCGCGCCAACCTGGGCGGCCAGGCGTTCTGGTCCCTCGGCGGGCTCTTCCTCGTCGACAGCCCCGAACAGCGGCGCAACGGCATCAAGGACTCCTACGAGCTGGCGTTGCAGGACTGGCTGGGCTCGGCCGGGTTCGACCGCGACGACGAGGACCACTGGGCCCGGCAGTGGGCGCAGGCCTACGTCCGGTTCGCCGCCACGGAGAAGCGTCAGTACCTGTACGACCTGGGGCTGCGGTTCACCCCGGTGGTCGGCTGGGCCGAGCGCGGCGGCGGCCTCGCGGACGGCCACGGCAACTCGGTGCCCCGCTTCCACCTGACCTGGGGCACGGGCCCGGAGGTGGTGCGGGTGTTCGCCGAGCCGGTGCTCGCCGCCGAACGCCGCGGGCTGGTGCGGTTCGCGTTCCGCCACCAGGTCGACGAGCTCGTCGTCGAGAACGGCGCCGCGGTGGGTGTGCGGGGCAGCGTGCTGGAACCGTCCGACCTGGACCGCGGCAAGGCGTCGTCACGGGTCGTCGTGGACAGCTTCGAGCTGCGCGCCAAGGCGGTCGTCGTGACCTCGGGCGGGATCGGGCACAACCACGACCTGGTCCGCGCCAACTGGCCGGTCGACCGGCTCGGCCCCTGCCCGGAGACGATGATCGCCGGGGTGCCCGCGCACGTCGACGGGCGGATGCTCGCGATCAGCGAGAAGGCGGGCGCCAACCTGGTCAACCGCGACCGCATGTGGCACTACACCGAGGGCCTGCACAACTGGAACCCGATCTGGCCCGACCACGCGATCAGGATCATCCCCGGCCCGTCGTCGATGTGGTTCGACGCCACCGGCAAGCGCCTGCCCGCGCCGAACTTCCCCGGCTTCGACACCAACACCTCGATGAAGGCCATTCTCTCGACCGGCTACGACTACTCGTGGTTCGTCCTCAACCAGACGATCATCAACCGCGAGTTCGTGCTGTCCGGTTCCGAGCAGAACCCCGACCTCACCGGCAAGGACCTCCGCCAGGTGCTGGCCAGCCGCGGCGGCAAGGGCGCCCCCGCCCCGATCGAGGCGTTCAAGAACCACGGTGCCGACTTCGTCGTCGCCCGCACCGTCGGCGAGCTGGTCGCCGGCATGAACAAGATCGCCCGCGGCCCGCAGCTCGACGCCGCGCTGATCGAACGTCAGATCGTCGCCCGCGATCGTGAGGTCACCAACGGGTTCTCCAAGGACGCCCAGCTCATGGCCATCGCCAACGCCCGCCGCAGCTGGGGCGACCGGCTGGTGCGCACCGCGAAGCCGCACCGGCTCCTCGACCCCGAGCACGGTCCGCTGATCGCCGTGCGGCTCAACGTCCTCACGCGCAAGACGCTGGGCGGCATCCAGACCAACCTCGACTCGCAGGCGGTGCGCGCGGACGGCACGCCGTTCCCCGGCCTGTACGCCGCGGGCGAGGTCGCCGGCTTCGGTGGCGGTGGTGTGCACGGCTACAACGCGCTGGAGGGCACGTTCCTGGGCGGTTGCATCTTCTCCGGCCGGGCCGCGGGCCGTGCCCTCGCCAGGAGCCTCGCGTGAGGTCGCGGGCGGCCTGTTGCCGGCGCGTGATCGGGTTCTGAGCACGGCCGAGAATTGGCCTGGAGACGGCCGTCGCTTGGCCGTCGCTTTCCCTTGCCGCTCCTAGCGTTTCGGGTGTCAGTTTCCCGGCGTTGCGGAGGTAGGTCCCATGCAGGTCAAGTTCCGGTTGCTCGCTGCTGCCGCCTTGCTGGCGGTGGGTCTCACGGCGTGCGGCAGCGGCAACGCGCAGACGTCGAGCACGCCCGCGGCCAACCAGCAGGCGGCCGCCACGAAGAAGCCGGCGCACGGCCACAAGAAGAAGAAAGAGGAGCCGCTCACCGGCGACGTGAAGCAGAAGGCCGAGCAGGCGGCGCTGGCGAAGTACCCCGGCACGGTCACCAAGTCCGAGCACGACGCCGAGAAGCCCGGCATGTACGCGGTGGAGATCAAGCAGGCGAGCGGCCAGAGCGTCGAGGTGTACCTCGACAAGTCCTACCAGGTCACCGGCACCAAGAACGAGGACCAGGGCAAGGCCGGCCAGGGCGATGGCAACGGTGGCTGAGCCGGGCGCGGTGAACGCGGTGGTGTCGTCGGCCGTAGTAGCTGACGGAGGCACCGACACCATGCGCATCCTGATCATCGAGGACGACGACCGGATCGCGCTGCCCCTCGCGGAAGGGTTGCGGCGCTACGGGTTCGACGTCGACCGGGTGTCCACCGGTGCGGCGGCGCTGGCCGCCGCACCGGTGGACATGGTCCTGCTCGACCTCGGTCTGCCCGACGTCGACGGCATCGACCTGTGCCGGCACCTGCGCGCGAGCTCCGACGTGCCGATCATCATGATCACCGCGCGCGGCGAGGAGGCCGACCGCGTCGTCGGCCTGGAGCTCGGCGCCGACGACTACCTCGCCAAGCCGTTCAGCCTGCGGGAGCTGGTCGCCCGCATCCGCGCCGTGACCCGCAGGGCCGTCCCGGCAACGCAGCTCGTCACGACGCCGGACACCGCGCAACGGCTCGGGCCGCTCGTCATCGACCGGCGCACCCGCCAGGTCCACCTGCACGGCGAACCGGTCGAGCTGGCGCCCAAGCAGTTCGACCTGCTCGCCCTGCTCGCCGACGACCCCGGCGCGGTGTGCTCGCGGCAGCAGATCCTCGACACCGTCTGGGACCCGCACTTCTTCGGCCCGACGAAGACCCTGGACGTGCACGTCGCGGCCGTGCGCCGCAAGCTCGGCGACCCGGCCTGGATCGAGACGCTGCGCGGCGTCGGGTTCCGGCTCACCGTTCCCGGCCCCGCGGCCGAATCGGCATGACCAGGCGCCTGCTGCTGAGCTTCCTGGGCATCACGCTGCTGGTGCTGCTCGGCCTGGAGATCCCGTTCGGCGTGATCTACGGCCGCGTCGAGACGGCCCGTTTCGCCCAGGCCGTCGAACGCGACGCCGTGATGGTCACCGAACTGGCCGAGGAGGAGATCGAGCAGGGCGACACCACGGCGTTGCCCGAGCTCGTCAGCGACTACGCGACCCGCACCGACACCCGCGTCACCGTGGTCGACCGCACCGGCACGCTGCTCATCGACTCCCGCACCGCGGTGCCGCGCAAAGCAGATCTCTCCGGCTCCCCCGACATCGCCGACGCGCTGCGCAACCGGCCCACGGTGAGCACCCGTCCCGGCGACGTCCTCACCGTCACCAGACCCGCCTCGTCCGGGACGCTCGTGCGCGGTGCGGTCCGGGTGACCGCGTCCACCGCCGGTGTCGCGGCGCAGGTCCGGCAGATGTGGGTGATCCTCGCCCTGGCCGGCCTCGGTGTGCTCGCGATCGCCGCGGTCGTCGGCTTCGCGATCTCCCGCTGGATCACCCGGCCGCTGCGCACCCTCGAACACGCCACCGCCTCGTTCGCCGGCGGCGTGCTGTCCGACCCGCCCGACCTCCACGCGGGCCCGCCGGAGCTGCGCCGCGTCGCCGCCGCGTTCACCGCCACCGCGACCCGCCTGCAACATCTGCTGCAGGCCCAGCACTCCTTCGCCGCGGAGGCCTCCCACCAGCTCAAGACGCCGCTGACCGCGCTGCGGCTGCGGCTGGAGAACCTCGAACCCCGGCTGGATCCCGGCGCTCACACCGATCTCGACGACACCCTCGCCGAGATCGACCGGCTCGACCGCCTGGTCCACGGCCTGCTCGCCCTGGCGCGCCTGGAGAACAGCGCGACCAGGGCGCAGCCGGTCGACATCGACGCCGTGGTCGCCGAACGAGCGGAGACCTGGGCCGCGTTCGCCGCCGAGAACGACGTCACGATCGCCGTCCGCGGCACCGCGGCCGGTCCGGCGTCAGCCCTGCCGGAGGCGGTCGAGCAGGTCATCGACAACCTGCTCGCCAGCGCCCTGCGCGTCGCACCACCGCACAGCACCATCACCCTCGCCACCGTGCCCGGCCACGACGTCGAACTCCACGTCATCGACCAGGGCCCCGGCATGACGCCTGAGCAGAAAGCTCAGGCCTGCCAACGGTTCTGGCGCGGCGACACCACCGGCGACGGCACCGGCCTCGGCCTGGCCATCGTCGCCCAGCTCATCCGCGGCAGCGGCGGAGACCTCACCTTCCTGGACGCACCGGCGGAGGTCTCGACGTGATCGTCCGGCTCAGGCGAGCCCCGTTGTCACCCGTGGTTCAACCGCACAGCGTGGACATCGGCTCCACCGGCGACCGTCGAGGTGAAGAACGCCACGGTGTTGTTGCCTGAGATCGTTTCCAGTCCCATGTAGTCCCCGAGGAACAGGCCTCGCGGATCTCCCGGCGCGAAGTAGGAGATCGGTGCGGTGTAGAGGTCGAACGGTCCGTGCAGGTGTTGTTCGGGCTCCCACGTCTGGGTGCCGGTGTGGGAGTGGCGGACCCAGATGTCGGTGGTGGCGACACCGTCACCGACGACGTTGCCGCGGTCGTCCCAGTAGGTCAGCGTGACCATGCCCGTGTCCGACACGTCGATCGCGTGGTTGTACGACTGCACGCCCGGTCCACCGGTGGAGACGACGGCAGGCCCGCTCCAGTGCCGGCCACCGTCGGTGGACTTCGCCAGAACCACCTTGTTCAGGGCGGTGCCGAGACCGTCGGACCAGACGACGTAGACCGCGCCGCTGGTCATGTCGACCGCGATGTCGGGCAGGTAGTCCTCGGCGCGGATCGGGAAGTTGTCGTCGGGCACGAACAGCTGGGCGAACCGGATCGGCGCGATCTGCACCGGGGCCGACCAGTGCAGCCCGGCGTCGCGAGAGGTCATGACTCCCATGTAGACGCCGTTGTCGTTGTTGCCCGCGCCGGTGTACAGGTTGGCGGCGACGTTGTAGAGCGTGCCGTCCGGGCCGACGGCGATCTGGTTGCCCTGGAAGTAGGAGTTCGAGTCGCGCATCGGCACCGGGGTGGACCACGTCAGCCCGGCGTCGGTCGTGCGCGAGAACATCGGCTTGCCGCGGTAGGCGAACGAGTGCAGGTCCGCGATCGGGTGCTGCCGCCCGTCGTTGGGGTAAGACCCGCGGATCCACGTCGCGTAGGCGTAGCCGGGACGGGTCGGGTCACCGGTGACGGAGACCTTGTCGTTGAAGACGCCCCGGTCGCCGTTGTCCTCCTGGATGATCCGCGGCGGCCGCCAGGTGCCGGTGGCCCGGTCGAGGCTCGTCACCGCGACCGCGGACAGGCCGAGCTCGGCCGAGTCGATCGGCTGGCCGATGAAGTAGGCGTTGCCCGCCTTGTCGTAGCTCACCCACGGATCGGTGACGCGGCCGAACCGGGCCGGGCCGCCCTGGCAGGCGCTCCACGGCACGTCCGGCAGCTTGCTCCACGACGCGCCACCGTTGTGCGTGATCCACGAGGACAGGCCGCGCGCACCGCCGTCCGGCCAGCGGTCCTGCTGGGAGGCCCCGATCATCTCGGCCGGGTTGACCGGGTTGACCGCGACCTGCGGTTCGACCTCGGTGTTGTCGTAGGCGGCGGCGAAGTCGGCCGACGCGCCGAACGGACAGCCCGTCAGCGTCGACGGGCCGCTGACCAGCACATCGGGGCCTGCGGCGAAGGGAGCCGCAGACGCCGGGCCGGTGGCGCTCAGGAGAACCAGGGGGACGACCGCCGCAGCCGCGGTGAGCCTTCTGGTCGCATGCATGGGGGTACCTCCGGATGTCCGCTTTCCCCCTCATGGATGAATCGCCACCGGAGTCCTCATCGTTGCGCGTGCGGCGGGGCGGACGGCCTGATGATGCGCCGCGGGAGCTGTCAACCGCGACGGGCGCCATCGGGGCCGAAGCTCCGATGGCGCCCGTCCGGTTCGACGATCAGGCGCGGGCGGGATCAGCCTGCGGGCTGTCCGCCGGCAGTGGCAGCACGGTGCGGAAGACCGGCACCGCGATCGCGGCCACGACCACGTGCATCAGCATGAGGGCGACGACGCCGATCGGGCTCGCGCCGGGGATGCCGAACAGCAGCACGTCGGGCACCAGCGACACGGCGACCACGGCAGGCACCAGCTTGCGCAGCAGGGCGTTCGGCCTGGCGGCCTTGCGGCGGATCACCGCCCACGCCCCGGCGGCCACGACCACACCGACCACCGTGAGGAACACGTAGGCCTGGGGCGTGAGGCCCTGGATCACCGCGGCGTCCGCTCCCAGCGCCCTGGCGACGAGGGCGACGACGGTGTTGGCGGCGGACGCCAGCACGATCGTGGCCAGCACGCCGAGGACCACCTTGGTCTTGCTCGTTTCCACGACTGCCTCCTCAGGTGCGGCGGGATCAGCCGAGGTTCTTGAGCAGCGCGGTGACCGCGTCGTCCAGGCCGGTGGTGGGGCGGCCGAGCAGCGCGCGCAGGTCACCGCTGCCGGAGGCCAGCTCGCCGTCGGCGATCGCGCGGTCGGCGTCCACGAGCATGTCCGCGACGAACTCGGGCAGTCCCGCGCCCACCAGGATGCTCCGGTGCTGCTCCGCGGGGACGTCCTGGTAGGAGACCGGCTTGCCGGAGATCCGGGCGACGGACGCGGCGAGGTCGGCGTAGCTCCAGGCCTCGTCGGCGGCGAGCTCGTAGACCTTGTCCTCGTGGCCGGTGCCGGTGAGCACCGCGACCGCGGCGTCGGCGTAGTCGGCGCGCGGCACGCCACCGAGCTTGCCCTCGCCCGCGCTGCCGAGGACGGTGCCGGTCGCCGGCGCCTGGGCGACGGCCTGCTCGTAGTTCTCGGTGTACCAGCTGTTGCGCAGGAAGGTGAAGGTCAGGCCCGACTCCCGGATGACCTCCTCGGTGGCCTTGTGCTCAGGGGCCAGGCTGATGGTGGCGGTGTCGGCGCCCAGGATGCTGGTGTAGACGAGGTGGGTCACGCCGGCGGCCTTGGCGGCCTCCACGGCCGCGGTGTGCTGGGCGACGCGGCGGCCGACCTCGCTGCTGGAGACCAGCAGCACCTTGTCCGCGCCCGCGAACGCCTCGGTCAGCGTCGACGGCTGCTCGTAGTCCGCGACGCGCACCTGCACACCGAGCGCGGCCAGGTCGGCGGCCTTCTCCGGGTTCCGGACGGCGGCCACGATCTCGCCCGCGGGGACCTTCTGGGCGAGTGCTTCCACGACCAGGCGGCCGAGGTGTCCGGTGGCACCGGTGACGACGATCATCGGGGTTCTCCTTCGCGTCTGTACTCCCTCCAGGTTTGTACAAACTTTTCGAAAGTGCAACCCCTCAGTGAGTACGATCTCTTGGACCGTGCGGCGTATTGGGTAGTATGGGAGGTGTGAGCGATGTGACGACGTCCGCAGACGAGCAGGACCAGTTCCTGTTCGACGTGTTCGCACAGCGCTGCCCGTCGCGTTCGACGCTGGAGCACCTGACCGGCAAGTGGGGCACGCTGGCGATGGTCGCCCTGCACGAGGGCACGTTCCGGTTCAACCAGTTGCGCCGCCGGGTCGACGGGGTGAGCGAGAAGATGCTCGCGCAGACCCTGCAGGCGCTGGAGCGGGACGGGTTCGTCCACCGCGAGGCGCAGGCGACGATCCCGCCCAAGGTGGAGTACAGCCTGACCGACCGCGGCAGGCACACCGCCGAGCTGCTGATCGGCCTCATCCAGGACGTCGAGGCGCAGATGCCGGAGGTCATGGCGGCGCGGGAGCGCTACGACGCGACCAGGTGACGCGCGAAGCATCGTCCACAAAGGACTAATCTCGTCCCGCCAGACGGGCAAATGCGACATCTGCGGGACACCAGAGGATAAAACGGTCTTCTTCGTTCCCAGTGAACAGCCGAACCTTGCTCGACACCCTGCCATCGGATGACCCTGTGCCTGCCCCTGCAGAAAGGACATCTCCGATGACCAGAAGAGCGCTCCCTGCCGCGCTCGCGCTCGTCACCGCCCTGTTCGGCCTCACCACCCCTGCCACGCCGGCGTTCGCCGCCGCGTGCGGGGACCAGGTGGTCGGCAACGGCGGCTTCGAGAACGGGACGACGCCGTGGACCCAGACGGCCGGCGTCATCTCCGCCGGGACGACCGCCGAACCCGCGCACGGTGGCGGCACCGTCGCGTGGCTCGGCGGTGACGGCACCACCCACACGGACACCCTGTCGCAGTCGGTCACCCTGCCGGTCGGCTGCGCCTCGGCGACGTTGACCTACTGGCTGCACATCGACACCAAGGAGACGACCAGCAGCACCCAGTACGACAAGCTGACGGTCCAGGTCGGTTCGACGACCGTCGCCAGTTACTCCAATTTGGACAAGAACACCGGCTACGTCCAGAAGAGCGTCGACGTGTCCGCGTTCCTCGGGCAGACGGTGACGCTGAAGGTGACCGGCACCGAGGACTCCAGCCTGGTGACCAACTTCCTGCTCGACGACGTCGCGCTCACCACGTCGGACACCCCGCAGCCGCCGGCGGACGGCACGCGGACGCCGACCAGTCCCAAGTACGCGGTCAACCTCACGTCCAACGCCGCCGGTGACACGTGGACCGGCCACGAGTCGGTCACCTTCACCAACGGCGCGCCGACCGCGCTGCCCGAGGTGTACCTGCGGCTGTGGGACAACGCCCACGGCAGCTGCCCGGCGACGCCGATCACGGTCACCAACGTCAGCGGCGGCACGCCGTCGGCGCTGAGCGTGAACTGCACCGCGCTCAAGATCACCCTGCCGGCGCCGCTGGCCCAGGGGCAGTCCGCGACCGTCGGGTTCGACCTGGGCATCGTCGTCCCGAGCGGCGCCGACCGGTTCGGCCACGACGGCGCGTACAACATGATCGGCAACGCGCTGCCGGTGCTCGCGGTCCGCGACGGGGCCGGCTGGCACCTCGACCCGTACACCAACAACGGCGAGTCGTTCTACGCGGTGATCAGCGACTTCGACGTCACCCTGACGCACCCGACGTCGTTGCTCACGCCCGCCACCGGCACGTCGACCGAGACGGTCAGCGGCAGCAACACCGTCACGCACGCCACGGCGGCCAACGTCCGCGAGTTCGCGTGGGCGGCGGGCCCGTTCTCGAAGATCTCCGGCACGTCGGCCAAGGGCTTCAAGGTCAACGTGTACGGCACGAGCGGGATCTCCAGCAGCAGCGCGAGCTCGATGCTGACGCTGGCGAAGGACGCGCTCGACGTCCACTCCGGCAGGTTCGGCGACTACCCGTACCAGGAGATGGACGTCGTGCTGGACAACAACTTCTGGTTCGGCGGCATGGAGTACCCCGGTTTCGTGCTCGACCTGGTGTCGAACGTGGCGCTGCCGCACGAGCTGGCGCACCAGTGGTTCTACGGGATCGTCGGCAACGACGAGTACAACTCGCCGTGGCTCGACGAGAGCTTCACCGACTACGCCACGGACCTCTACCGGGGCGTGACCGGCAGCGGCTGCGGCATCACGTGGCAGTCGAGCGCGGAGAAGCTGAGCAACTCGATGGCGTACTGGGACGCGCACTCCTCGCGCTACTCCACCGTCGTCTACAACTACGGCAAGTGCACGCTGCACGACCTGCGGCGGCTGATCGGTGACACGGCGATGGCGAACCTGCTGAAGTCGTACGCCCAGTCGCACTGGTACGGCGTGTCGACGACGGCCGACTTCAAGGCCGCGGCACAGGCCGCGGCCGGCTCGACGGACCTGACGTCGTTCTGGGCGTCGCACCGCGTCGAGGGCTGATCGGTAGCGGCCTCCCCGGTCCGCCCGGGGAGGCCGGCCCGTTCTGGGACCGGGCCGTTACGTGGATGAAGGGCGGCGTGAAAGACGCC
>NZ_JBEXJN010000036.1:0-97107 GCF_040609115.1 Lentzea sp. NPDC004782
GGTCGCCCTGGATCTCCCCGCTCTGCTTGCCCCGCACGGCGGTGATCCAGCCGCGGTCGTCGAGCAGCACCTGCCCTGCGTTTCCTCCAGGGAAACGCAGGGCCCCCGCGTTACTCAAGCAGTCAGCCCTTGGCCATCTCGTAGCGCAGCAGGTCGTTGAACGTGAAGGTGCCCGTCGGCTGGTCGTCCTTGCCGAGCAGGTAGAGACGCTTCACGGCCACGAGGATGCCCTCGGCCACGATGTCGCGGAAACCGGGCGTGGCCAGCCGCGCGCGGTCCTCGCCGTTCGTCAGGTAGCCCACCTCGACGCGAACGGCCGTGCAGCGGGTGAGCCGCAGCAGGTCCCACGTCTTCGGGTGCGAGCCGCAGTTCCGCATCGACGTGCGGGCGGTGACCTCGCGCTGGATGAATCCGGCCAGCGCCTCCCCCACGGTCGACGAGGTGCCGTTGCCGGTGCCGTAGTGGAACGTCGCCACGCCCTGCGCGTGCGGCGAGGAGTTGCCGTCCGCGTGCAGCGACAGGATCAGGTCGGCACCCGCCTCGTTGGCGAACCGGGCGCGCTCCGCCTCGTCCGGGCAGTTCGCCGGGCCGCGGGTGAGCAGCGCCTCCATGCCGGTGGCGGCCATCTTGCCTTCGAGGCGGCGGGCCAGGTCCAGCATCAGGTCGGCCTCGGACACGCCGTCCACGACCACGCCGCGGTCCTGGCCGCCGTGACCGGGGTCGATGACGATCCGCTTGCCGGACAGGCGCGAACCCGCGCTGCGGACCCGTTCCTGCTCGCGCAGCAGCACCGGACGGCCACCGCGGACCTTCGGCTGCAACTGGCGCAACGCGCGCACGGTGTCGGGACCGCACATGCCGTCCACGATCAAGCCGTAGTCGCGCTGGAAGTTCTTCAGCGCCTGCTCGGTCTGCTGGCCGAACACGCCGTTCGCGCGACCGGCGTCGTAACCGAGCTCCAGCAGGCGTTCCTGCAGCATCAGCACGTCGTCACCGGTCGTCGGCTGCGACATCAGGTACGCGAGCGGCCGGTCCCCCAACCGGAACGTCGCGTCGCGCAGCGCGCGGTAGGTCGCCGGGCCGACGATGCCGTCGATGATCAGCCCCCGCTGCTGCTGGAACGCGCGCACGGCGTGCTCGACCTGCTGGTCGAACACCGGCGGCGCCTGGGGGTCGGTCGGCGGAAGCAGTCCGAGCCTGGTCAGGGTCGACCGGATCTCGGCAACATCACTTCCGACGTCCCCGCGGCGGAGCAGCTGCATGCACCCTCGCTCGACTAGGGCGCCGAACTTGGTCGGCGCGTCAGTTGGGAAGCCCTTATTGTGCCCTGCTCCGCAGAGTGATCGATGCAGGGCTACTCACAGTCGCACCGGGTTCACGTTCCCGGTACTGAACAAGCGTGACCCGCCCGTCTTATCGATAGACGGGCGGGTCACGTTGCGCGTTGCACCGGATTTCTTAGCCGATGCAACTTTTCAAGTCACGCAAGGACGTCCTGCAGGTCGTTGAGCAGCGCGGCCTTGGGCTTCGCGCCGACGATCTGCTTCACCGGACGGCCGCCCTGGAACAGGATCAGGGTCGGCACGGACATGATCTGGTAGTCGCGGGCGATCGCCGGGTTCGCGTCGATGTCGACCTTGGCGATGGTGAGCTTCTCGCCGTGCTCGGCGGCGATCTCCTCCAGCACCGGCGCAACCATCTTGCACGGGCCGCACCAGGTCGCCCAGAAGTCGACCAGCACGGGCTTCTCGCTGGTCAGCACGTCGTCCGCGAACGACTTGTCGGTCACCGTGACGGTGGCGCCTGCCATGTTCTCTCCCTAAAGCCGTAAAGAAACTTCAGTTGCTCTTGCCGTAGCCGCCGCCGACAGCCTCGGCGGCGATCTCGGCGTGCTCTTCGCCGTGCTCGGCGAGCCACCGTTCCGCGTCGATCGCGGCGCTGCAACCGGAGCCGGCGGCGGTGATGGCCTGGCGGTACTCGTGGTCGACGAGGTCGCCGGCCGCGAACACGCCGTCCAGGTTCGTGTAGGAGGACTTGCCCTTGGTGAGGACGTACCCGTTCTCGTCGAGGTCGACCTGGCCCTTCACCAGCGCCGAACGCGGGTCGTGGCCGATCGCCAGGAAGAAGCCGGTGACGGGCAGCTCGGACTCGGCGCCCGTGACGGTGTCCTTGACCTTGATCGAGGACACGGTGCCGTCACCCAGCACGTCGGTGACCTGCGTGTTCAGCTGCCACTTGATCTTCTCGTTGGCGCGGGCGCGTTCGAGCATGACCTTGGAGGCGCGGAACTCCTCGCGGCGGTGGATGACCGTGACCGACTTGGCGAAGCGGGTGAGGAACGTCGCCTCCTCCATCGCCGTGTCACCGCCACCGACGACCGCGATGTCGTGGTCGCGGAAGAAGAAGCCGTCGCAGGTCGCACAGGCCGACACACCGCGGCCGAGCAGCTCCTGCTCGCCGGGGATGTTCAGGTAGCGGGCAGCGGCACCCATGGCGAGGATGACCGCGCGGGCGGAGTACTCGACGCCGTTGGCGACGACCTTCTTGATCTCACCGGTCAGCTCGACGGACTCGACGTCCTCGGCGCGCAGCTCGGCACCGAAGCGCTGCGCCTGCTCGCGCATCTGCTCCATGAGCTCGGGGCCCATGATGCCCTCGCGGAAACCGGGGTAGTTCTCCACCTCGGTCGTCGTCATCAGGGCGCCGCCGTACTGCGAACCCTCGAAGACCAGGGGCTCGAGCTGCGCGCGGGCGGCGTAGACCGCCGCGGTGTAGCCCGCAGGCCCCGATCCGATGATGATCACGTTGCGCACGCTCACGGCCCCAGCAACTCCTCGATCTCGTCGTCTGACTGGCTCAACGGATCGTAGGTGCCGCTAATTCCGTGACTTGAGCGACTACCTCGGCTTGATGGTGGTGTCCGCCAGAACGCCTTCCGGCTTGTCCGGTCCGCAGGTCTTCGGGTCCAGCACGACCAGCCGGTACTGCCCGAGACCGGCGGGCAGGATCGCCATCACCGCGTCCTTGCCGTCGAGCGTGATCGGGCTGATGCCGAGCGGGTTGCCGGAGCTCGTGATCCCGCCGCCCTTGAGGCAGCCGGCGAGCCGGTCCGGGGTCTCCAGCGGGCCGAAGTTCTGCGCCTTGAGCACGTCACCGACCGCGGAACCCAGCTCGTCGCGCTTCAGGGCCAGCGGCGGGGCGGCCGTGTTCGTGCTGGTCTTCGGGGTCTCCTGCGCCGCCGGTGGCGTCTTCGCCTGCTGGCCACCAGGAGAGACGGCCATGACGATGCCGAACGCGGCGGCGGCCGCGACCAGCACGCCCGCGCCGCCCAGGCCCAGCCTGCGGTTGCGCCGCTTGCGGGCCTCGGCGAGCGACACGACGGGAGCGGCGGGACGGGCCTCGGCGGCGAGCGCGGCGTCGATCCGGGCCGCCACGTGGTCGGGCATCGGGAGCGGCGGCAGCGCCTGAAGGTCCTCCAGCGTGGCGTCCAGGGCGCGCAGGATCTCGTTGGCCTCAGGGTCCGCCTCGACCCTCGGGCGCAGCTGTGCGGCGACCTCAGGGGGCAGCACGCCCGCGTGCAGATCCGCGATGAGGTCTACCGACCACGGCGGACCCATCGGCACGCGCTCCATGCCGGTCATCGGCCCTCCCACTGACGTTGCTCTTGCACATTCACACCGTCAGCTGGGACGTTCGCATCTGCGATTCGGTTCCTGAGGTGCCCGAGAACTTTGGCGAGCTTGGCGCGCCCCCGTGCGCACCGGCTCTTGACCGTGCCTTCCGCGATGCCCAGGAGCTGCGCCGTTTCGGCGACGGAGTAGCCCTCGACGTCGACCAGCACGATGGGCGCCCGCTGCTCCTCCGGCAGCTCCATCAGCGCTTGCTGCACCATCAGGCTGGTCTCGCGGTCGCTCATCGCGTCACGCGGCGCGACGGGCTCGCCGGGACCGGCCTCGGGCAGCGGCACTGTCGGTCTTGTTTGTCGTCGCCTCATCCGGTCGAGGCACGCGTTGACCACGATCCGGTGAAGCCAGGTGGTCACCTGCGACTCCGCGCGGAACGACGAGGCGGCGCGGAAGGCCGAGATGAACGCCTCCTGCAGCGCGTCCGCGGCCTCCTCGGGGTCGCGCAGCGTGCGCAACGCCACCGCCCACATCCGATCGCGGTGCCGTTTCACCAGCTCCGAGAACGCGTAGGGGTCACCTGCGGCGTGGGCCGAGATGAGGTCGGCGTCCGAGCTGGCTGCGGCGGTCACGGCTACGGAGGATAGCGAGCGTGATCACAGATCACTTGGACAGGTCTACTGGGCCCTCGTGTAGAGGATCTCGTGGATTTCCGACTGGTTCTTGCCACCGCCGGCGCTGGTCAGCTGGGTGATCCAGATCAGCACGTGGGAGGTCGGCTCGTGGTCGTTGAGCTGGATCTGCGTCTGCCCGTCGGACAGGTCCGCGATCCCGATGACCTTGGTCTCCTCCAGCGGCGCGTTCGGCGACGACGCCACCCGGATCTCGACGTGCGTGCCCTTGCTGGGCGAGGTGATGGTGACCGACGCCAGCTTCACCGGCTCGGCGAACGAGGCCATCAGCCCGATGCCCGGCTTCAGGGTCGGGAACTGCTGGAAGTAGTTGTCGGTCCGCCAGAACGTGTTCGCGTTGTTGTCGACCGCCCGGTTCGCCTGGGTAGCGTTGTCGGGCTGGTTCGTCACGTCGTAGACGACGATCTGGCCCGGCTGCACCGGTCCGGCCGGCGCGTGCGCGGGTGCGGTCTGGCCGTTCGACGCCGGCTGGTTGATCACCACGGTGGGGCCGCCGCCCTTGGACGGCTCGTCGCTGAAGAAGCCGACGATCTGCACGCTCAGCCACACGATCACGGCCACCGTCGCCAGTGCCAGCACGCCGACGCTGATCCACAGCTTCTTCTTCTGCTGCTTGTCCTGCACCGGGCGCTGCGTCGTCCACACGACCTGGTCGTCATCGTCGTCGCGGGACGACACGGCCGGGATCAGCGCGGTCTCGGCCTCCTCGGCCGCGATCTGGTCGAGGACCTGGAGGATCGCCGCGGACGTGCGGATGCCGCCCACCGAGGTGTCCTCCAGCGAACGCACCGCGACGGACGACAGCTCGTGCGGCAGGTACGGGTGCAACGCGTTCGGTGCCACGACGGACCCGTCCGGCCCGGTCGGGGCGACCGGCACGTTGCTCGGGCCGCCCGGCAGCGCCCACCGGCCGGTGAGCAGCAGGTACAGGATCGCGCCGAGTCCCTTGACGTCGTCGCGCGCGATCGCGTCCGGCCGCGGACCGGGGAACGCGAGGCGCAGCCGTCCGTCCGAGGTGACCCGGATGCGCTGCGGGTGGTCGGCGCCCAGCACGAGACCGGCGTGGTGCGCGCCCTCGATGGCGGCGCCCAGCGGTTCGAGCAGGCGGGTCGCGGCGCCCGCGGGCAGCGGGCCCTCCGCGATGAGGTCCATCAGGTCGGTGCCCTGGGTCCACTCGGCGACGACCATGCCGAGGATGCCCTCGTCCGGACGGATCCCGGTGCCGGGCGTGAGGACGTCGATGACCCTGGAGACACCGGGGTGCGTGAACGACGCCGCGTGCATGGCGCGTTCGACCGTGCGGCGGGCGCGCGCGGCTGCCTCGTTGTCCGCCAGATCGCCCAGGAGCACCGTCAGCGCCACGTCCCGGTTCAGCTGACCGTCGCGGCCGCGCCACAGTTCGGCGTTGGACCGGGCGTCCGCACCGGATTTCGCGAGCAGGCGGTAGCGGCCGTTGCCGATGACGCCGCCGGGGACCAGGGCGGCGTGAACTCCGCTACTCACGGGCACGAGAGTACGGGACGACGCTCACCGATCGGAGTCACCGGCGCCGCACCAATTGGTTGATCTTGTCGATCGCCGGCTTCATCTCGGGTACCCGGAACACCGCCAAAAGGCCGTACGAGAGCGGCAAACCGATCAACGTCACCACAACGACCTCGACCCAACTGGCCATCCGGAGATCCGGGATCCCGACCGCGTGCTGGATCAGCCAGTTCACGCCCTTGGCCGCCGCGAACGCCAGCGAGGACGCCACGACGGTCTGGCAGACGGTCCAGACGGTGAAGCCGGTGCGCAGCCGCCCGAGCCGGACCCGCAGCCACACCTGGCCGAGTACCGCGCCGAAGACGAAGCTGAGCGACATCGCGAGCGACACGCCGACGGCGAGCTGCGTCGCGTCACCGGGCGTGGACACGTTGAGGAACACGAACAGCAGCCCAATGCGAACCGCGACCATCAACGCCTGGATGTACGTCGGCGTGCGGGCGTCCTTCATCGCGTAGAAAACGCGCAACTGCAGCAACGTGATCGCGTACGGAACGAGGCTGAACGCCGAGAGCGAGAGCGCCAGGCCGATCCGGGTACCGGTCACCACACCGGCTTCGCCGTACGCGAAGGCGGCGAGACCGATGGACACACCGGAGACGGTCATCAGCGCGCTGAAGGGCATCAGCAGAATCGACGACATGCGGTTGCCGAACAGCAGGTCGCGCACGATCGCGTCGTTGTCGTTGTGCGCGGCCGCCCGGCTCATCTTCGGCATCAGCGCGGTCAGCAGCGAGACACCGAGCACGCCGTAGGGCACCTGGGCGATCAGCCACTGGTAGTTGAACGCCGTCAGCGTGCCCTTGGCGTTCGTCGCCACGTTGGTCAGCACCGTCATGCTCGCCAGGCCGAGTCCGACGTACAGCAGCACCCAGAACGCCAGACCGCCGAACTCCGACAGCCGCGAGTCCCAGCCGAACCGCCACCTGAACCGGAACCCGGTCTTCTTCAGCGCCGGGACCAGCACTGACGCCTGCACAGCCACACCGAGCGCGGTGCCGAGGCCGAGCACCAGAAGGTGCACGTCGGTCATCCGGACGGGGTTGAGCGTCATCTCACCGGGCAACATCGCGTAAACGCCCAGTACGACGATCACGACGACGTTGTTCAGGACCGGAGCCCACGTGGGGATGCCGAATACGTGCCGCGCGTTCAGCACGGCGCTGAGCAGCGCTGTCAGGCCGTAGAAGACGATGCCGGGCAGCACCAGGTAGGCGAACGCGGTGACCAGCGCCGGGTTCGCCTCCTTGGAGTCGGCGATGTAGATGTCGGTGAGCAACGGCGCGCAGGCCATCGCGAGAACCGTGCCGATGCCGAGGATCAGCGTGCCCATGGTGATCAGCCACTGGGCGTACGACTCGCCGCCGTCGCCGTCCTCCTTCTCGGCGCGGACCAGCAGCGGGATCGCCACGCTGGTCAGGACGCCGCCGAGGAGCAGCTCGTTGATCATCGTGGGCAGCGTCGAGGCGGCCTGGTAGGAGTCACCGAGCGTCTCACCGCCGATGACGGCCACCAGCAGCACCTTCGACAGCAGGCCGGTGGCGCGGCTGACGATCGTCGCGATCGCCATGGAGCCGCTGGCCTTGGCTACGGAAGGCGCCTGCTTCTGCTGCTCTGGTTCGGTGGTCGTGGCTGTCTCGCTCACGCGCTCGACTTCTCCGGTGTCACGTTTTCGATGGACGGTGCTTCGCCGCCGTTCTCGCCGTTGCGAGCACGGACCCGCTTGTAGATGCGACGTCCGGAGAGCAGGACGAGCGCGATCGCGGCGATCACGGTGACGATCACCGTGATGGTGCCGTAGGCGGACGACGACACCTCCAGCTTGACAGTGTCACCCAGAGCGACGCCCTCGGGAGTGGTCAGCCGGACGTTGACCGGGAACCGGCCCGACCGCAGCACCTCGACCGGCACCCGCACGACGCGCTCGCCGCGAGCGGGAAGCACCTGGTCAGGCAGGTCGAGCTTGCGGATGCCCGGCGTGTCGGCCAGCACGATCCGCACGGTGACGCGGACGTCGAGCTTGTTCGTGATCGTCACCGGGATCGGGCTGTCGCCGGAACCGAGCAGGATCGGGCTCGACGGCGGTGTCACGCCCACCATGCCGGTCAGCGAGTTCAGCTCGCCCTGGCTGATGTACGTGGCGGACCGCGCGCCCTCCTCGTCCGACCGCCACGCGCCGGACATCGCGCGCAGCAGGCCGAGCCACAGCGGATCGGCGAGGTCGGCCGGTGCGGCGTGCTCGCTGTCCTCCTGCTGCATCGACGCGACGATGCCGCTGAGCTCGACGCTCTGCTGGGTCACCGAGTCGGCGATGGCCGGCGCGATCTCCCGGGCACCGGCCTCGGGCGGGTAGGTGATCTTGGCGTTGGTCACCGACGGCGTGCTGCCGGTCAGCTCCTCGAGGCTGAGCTGGGTCGCGTAGCCGCTGCTGAGCAACCGCTGGGCGGCGTTGAGGAACTCGGTCATCTCCGAGAGCGGCGCGTTCCACCGGCGCGGCGGCGTGACCACCACGTTGCGGCCGTCACCCTGCCAGCCGGCGCGGAACACCAGCACGGACAGCGCGTTCTGCACGGACACCGGCTGGCTCTCGACCGGCGTGGTCACGCCGGAGAGCGTGCGCGGCCGCGACGCACTGCCCTGCAGCGCGTCCGAGACCATCGAGTCGACCTTCACGGCCGTCACGGGGTGCTGGCCCGCGATGCCGACCGGGGCGGTGCCCGGCGCGTCGGCCAGGCCCGTCGGGTCGAGCAGGACCGACCTCATGCCCGCGTACTTCTGGTCCGGCTGCGGCGTCACCAGCTCGTCGAACGTCGACTGGTCCAGCACGCCGTCCTCCGGCCAGACGAAGTCCGGCAGCGGCTGCACGCCCAGGACCTGCTGGATGAGCTTCGGGCCGTCGGTCAGCGCGAGCGTGCGCATGTTCGTGAGCTTCACCCGGTTCAACGCCACGAGGTCGGCGTCGGCGGACGGCAGCGCGACGACGCAGCGGCCCTTGACGGCGAGCCCCAGGCGGTCGAGCCAGAGCTTCGCCTCGGCCTTGCCCTTGCCCTCTCCGGCCCCGCGGACCCGGTAGCCCGTGCTCATCGCCTGAACCGTGCGCAGCAGGTCGGGGTCGATGGCGAGGCACATCGACGTGCTCATGGACGAGATCACCTGCTCGTAGGCCTGCAGCAGGCCGTAGAGCCGGCCGGTGGCCGAGAGCGAGGTCACCAGCTCGTCGTCGACCAGCTCGGACTGACCGGGACCACCGAGCCTGACCAGCCGCGGCCGGTCCGCGACCGGCCACAGGACCGTGAGCTTGGCCGGAGCGCCGGGCTTGCCCCTGGTCTCGCCGCCGGGCACGCCCAGCACGGGCAGCAACGTCGACAGGGCCGCGAGCCGTGCCTGGCCGCCGTAGTCGGGACGGCCGTTGATGTTGGCGAGGATCGGGTAGATGCCGGGCTGCTCGATCGCGAGCGAGGTGGGTTCCGGCCCGCGCAGCGGCACCTCGAGGGTGAAGTCCTTCTGCTGGCCGGGTTCGAGGTGGTCGGCGACCTTGGTGAAGTTCGGCTGGACGAACTCGGCGGCGGCCGGTTCGCGCAACGCCTTGCGCAGGTCGTCCTCGGTGTCCAGGGACTCGCCGCGCTCCAGGCGCAGCACGATGTCGGAGACCTTGCGGTCACCGACGTTGACGATCTTGCCCGTGATCTTGACGGTGCCCGGTGAGTCGCTCGTCACGAACCGGGGCGTGAGCTGGGCGATGTCGAGTCGCAGGAACTGCGGTTGCTGCTGACCCGGCTGGGCGGAGAGGGTTCTGGTCGCCCACACCTGGGTGGCGGGAGCGGGCATGAACGGCAGCGCGTCGGCCTGGTCCGTCTGCGACTGTTCGACGGCACCCGCGGGCGCCGTCACGGTCAGCAGGAACGCGGCGACAGCGGCTGTGCAGACGAGCTTCCTCACGCTCACGCCGACTCCGCCCCGTTGCGGCAGCGGTCGGCGAGCAGTTCGGCGGCTCGGCGGACCAGACGGCGTTCGTCGGCATATGCCAGTCGCCCGTCCAGCTCGCCGAGTGGCACCCACGCCACCTCGGTGACCTCCACGTCTTCGTCGGAAAGCTCTCCCCCCAGCGCTTCGAGGAGGAAGTGGTGAACCGTCTTGTGCACCCGGCGGTCGTCAGCGACGAACCAGTAGTCGATCGACCCCAACGGGCGCAGCACCCTGCTATGAATACCGGTTTCCTCGGCGACCTCGCGCACCGCGGTCTGTTCCGCGGTCTCGCCGGCCTCGATGTGACCCTTCGGCAAAGACCACAGCAACCGGCCGCGCCGGTCAAGTCTGCCGATCACCGCGGCCCGTTGCTCCCCGTCGAGCACCAGGCCACCAGCCGACGTCTCGTCGACGGTCTTCAGCCGCCGGCCCCGGCGCCGCCTGCGGCGCCCCGGCTTGGAACTTCCGGAACGTGCGGCTGACGGGGGCATACGGCCGATCGTACTTACGAACCTTAAGTACGCTGGTTTCTCGTGTCTCGATCGCTCCAGCAGAATGCGGTGGTGGAAGAGCCCACCATCACACCAGTCGTCGCCGAGCTCGCCGCCCGGTTCGCCGCCGAGGGCAAGCGCCTCTACCTCGTGGGTGGCAGTGTGCGCGACGCCGTGCTGGGGCGCCCGACGAACGACTTCGACTTCACCACGGACGCGCGTCCCACCGAGATCCAGAAGCTGCTGAGCGGCTGGGCCGACGCCCAATGGGACACCGGCATCGCGTTCGGCACGGTCGGCGCCTCGAAGAAGGGCGAGATCCTCGAGATCACGACCTTCCGCGCGGACGTCTACGACGGCGTCACCCGCAACCCCGAGGTCACCTTCGGCGACACCGTCGACGGCGACCTGGTCCGGCGTGACTTCACGGTCAACGCCATGGCGTTCGACGTCGTGGCCCGCGCGTTCGTGGACCCGACGGGAGGCCTGCAGGCCGCTCGTGACGGCGTGCTGGACACACCGGCGACCCCGCAGGAGTCGTTCGGCGACGACCCGTTGCGGATGCTGCGCGCCGCCCGGTTCGTCTCCCAGCTCGGCTTCACGGCCGCGCCTCGGGTGGTCGAGGCGATGCGGTCGATGGCAGGCGAAATCGCCCGCATCACGCCGGAGCGAGTGCAGGTGGAGCTCTCGAAGCTCCTGTGCGGCGCGCACCCGCGCCGCGGCATCGAGCTCATGGTGGAGACCGGGCTGGCCGACATCGTGTTGCCCGAGCTCACGGCCATGAAGCTGGAAATCGACGAACACCATCAACACAAGGACGTCTTCGACCACTCGCTGGTTGTGCTGGAACAGGCGATTGATCTTGAAGATGTTGATCAATCACCCGATCTGGTGTTGCGCATCGCGGCGTTGCTGCACGACATCGGCAAGCCGGCGACCAGGAGGTTCGAGCCCGGCGGCGGTGTCTCGTTCCACCACCACGAGGTCGTGGGCGCGAAGATGGTCCGCAAGCGCTTGCGGGCGTTGCGGTACTCGAAGGAGATCACCGAGGACGTCGCCAAGCTCGTCTACCTGCACCTCCGCTTCCACGGCTACGGCAACGGCGAGTGGACCGACTCGGCCGTGCGCCGGTACGTGACGGACGCGGGAGACCTGCTGACGCGGTTGCACAAGCTCGTCCGTGCGGACTGCACAACCCGCAACAAGCGCAAGGCCAACCTGCTGCGGCGGACGTACGACTCTCTTGAGGAACGCATCGCGCGCATCGCGGCCGAGGAAGACCTCGCGCGCGTGCGCCCGGACCTCGACGGCAACGAGATCATGAAGCTGCTCGGCCTGCCGCCGGGTCCGCAGGTCGGCGCCGCGTGGAAGTTCCTCAAGGAGCTCCGCCTCGACCGCGGACCGCTGGAGCGCGACGAGGCCGAGGCCGCGTTGCTCGACTGGGCGCGCGAACAGGGCATCACTCCGCCATCTCGGTGACGCATTGTGAGCGGATGAAATCCCCGCGTTAGCGAACTGACAGCGCGGGGATGCACCATGGATGGTGCGCCAAGGGGAGCGCATGGGGGTGGTGCAGATGTTCTCCTGGGGACTTTCCGCAGGTCCCGCGGTACATGACCTGGACGAGCTGACCGACGACCAACGAGCGGTGCTGCGGTGTCTCGCGCGTGGTCACGCCGACCACGAGATCGCGCGGGTGCTCGGCATCGGGCAACAGCGGGTGGCCGACGAGGTGGCCGACATCCTGCGGCGCCTGGATCTACCCGATCGGGTGGCTGCTGTCGTCTTCGCTCACGAGGCCGGGATGCTGCACCTGCCGTTTCCGCGCTAGCAGGAGCAGGTAGGCGGCCAGACCGACCAGGTAGAGGCCCGCGGCGGTGAAGATGAGACCGGGCGAACGCCCGTCCAGGGGGACCACCGTCGCGGTGACGGACACCGCGGTGACCTGCGCGATGTTGAAAAGGGTGTCGTAGAGCGCGAACACTCGGCCGCGCACCACGTCGCCGACGTCGCGCTGCACCGCGGTGTCCACGCACAACTTGACGACCTGACCGGCGAAGATGACCACGAAGCCGGCCGCGAGGATGCTGATCAGCGTCATCGGCAGCCCGAGCCCGATCTGCGCGGCGGCGGTGAGCAGCAGCGCGCCGCAGATCGTGGTCTTCACGCCGAACCTGTCGACGATCCGGTCGGTGAGGATGCCGGCGAGCAGGATTCCCGCGCCGCCCGCGACCGCGACCTCGCCGAGCCCGCCGATGCCGGCCTTGAGGATGCCGACGTCCTGGAGGCTGTAGCGCATCAGCAGCAACGTGACCATGAGGCTCACACCGAACGCGGCCCGGTGCGCGAGCACCGCGGCCAGCGCGGCCGTCACGCTCGGGGTGCGCCAGGTGGCCTTCGCGCCGTCGAGCAGACCGCGGGCGACGGCCTTGATCGCGTTGTGCGGCTCGTCGACCTCGTCCGGCCCGAGCACGCCGGCCTTGAACCGGCTGGCGATGAACGCGCTGGCCAGCATGCCGACGACGGCGATGCTGGTGGTCCACCCCGACCCGCCGTCCCCGGCGCCCAGCACCGTGCGGAATCCGATCGCGCACGCCGCGCCGATCACCGCCATGATCGCGCCCGCCGTCGTGGCCAGCGCGTTCGCCTCGACCAGGTGGTCGGAGTCGACGACGTGCGGCAGCGAGGCGCTCAGCCCGGAACCGACGAACCGGCCGATGCCCATGACGACGAGGGCGGAGACGTAGAGGGGCAACCCGCTGAGCCCCGCACCGACCGCCAGCGCGGTGAGCAGGACGAACGCCGCGCGTGAGACGTTCGCCACGACGATGACCTTCTTGCGGTCCCACCGGTCCAGCAACGCGCCGGCGAACGGCCCGATGAGCGAGTACGGCAGCAGGAGCACGGCGAACCCGGCCGCGATGGCCGCGGGATCGGCCTGCCGTTCGGGGTTGAAGAGCACCGCGCCCGCCAGCCCGGCCTGGAAGAGCCCGTCACCCCACTGCGACGTGAGCCTGGTGGCGAGAAGCCTGCGGTACTCGGGGATGCCGAGGAACCGGCGTGATCCCCAGTGGTGCTTCTCCACCGCAAGCGTTGTCACCGTTGCACTCTATGCGTGTTCGGGTGAAAACCACGAAAGCCGGACCTCACGGTCCGGCTCCCCTGGATCGGATGCCAGGTCGCCTCACGGCGCGATGCACTACGCGGCTCCAGCCGTACGGTATTCCGCGAAGGCGGTTGTCTGTTGAGCCCGGGGGACACAAAGACATCCGACACCTGAGTCTAACGGGGAGCGGCCCTGAGTTGTTCCGGCGATCACGGATGATTTCATGGTGACGTGCGTCCCGATGCCGAGGTCGAGCCAGGCTCCCTGTTGGTTGCCGCCCCGAGCCTGAACGACCCGAACTTCACGCGCACCGTCGTCTACATCATCGACCAGCGCCCAGAGGGCACCCTCGGCGTCGTGCTGAACCGCCCCTCCGAGGTGGCAGTGCACGACGTACTGCCTCCTTGGGGCCCGCACGTGACGAAGCCGCAGTGCATCTACATCGGCGGTCCGGTCGAGCAGAAGACGGCGCTGTGCCTGGCGGCTCTCAAGGCGGGCACCGACCCGTCCAAGGTGGAGGGCCTGGTCGGTGTGCAGGGCCCGGTGGCGCTGATCGACCTCGACGCCGAGCCGGACGACCTGATGCCGCTGGTGCGCGGCCTGCGGGTGTTCGCGGGGTACTCGGGCTGGGGCGAGGGGCAGCTCGCGGGCGAGATCGAGCGCGGCGACTGGATCGTCGTGACCGGGCTGGCCGATGACGTGCTCGTCGGCGCGAACGTCGACCTGTGGGGACGGGTGCTGCGCCGGCAGGGCATGCCGCTGGCGCTGCTGTCCACCTACCCCAAGGACGTCCGGGAGAACTGATTCACGTGAAACGTCTGGTTACAGACCGGCGAGCGGCGAGCAACCGCCACCGCCGCAGGCGCAGCCACCGCAGCCCTTGGGCTTGACCGGCTCGGGCAGCAGCGCGGCCGCCCGGCTGCCCACGATCCCACCGGCGAAGGCGATCGCGAGCGCGCCCACCAGCCCGATGATCCCGGCGGTGACGGCCAGGTCGGCCATGACGAACGACATCGCGCCCGACACGATCGCCACGGCACCGGCCGCGACGTTCGGCACCCCGGCGACCCGGTTGGCCAGCGCGAACGTCTCCTCGTCGCGAAGAGCCGCCGCCGTGCGCACGCCGACGAAGCGGTTGCGGCGCAGCTTGCCCTGCAGACCCAGCAGACCGATCGCGCCGAGAGCGACGCCGAGTACACCCAGGACGACCGACAGCACGATGTTCACCCCATGAGGGTAAGGCCGGTGTGCCGGTCACCTCGCGCTCACCCCGGTCCTGTGTGCCGTACGCCACCGCCCCGTGCAGGCCGCTTGCGGTGCGCTGATACCGTTGACGGCATGAGCACGGCCCGCCTGCTCCTTAGTTAGCCGCGACGACCTGATCGAAAGACGGTCGGCGCGGCAGCCCTCCATGCCCATCTGGGCTGGGGGGTTTCGTCATGTCAGGGGCAGGATCGATGGAGAGGGACTCATCAACATGAGCACGGACGCGGCGGAGATCCCCGCCTACCGCTACACCGCGGAGCTGGCGAACCAGATCGAGAAGCGGTGGCAGCAGTACTGGGAGGAGCACGGCACCTACTACGCGCCCAACCCCGTCGGCGCGCTCAAGGGTGACGTGCCCGCGGACAAGCTGTTCGTGCAGGACATGTTCCCGTACCCGAGCGGTGCCGGCCTGCACGTCGGCCACCCGCTGGGCTTCATCGGCACGGACGTGTTCGCGCGCTACCACCGCATGAACGGTCGCAACGTCCTGCACACCATGGGCTTCGACGCGTTCGGCCTGCCCGCGGAGCAGTACGCGGTGAAGACGGGGCAGCACCCGCGCAAGACCACCGAAGAGAACATCAACACGTACCTGCGGCAGATCCGCAGGCTGGGGCTGGGCCACGACGAGCGTCGCCGCATCTCGACGATCGACCCCGAGTACTACAAGTGGACCCAGTGGATCTTCTTGCAGATCTTCAACTCCTGGTACGACGCGGACGCGGGCAAGGCCCGTCCGATCGCCGAGCTGGTCGCCCAGTTCGAGTCTGGCGAGCGGGACGTCCCGGACGGTCGCAAGTGGTCTGAGCTGTCTTTTGCCGACCAGCAAAGGATCTTGGGCGATTTCCGGCTGGCCTACTTGTCGGAGGCGCCCGTCAACTGGTGTCCCGGACTGGGTACTGTGCTGGCGAACGAGGAGGTCACCGCCGACGGACGCAGTGAGCGTGGCAACTTCCCGGTGTTCAGGAAGAACCTGCGCCAGTGGATGATGCGCATCACCGCGTACTCGGACCGGTTGATCGACGACTTGGACCGGCTGGACTGGCCGGACAAGGTGAAGGCCATGCAGCGCAACTGGATCGGGCGCTCGCACGGTGCCCGAGTCCGATTCGCGGTGGGAGACGAGAACATTGAGGTCTTCACGACCCGTCCGGACACGCTGTTCGGCGCGACCTACATGGTCCTGGCACCGGAACACGAGCTGGTGGACCAGATTGCGGCGCCCGATCGCGTGGCAGACATCGCGGCGTACCGACGGGCTGCGTCCCTGAAGTCCGAACTGGACCGTCAGGAGAACAAGGAGAAGACCGGCGTCTTCATCGGGGCGTACGCGACGAACCCGGTGAACGGCAAGGAAATTCCCGTCTACATCGCCGACTACGTGCTGATGGGCTACGGCACCGGCGCGATCATGGCCGTGCCCGGCCAGGACCAGCGCGACTGGGACTTCGCGAAGAAGTTCGACCTGCCGATCATCCGCACCGTCCAGCCGCCCGAGGGCTTCGAGGGCGAGGCGTACACCGGCGACGGACCCGCGGTGAACTCGGGCTTCTTGGACGGCATGGCGATCGACGACGCCAAGAAGACGATCATCGCGTGGCTGGAGGAGAACGGCCACGGCCACGGCACCGTCCAGTTCAAGCTGCGCGACTGGCTGTTCAGCCGCCAGCGCTACTGGGGCGAGCCGTTCCCGATCGTCTACGACGAGAACGGCACCGCGATCCCGCTGCCGGAGTCGATGCTGCCGATCGAGCTGCCCGACGTCGACGACTACTCCCCCCGCACGTTCGACCCGGAGGACGCGGACACCGAGCCGTCGCCGCCGCTGTCGCGGGCCGGCGACTGGACGACGATCGAGCTGGACCTGGGCGACGGCGTCAAGACCTACCGCCGTGACACGAACACCATGCCGAACTGGGCGGGTTCGTGCTGGTACCAGCTGCGCTACGTCGACCCGGTCGAGACCGAGCGGTTCGTCGACCCGGAGAACGAGAAGTACTGGCTGGGCCCGCGCACGGCCGAGCACGGCCCGACCGACCCCGGCGGCGTCGACCTGTACATCGGCGGCGTCGAGCACGCGGTGCTGCACCTGCTGTACTCGCGCTTCTGGCAGAAGGTCCTGTTCGACCTGGGCCACCTGAGCGGCGACGAGCCGTACCGCCGCCTGTACAACCAGGGCTACATCCAGGCGTACGCGTACACCGACGACCGCGGCGTCTACGTGCCCGCGGCCGAGGTCGTGGAGGAGAACGGCAAGTTCTTCCACAACGGCCAGGAGGTCAACCGCGAGTACGGCAAGATGGGCAAGAGCCTGAACAACGTCGTCACGCCGGACCAGATGTGCGAGACGTACGGCGCGGACACCTTCCGGTTCTACGAGATGTCCATGGGCCCGATGGACGTCTCACGCCCGTGGGCGACCAAGGACGTCGTCGGCGCGCAACGGTTCCTGCAGCGTCTGTGGCGCAACCTGGTCGACGAGACCGACGGCACGCTGCGCGTCACCGACGAGGAACCCTCGGTCGAGGCGCTGCGGTTGCTGCACAAGACGATCGCCGGCGTCCACGACGACTACGCGAACCTGCGCTACAACACGGCGGGCGCGAAGCTGATCGAGCTGAACAACTACATCACCAAGCACTACGCGTCCGGCACGCCCCGCGCGCTGGCCGAGCCGCTGGTGCTGATGCTGGCTCCGCAGGCCCCGCACGTGGCCGAGGAGCTGTGGACCCGGTTGGGCCACGAAGGCTCGCTGGCGCACGGCCCGTTCCCGGCCGCGGACGAGCAGTACCTGGTCGAGGACACCGTCGAGTACCCGATCCAGGTCAACGGCAAGGTCCGCTCGCGGGTCGTCGTGGCGGCGTCCGCGTCGCAGGACGAGATCAAGGCCGCCGCACTGGCCGAGGAGAAGATCGCCGAGCTGGTCGCCGGTGGCGAGCCGCGCAAGGTGATCGTGGTCCCCGGCCGCCTGGTGAACGTGGTTCTGTAGTCAGGGAGTTTCCTGGAAGCCGATGTCCGACAGCATCTGGTCGAGCATGCTGTCGAACATCGGCTCCGGGTTGCTCACCGCGAACGGGAACCTCCCGAACACCTCCAGCGCCACGTGCCCGTACAGCCGCACCCACGACTGCACCACGTGGTAGATCTTCCCCAGGTTGAGGACGTCGTCCTCGATCGTGACACCGTGCACCGACACCGCGTCCATCAGCACCTGTTGGAACCTCACCAGGTCCTCGTGCAGCACTTCCGGTACATCGTCGTCCGCGTGGTTCGCCACCAGATTGGACGCGATCAGCCGCCCCGCGAGCGACAGGAACACCGCGCCGAACTGGTCGGCGCCCAGCGGGTCGCGCGGCGAGGCGAAGACCAGCGCGAACTCCTGCGGGTGGGCCAGGGCCCAGCGGCGGAAGCCCCGGCACACGGCCCTCACCTGGCATCCGACCTGCCCCGACGTGTCCGCGGCCAGGTCCGCGTAGAGCACCGCCGCCATGTCGGCGCAGATGTCGTCGCAGAGCTGTCGCAATAGCGCTTCGTGGGAGTCGTAGTAGCGGTACAAGGCGGGCGCGGTGATGCCCAGCTCGCGTGCGATTGCACGGAGGGTCACCGCGTCGCGGCCGCGTTCCACCAAAAGGGCGCGGGCCGCCTGCCGAATCTCACGCTCGGTGTCAGCGCGAAGCCGTTCTCGGCGAGTGGCCTCGGTCATATGTCACTCCATCGGGTTGTAGACCCCGTCCACCGCCCGTACGGTTTTAGTGAACGGTGTTTACAAGAGTTCACGGTATTCACAGCACGGTAACCCAGGAGGCCGTCGTCGATGTTCGCGAAGTGGGGATCTATCGCATATCGCCGCCGGTGGGTGGTGTTGATCGCGACCGTACTGCTCGCCGTGCTCGGCGGTGTGTGGGGACTGGGCGTGTTCGACAAGCTCAGCCAGGGTGGTTACGAGGCTCCTTCCAGCGAGGCGGCGCGGGCCGACAAGGTAGCCGAGCAGGCGTTCGGGCGGCAGAACGGTGACGTGATCGTCATTTACCGCGGTGACTTCGCCAACCCGCTGGAGCTGAAGAAGGTCGCCGACCACATCAGCGGTTTCCCGAAGAACGACGTGCTCAAGGTCACCGGGCCGGTTCCGTCGGACGACAAGCAGCAGGCGCTGGTCGCCATCACGCTCACCAGCGGTGACTCGAACGGGCAGATCAAGCAGTTCGAGGACATCCAGTCACAGCTGCCGATCGACGGCTTCACGCAGCAGGTCGGTGGGCTCGTGCCCACCCAGAAGGCCATCAACGACATGTCGCAGACGGACCTGACGCGCGCGGAGATGTTCTCGCTGCCGCTGGTCCTGCTGCTGCTCGTGGTCATCTTCGGCGGTCTGGTCGCCGCCAGTCTTCCCGTGGTCGTCGGTGGCCTGGCGATCATGGGCGCGCTCGGCGTGCTGCACGGCATCGCGACCTTCACGAGCGTCAACTCGTTCGCCGTCAACGTCGCGTCGCTGCTCGGGCTGGGCATGGCGATCGACTACGGCCTCTTCATGGTCGGCCGGTTCCGCGAGGAGCTCGCCCAGGGCCGCACCACCGAGCAGGCGGTCGGCCGCACGGTCGCATCCGCCGGCCGCACGGTCATGTTCAGCGCAACGCTGCTGGTCATCGCGCTGGCCGGGCTGCTGATCTTCCCGCACGGCTTCCTGAAGTCCCTCGCGTACGGCGGCATGTCGTCGGTCGCGATCGCGGCGCTGGTGTCGTTGACGCTGCTGCCGGCGTTGCTGGGCGTGCTGGGCCATCGGGTCGACAAGCTCGCCATGCCGTGGCGCAAGAAGGAGCCGAGCGAACGCGGCTGGCGCAGCCTGAGCGGCAAGGTCATGAAGCGGCCGCTGCTGTTCGCCATTCCGCTGATCGCGGTGCTCGCGGCGCTCGGTGCGCCGTTCCTCAACGTCCAGTTCGGCCAGGTCACGGAGAAGGTCCTGCCGGAGGGCAACGCCGTGCGCGTGGCCACCGAGAACATCAACCAGAACTTCTCCGCGCTCTCCAACACCGGCCTCAAGATCGTCGTCAAGGGCGGTGACCAGGCCGCGGTCGCGCAGTACCTGGACAAGGTCAAGGACGTCCCCGGCATCGGCGACGTCCGGCCGATGGGCTCGGACAAGGGCGTCACGGCCGCAGCCGCCGGGCTGGAGCACGACGCGTTGAGCGCGGAGTCGAAGCAGGCGCTCAAGGACGTCCGGGCGCTCACTCCGCCGAACGGTGCCGAAGTGCTGGTCGGCGGCAACACCGCCATGGTCAGCGACTCGCTCGACGCCATCGCGGACGGGCTGCCGTTGATGATCGGGCTGCTGGTCGGCGCGACGCTGATCCTGATGTTCCTGGCGTTCGGCTCGGTCGTGCTGCCGATCAAGGCCGTGGTCATGAGCGCGCTGTCGCTGTCCGCCACGTTCGGCGTGCTCGTGTGGATCTTCCAGGAGGGGCACGGAGCGGACCTGCTCGGCGTCACGCCGGGGCCGCTGGAGTCCGGCATCGTCGTGCTGATGGCCGCGATCGTGTTCGGTCTGTCGACGGACTACGAGGTCTTCCTGCTCTCCCGCATGGTCGAGGCCCGCGGGCACGGCGCGACCACGGAGGAAGCCGTCAGCACCGGTCTGGCCAAGACCGGCCGGGTGATCACCTCGGCGGCGCTGCTGCTGATCGTGGTGACCGGCGCGTTCGCGTTCTCACAGGTCGCGATGATGCGGTTCGTCGGCGTCGGCATGATCCTCGCGCTGGCGCTCGACGCCACCGTGGTCCGGATGCTGCTCGTGCCGGCCGTGCTCAAGCTGCTCGGCAACGCCGCGTGGTGGTCACCGGGCCCGCTCAAGCGGATCCAGGAACGCCTCGCGCTTCACGACGAGCCGGTCGACGACTTCGACGACTGGGACGACGAGATCCGCGAGCCCGTCGCGGTCGGCTGACCCGGAGGGAAGGCGATCATGGCCGCGTCGAACTGGCGCGGCCTCGGCTCCTCCAACTCGCCCGACTTCATCCGGAACGTCGCCAGCACCGCGTTCGAGCTGTCGAGCACCGTCGTCGTCGTGCCGGTCGCGAGGAACACCCTCGGATCACCCGGCGCGACGGCGACGCCCGGTGCGTTGAAGGGCAGGCGTTCGCGCACCGTCATGGTCGCCGCGTCGACGACCACGACCGAGCTCTCCTTCGTGAGCGCCAGGTAGACGGTGGCGCCGTCCGGGGCGACGGCGACGCTGCCCGCTCCCCTGCCGACGCGCAGCGAGCCGACGACCTGGTTCGTGGTCGTGTCGATCACCGACAGCGTGCCCGGCGTCTGTTCGCCCAGCTCCATGCTGCTGACGTAGAGGCGCTTGCCGTCCGGCGAGATCGCCAGGTGCTGCGGCAGACCGCCGACCTGGATCGTCGAGGTCTGGAACGCGGTCGCCGTGTCGACCACGCCGACCGTGCCGTCCTGGGCGTTGGCCACGTAGAGGACCTGGTTGTTCGGGTGAACGGCGAGACCCTGCGGCTGGCCTGGCACCTTCACCGCGGCCACCAGCTGGAAGTGCTCCGGGTCGACGACCGCGATGCCACCGCTGGCCGACACGTACAGGCGCTTGCCGTCCGGGCGCATCGCCGCCTGCGAGAGCTGGACCTGCGTGAAGAGCCGGTCGAGGACCACACCGGTGTCCGGGTCGACCTCGGCGATCGTGCCGGTCCACCCGTTGACGACGTAGACGCGCCGGCCGTCCGGTGACACGGCGACACCTGTCGCGTGGCCCGCTGTGTCCGCGTGCGCGACTATCGTGCCGTTTCTGGTGTCGACGACCTGGACGAGTCCGGTCCTGCCCACCACGTACGCACGCGGAGCTGCCGCTGCCGAGGTCGTCGTGAAGTCGTGCCGTTGCTCGACACCCATCGCCGCGATGGCCGCTGAGAGCGCTAGAACCGCGGCCACGAGGCGTGGCTTTGCCATACGCCCGATGGGACCACTTCCGGGTGCTTTCGATCTACTTCCGTCACCCGGTCGAGCGAAATCTTTGCCTTGTCGTAGTACTAGTCAGGCGTCTTCGCGCTGGCCACCAGCTTCGCGTAACGGGTGCCGGCGGTGAGCAGCACCAGACCGGCGCCGAGGAACGCCAGCACGCGGGCGATCCCGTCGAGCGCGGCCAGGTCGAACAGCACCAGCTTGAGCACCGCGGCGCCGACCAGGATCAGCCCGGAGATCCGCAACGCCTTGTTGTTGATGCCCTTGACCAGCAAGAACAGAGCGGCGATCGTCCACGACACCGTGACCACCGAGTGTCCGAAGAGGAATCCGCTCTCGTCCGGCGACACCAGCAGCGCCGCGCACAGCACCGCACCCGCCGCGCCGTAGAGCAGCACGAGCCCGGCGACGATCCACGGGAACGGGTGCCTGGCCGGCTCGCGCAGCACCTGCATCTTCAGCGCGGCCCACGGCGCGGTCGCCGCGAACACGCCCAGCACCAGCGCCGTGACCAGCCCGGCCGCGTAGTCGCCGGAGCTGACGGCCAGGTACCGGGGTTCGTGCAGCAGCCACGAGATCGGCACGGCCTGGATGACCGTCATCAGGAACCCGACGACGCCGAACACGATCGACCCGACCAGCGCGCTCTTCCTGGTCAGCTGCGCCGCGAGGAACGCCAGCAGCACGGCCTCGGCCAGCACGACCGCCGTCCGCACGTTGCCGTCGAGCGCGATCACCGTGGTCTGGAACAACGCGAGCATGCCCGTCGCACCGGCCGCCGTCGTGAACGCGCGGGGCAGGTCGGGGACCATCCAGATCGCCAGCAGCACCGCGGCGACCGCACCGGCGAGGATCGAGTTGGCCGGGTCCTTCAGCAACGTCGTCGCGAACATCGCGGGCAGCGCCGAACCGGCGACCAGCCCGACCGCCACGACGTCGCCGGGCCGCTTCCAGACGGTCAGCAACGCGACGACGATGCCGACTACGGTCGTCGCACCCGCGACACCGACCACGGTCCACTCGAAGTCGGCCGGAATGGCCTGTGCGGTGGTGAGCAGCGAGGCGATGATCGGAGGGATCCCGCCGGCGACCGCGAGACCGGGCCAGCGGCGCTGGAGCTGGACCGGCGTGCCGGCCATCTTGAGCACCAGCAGGAACCCGACCAGCAGCACCGTGAAGCCCTCGGTCAAGATCGGCGAGCAGATGGCACACGCTGCGACAACGCCGACCGCGAGCGTTTGCGAGTCCCACCGCAGAGCGAGCACGACACCGGCTGCGGCGACCCCGAGCCCGACCACGAGACCCACCCCCGGCGACAGGTACTCGTAGAGGCTCGTGGCGGCGATGACGTCGAGGTAGAGGCCCGCGAAACCGGTCGCCGCGAGCGCGAACGCCCCGGTGCGGCCGTGCGGGTTGCGGTGCAGCCACATGCCGATGCCGACCAACGCACCGCTGAACACCGCACCGCCGATGACGCGCGGCATCGGCCCGAGCCACCCACGTTGAATCGCGAGGATCAGCAGCAACACGAACCCGAGCACGGTGATCGCCCCACCGACCCAGGCCAGCAGCTTCGCCCCGGCCCCATCCTTCCCAAGCTTCTCGAACAACGTCTCCCGCGGTGGCGGAACGGGCCACGGCTGCTGCTGGGGCGCACGCGGGGCGCCTTCGTGCGCTCCTGGTGAACGAAAGCTCCCCGCGTGCGCTTGCGGCCACGCGGGGTGAGGCGGCTGCGGCTGCTGGAGCCACGGCTGCTGCGGACCCTCCCCGAGTGCACGCGGGGAGCTTTCGTTCACCACAAGTGCACGTGGCGTCCCCGCGTGCGTCTCCGGTGGCGGTGGGGCGGTCGCGACTGCGGCTGAGTGCTCGCGCATCTCCGCGCTGATCGTCACCAGCCGCTGCCCGATGGCCGCGAGCTCCAGCGCGAGGCGCTGCTCGTACCCGAGGCGATCCTGTCCGTCCATGTGATCAGGGTGAGGCAGAGCACGTCCGGTGACATCCGTACACCTACTCATCCGGCTTGACTACATACATGTGTAATCGATTAACTACGCCCTCGTGACGACCATGAAGGACGTCGCGCAGCACGCGGGCGTGTCCACGGCCACCGTGTCGCGCGTGCTCAACGGCCATGCCGCGCCGACGCCGGAGACCCGTGAGCGGGTGCTCGCCGCGATCGAGGAGCTCGGTTACCGGCCCAACGCGCTGGCGCGATCCCTCAGGACCACCAGCACCCAGACCCTCGGTCTGGTCATCAGCGATCTGCTGAACCCGTTCTTCGCCGAGATCGCGCGAGCGGTCGAGGACGAAGCCCGGTCACACGGCTACTGCGTCGTGATCGGGAACGCCGACGAGAGCGCCGAGCAGGAGGCCACGTACGTGCGCACCCTGCTCGACCGCCGGGTGGACGGCCTCCTGCTGTGCCCCGCGACCGACGACCCTGGCCTGGTTCGCGAAGTGAGCGCAGGCGGCGTACCGCTCGTCCTGCTCGACCGGACGGTCAGGGGCGCCACATGCCCGGTCGTCCGCGCCGACGGCAGCGAGGCATTGACCGCGCTCGCCCGGCGGCTCGTCGGCGCCGGCCACTCCCGCATCGGCGTGATCGCGGGACCGCCGGACACCTCCACCGGGAGAGAACGCAGCGACGTGTTCACCAGCGTGCTCGGTGGCGCGGCGCAGGTCGTGCACGGCGACTTCCGGCAGGAGAGCGGCAGTCAGGCCGCCGCCAGGCTGATCGACGACGGCGCCACCGCGCTCGTGGCCATGGACAACCTGATGGGCCTCGGCGCGCTCGGCGAGATCCGGGCGCGCGGCCTGCACATCCCGCACGACATCGCGCTCGCGGTGTTCGACGACCAGCCGTGGTTCCCGCTGCTCGACCCGCCGATCACGGTCGTCGCGCAGCCGACCGTGGAGATGGGTCGTGCCGCCGCCCGCAGCCTGCTGGCCCTGATCAGCGGCCAGCAGCCCGACGACGTCCGTCTCACCGCGAAGCTCGTGCTGCGCGGTTCGTGCGGGGAGGCCGAGCTGTGAAGACGCTGATCACCGCCCGTGGCATCACCAAGCACTTCGGTGCCACGAAGGCGTTGGACGGCGTGGACCTCGACATCAACGCGGGTGAGGTCCACGTCCTGCTCGGCGAGAACGGTGCCGGGAAGTCCACCTTGGTCAAGGTGCTCGCGGGCATCCACGGCCCCGACGCCGGAACCGTCGAGGGCACCGCGAGCCTCGCGGTCATCCACCAGGAGCTCGCGCTCGTCCCGGAGCTCAGCGTCGCGGAGAACCTGTTCCTGAACCGCCTCCCGCGCAGGTTCGGGTTCGTCGACCGCGCCGAGATGCGCCGCAGGGCACCGGAACTGCTCGACCGCGTCGGCCTCGACGTCGACCCGAACGCGAAGGTCAGGGACCTCGGCATCGCGCAGCAGCAGATGATCGAGATCGCCCGTGCGCTCGACAAGGACGCCGGCGTGCTGATCCTCGACGAGCCGACCGCGGTGCTCACCGACACCGAGACCGACCGGTTGCTGGAGATCATGGGGCAGCTGCGCGGGAACGGCGTCGGGCTCGTCTTCATCACCCACCACCTGGACGAGATCCAGCGCATCGCCGACCGCATCACGGTCCTGCGCGACGGCCGGTCCGTCGGGGTCCTCGGGCCGAAGGCCACCACCCAGCACATGATCGAGCTGATGGTCGGCCGGTCGATCGAGGAGCAGTACCCGCGGGCCCGGCAGCGGCGCGGCAAGCCGCTGTTGAAGATCAGCAACCTCACCCGGCGCGGGGTGTTCCGCGACATCAACATCGAGGTCCGCGCGGGCGAGGTCGTCGGCATCGCCGGGCTGGTCGGTGCCGGGCGCACCGAGGTCGCGCGCGCCGCGTTCGGCGTGGACGACTACGACTACGGCAAGGTCGAGGTCGACGGGAAGCCGTTGCGCCGCAACGACGTCCAGGCCGCGATCAAGGCAGGTCTCGGGCTGGTGCCGGAGGACCGCAAGGGTCAGGGCCTGGTGCTGACCGCGACCGTCGGGCGCAACCTCGAACTGGCCACGCTCGCCAACCGCGACCAGAAGCGCCTGACCGACATCGCGGGCAAGCTCCGGATCAAGGGCCGCGTCGACCAGCCGGTGAAGGAGCTCTCCGGCGGCAACCAGCAGAAGGTCGTCATCGGCAAGTGGCTGCTGGCCGACCCGAAGGTGCTGATCCTCGACGAACCCACGCGCGGCGTCGACGTCGGCGCGAAGGTCGAGATCTACGAGCTCATCAACCGCATGACCGCGCAGGGCCGGGCCGTGCTGCTCGTGTCCAGCGACCTGCCCGAGGTGATCGGGATGAGCGACCGCGTCGTGGTGATGGCGCACGGCCGCGTGGCCGGCGAACTCCCCAAGGGCGCGACTCAAGACCAGGTGATGGCACTCGCCGTGCAGGAGATCTCCGCATGACCACGATCAGCATCCGGAAGTACGCGAGCGAGAACGGAGCGCTGGCAGGGCTTCTCGTGCTCGCGCTGGTGATCGCGATCATGCAGCCGGCGTTCCTCAACACGCAGAACCTGCTCAACGTCGGCGTGCAGGCCGCGGTCATCGCGATCATGGCGTTCGGCATGACGTTCGTGGTCGTCGCCGGTGGCATCGACCTGTCGGTGGGCAGCATCGCCGCGCTCGCCGCCATGGTCGGCGCACTCACCGCGGGGCCGGTCGGTCTGGTCGTCGGCGCGCTCTGCGGCCTCATCAACGGCGCGTTGGTCAGCTACGGCAAGCTGCCGCCGTTCATCGCGACGCTGGCCATGCTGAGCGTCGCGCGCGGTCTCACCCTGGTGTTCTCGGAAGGCCAGCCGCACGAGACCGACTCGCTGGTGACGTTTCTCGGCTCGAACCTCACGCCGATGCTGCCATTGCCACTGCTGCTGATGCTGCTGTTCTTCGGCATCACCGGCCTGATCCTCACGCGCACCAACCTCGGCCGCCGCATGTACGCGATCGGCGGCAACGAGGAAGCCGCGAAGCTCAGCGGTATCGACGTCCGGAGGCAGAAGCTCTGGATCTATGCGCTGAGCGGCCTGTTCGCCGCCGCCGCGGGCCTCGTGCTCGCGGGACGGCTCGGGTCAGCCGGTCCGCAGGCGGCGGTCGGTTACGAGCTCGACGCCATCGCCGCGGTCGTCATCGGCGGTGCGTCGTTGTCCGGTGGCGTTGGCCGCGCCACCGGGACGTTGGTCGGCGCACTCGTGCTCGCCGTCCTGCGCAACGGCCTCAACCTGCTCCAGGTGCCGCCGTTCTGGCAGCAGGTCGTCATCGGCGTGGTGATTGCTCTCGCCGCGTTGCTCGACTCACTTCGCCGTCGCTGAGATATCCCGAACAGGTAAGGAAAACACCAATGAAGGTGACCCGACGGATCGCGCTGACGCTCGGTGCCGCAGCTCTTCTGGCGACCGGGTGCAGCGGAACAGGGGCGTCCGGAGGCAGCGGCATCACCATCGGCCTCGCGGTGTCCACTTTGAACAACCCGTTCTTCGTGGAGCTGCAGCAGGGCGCGCAGGAGATGGCGAACCAGCTCGGTGCCAAGCTGACCGTCGTCGACGCGCAGAACGACGCGACGAACCAGGTCAACCAGGTGCAGACGCTGGTGACGCAGGGCGTCAAGGCGATCATCCTGAACCCGGTCGACTCCAAGCAGTCCGCGCCGGCCGCCAAGGCCGCCGAGATGGCGAACATCCCGCTGATCTCGGTCGACCGCTCGGTCGAGGGCAAGGTCGCCGCCGAGGTCGCCTCCAACAACGTCTCCGGCGGCAGCCTCGCGGCCATCGAGCTCGGCCGGGCCACCTCCGGCGAGGTCGCGCACCTCAAGGGCATCCCGGGCGCGTCGGCGTCGCGTGACCGCGGCCAGGGCTTCGAGCAGGGCCTGAACAGCGGCAACATCAAGATCGCCGCCACCGCCGTCGCGGACTTCGACCGCGCCAAGGCCCTCAACGAGACCACGAACCTGATGCAGGGTCACCCGACCATCAAGGGCATCTTCGCCGAGAACGACGAGATGGCGCTCGGCGCGATCAAGGCGCTCGGCGCGCGGGCCGGCAAGGACGTCATGGTCGTCGGCTTCGACGGCACGCCGGACGGGCTGAAGGCGATCCAGGACGGCACGCTCGCCGCCACCATCGCGCAGCAGCCGAAGCTGCTCGGCTCCAAGGCCGTCGAGCAGGCGGTCAAGGCAGCCAAGGGCGAGACCGTCCAGCAGGTCGTGGACGTCGAGGTCAAGGTCATCACGAAGCAGAACGTGGCAGAGTTCAGCAAGTGACGAACACTCTGCTTGTCCTCGGGTCCGCCAACGCCGACCTCGTGGTCGAGGTCGGCAGGCGGCCCGGCGGCGGTGAGACCGTGCTCGGCGGCGACACCGTCGTGCTCCCCGGCGGCAAGGGCGCGAACACCGCCGTTGCCGCCGCACGGGTCGGTGGTTCCGTTGCACTCGTCGGTGCCGTTGGCGGCGACGGGTACGGCTCGCTGCTGCGCGAGTCGCTGGAGTCGTCCGGCGTCGACACCGCGCTGGTGAAGACGTCCGCGCGGCCGACCGGAATCGCCTACATCACCGTGACACCGGACGGCGAGAACTCCATCGTCGTCTCGCCCGGTGCCAACGCCGACGTCGCCGAGTCCGATGTGGACGCTCTGTCGTTCGACGGCGTGCGGGTGCTGACGTGTTCGCTGGAAGTGCCGCTGGAGACGGTGATCCACGCGATCGACGTCGCCGCGAAGGCCGGCGTGCGGACGGTGCTGAACCTGTCGCCCGTCGCCGAGCTGCCCGCGCGGACCCTGGAACAGCTCACCGTGCTGATCGTGAACGAGCACGAGGCCGCGCAGCTCGCACCCGGTTTCGAGGGCCTGTTGCGGCTCGGCCCGAAGTCTGCGGTCGTCACGCTCGGCGCGCGGGGTGCCGCTGTGGTGACCGACGAGGGCATCACCGAGGTGCCGGCGATCGAGGTGACCGAGGTCGTGGACACGACCGGTGCCGGTGACGCGTTCGCGGGCGCGCTGTCCGCCCGGCTCGCCGGCGGCGACGACCTCGCCGCCGCCGCGAGGTACGCCGCCAAGGTCGCCGCGCTGTCCGTGACGAAGGCGGGCGCGCAGCCGTCCTACCCGACCGCGGCCGAGGTCAGCTCCGCAGCGGCGGAATGACCTGCACCGGTTGCTCCTTGGACGCGCTGAAGTCGAAGACGGCGAGCTCCTCGGAGTTGCCCAGCTTGGCTTCCAGCCTGCGGAGCTTGCCGTCGGCGTCGATCCAGTAGCGCAGCCGGGCAACCGCCGCGTCCTTCTGCTTCGGACCTTCGAAGACGTCGACGGCCGTGTCGCCGATCTTGTCCGAACGCAGCCAGCGCGCCGAGCTCTGCAGCAGCAGCTGGGAGTTCTCCGGGCGGTCGGAGCCGAGGTTCACCAGCAACCGCAACGCCCCGTCCAGCTCGGAGCCGCGTTCCTGCAGGTTGCGGACCTGCCAGTCGACCACCGGCACCGGGTCGACCGGCTTGGTGGACTGGTTCATCGCGAACGCCATCCTGCCGGGGTTCCACTGCACGAGGCCCTGGGAGAACTCGTCGTTGCGGCCGTCGGTGCGCATGCCCGCGTAGCCGACGTGGTTCACGAAGTCGACCCGGCCGTCCAGCACGAGCTTGCCGCCCGGCGACGGCACGGACGCCGTGAACGCCCTGATCCCGCTGGTGTAGTTGGAGAACCGGACCAGCGCCAGGCGTTCGGCCTCGGAGATCGAGAGCGGGCGCGGGTCGGGCGTCGAGCTGCACGCGGTCAACGCCAGTGCCAGCGCCAGAACGGTCTTCTTCACGACCGCACCGCCGCACGATCCAGGAACAGGTCCTCGGCCGGAACGCCGTACTTCTCCACGTTCGGCGCCTTGTCCGGCAACGGGCCGCTCGGCATCTCCGGTTGCGCGGGCGGGGCGGCGACCTGGTTGAACGGGATGCCGCGCGGTGCGGCCGGTTTCGGCATCGGGTCGCCCACGCCGTCGTAGCAGCGGTCGCCGTCGAAGCAGTTGTGCCTGCCGGGCGCGCGTTTCGAGGCCACGTACCGCACGTCCTGGCCGTTGTGCCTGATCACGTTGTCCTCGAAGCGGTTGTCCAGCGGCGGCAGGTCCTCGCTCGACCCGAGCGCGACGCCGGTGCCGGGGTTGCCGGTGACCAGGTTGCGGGACACCACGTTCCGGGTGCCGCCCGCGATGCCGATGCCGAGCCCGAACGCGCCGTCGGCCTGCGCCGGGGACAGCGCCTCGTCGTTGTCCGACACGAGGTTGCCGACGAGCGTGGCGTCCTCCTGCGGCACGAACGCCTCCTGGTAGTCGGAGTTCGACGTGAGGCCGACGCGGTTGCCGCTGAACCTGTTGCCCAGCACGTACATCTGGCCGGACGCGTTCGTGCCCTCGTAACCGACGGCGTTGCGCTCGGCGACGTTGCCGCGCACGACGATGTCGCACGGCTTGCACTGGCCGACGTAGAACCCGGAGTCCGCGCTGCCGCTCGCGTAGCTCTGCTCGATCACGCCGTGCTGGGCGTCGAACGCGTAGATGCCGTACAGCGCGTTGTTGCTGGCCGTCACGTACGAGATGCGGAAGCCCTGCAACGGCGGGAACTTCTGCGGGTCGAGCTTGGTGTAACCGGTGCTGCCGCGACCCATGCCGCCGTTCTCGTTGAGCCCGGTGACCAGCACGCCGTTCAACGTGTGGTTGCGGACCGTGAGGTTCTGGATCGACACGTCCGGTGCGGTGACCACGATCCCGTTGGCGCGCTTGACCTCGCCGTCGATGATCACGCTGCCGCGCTGGGTGCCCCTGATCGTGAGGCCCTTGGTCCTGACCTGCACGGACTCCTTGTAGACGCCGGGGGCGACGACGATGGTCGCGCCCTCCCGCGCCGCGTCCACGGCAGCCTGGATGGTGCTCAGCTGGGCCGGGACGGTGATCTCGGGCCCGAGTTTCGGTGACGCCGCCGACGAACATCCGGCGACCAGGAGCACTGCTGTCACGATGTACGGAGCGCGCACAGCCGGTCACCGTACTGCTCCGTTCGGCCTACTGTCACACTGCCCCTGTGGTCCCCATCTCACGCCGCCGTCTGCTCTACGGCGCTGCTGCTATCGGGCTACTCGGCGGCTGCGGTTCCCCGACCCGGCAACCGGGCATCGCCACGCCCCAGCAGCGGCACGCCGACATCTCCGTCTGGGACGCGGCGTCGGTGCCGTCCGCGCAGGTCAGCTCGTCGGTCACGGTGACGTACGGGCACGGGATCGACGGGCTGCCGGAGTTCCCCGGTGACGCGGTCGGGCCGCGGGAGCTGGGCGGAAAGCTGTTCCTGCAGATCTGCGGGGACGATCCCGGGGCTGTGCGCGACGCGGCTTCGCGGCTGCGGCCGGACGGACCGCTGCGGTGGCGTGAGCAGGGGTTCTGCAACGCCGACGGCACGAACGGGTTGGGTTTCAAGGACGGCATCGTCGTGCCGAAGACGCCCGAGGAGCTCGACGCCGAGGTGTGGCTGCCGGACGGGTCGACCATCGCGGTCGTGCGCCGGATCAAGCTCGACGTCGCCGCGTTCACCGCGCTGCCGGTCGCCGACCAGGAACGGGTGTTCGGGCGGCGCAAGCACGACGCCGTGCCGCTGTCCGGCGGCGAGGAGGTCGATTTGTCGGCAAAGACCCCCGACGGCGAGTACGTCATCCCGGCCGACGCGCACGTCCGGCGCGCGCATCCGTTGATGGCGGGTGCGGGCCTGATGCTGCGCCGCTCCTACAACTACGCGGAGGGCCTGCTCTTCATCTCGTACCAGCGCGAGCTGAAGACGTTTGTGAACACGATGTATCGGATGGTCGATGGAGACGCACTTCTGCGTTACGCCACGACGATCAGCTCCGCAGCTTTCCGCATTCCACCGCTCGATTAGTCACACTGAGCTGTCGTCAGTTCCCGGTGGAAGGGTATGGTCTAGACCATGTCGAGCGCGCGGCTGAGCGGTGTCGGTGTCAGCAGCGGCCGGGCTTCCGGCCCCGTGGTCAGGGTCGCCGAGGCCCTGCCCGAACCTCCGCTGGGCCCGCGACCTGCGGATACAAAGGAAGAAGCCTCTCGCATCCGCCCGGCGACCGAGGTCGTGGCGCAGCGCCTGATGGAGCGCGCGAAGACCGTCGAGGGCGAGGCCAGGGCGGTCCTGGAGACGACCGCGACCATGGCGGGCGACCCGTCGCTCATCAAGTCGGCCGAGAAACTCGTCGTGGACGACGCCCTGCCCGCCGCCCGCGCGGTGCACCAGGCCGCCGCGAAGTTCATCTCCGCACTGCAGGCAGCCGGTGGCTACATGGCCGAACGCGCCCGCGACGTCCAGGACGTCCGCGACCGCGTGGTGGCCGAGCTGCTGGGCCTGCCCGCCCCCGGCGTACCGGACCTGACCTCGCCCTCTGTGCTGGTGGCGCGTGATCTCGCGCCAGCGGACACCGCCGGCCTGGACCCGTCGAAGGTCCTCGCCCTGGTCACCGAGGAGGGCGGGCCGACCTCGCACACGGCGATCCTCGCGCGGTCGCTGGGCATCCCGGCCGTCGTCGCGTGCCGGGGCATCCTGGCGTTCGACGCCAAGGCGCTGGAGGTCGACGGCGACACCGGCCAGGTCCGCGAGTCGGACGGCAAGGTCCGCGCGGCCGGCACCGGCAAGAAGGCCGTGTGGAACGGCGTGGGCGTGCTGAAGGACGGCCACCGCGTGAAGGTCCTGGGCAACGTCGGCTCCCCCGCGGACGCGGCTGCCGCTGCTGCCGCCGGTGCTGAGGGCGTCGGCCTCTTCCGGACGGAGTTCTGCTTCCTCGACGCAGCTGAGGAGCCGACCGTTGCTGAGCAGACTGCTGCCTACGAGGCTGTGCTGGCGCCGTTTGCGGGCAAGCCGGTTGTGGTGCGCACCCTCGACGCGGGCGCGGACAAGCCGCTGGCGTTTCTGAACCCGGACCCGGAGCCCAACCCGGCCCTCGGCGTGCGCGGCCTGCGCGTCGCCTTCGACCGCCCGGACGTCCTGGACCGCCAGCTGGAAGCCATCGCCGCCGCGGCTGCTTCTTCCGGTGCCGACGTGTCGGTCATGGCGCCGATGGTCGCCACTGCTGCTGAGGCGTCCTGGTTCGTCGCACGCGCCCGTCAGGCGGGGATCAAGCGAGCCGGCGTGATGGTCGAGGTCCCGTCGGCGGCCTTGTCCGCCCGCGAGATCCTCCAGGTCGTCGACTTCATCTCCATCGGCACCAACGACCTGGCCCAGTACGTCTTCGCCGCCGACCGCCAGCTCGGTGGCGTGGCCGCGCTGAACGACCCGTGGCAGCCCGCGTTGCTGCGGCTGATCGCGCAGGTCGGCGAGGCGGCCACGGCGGCGGGCAAGCCCATCGGCGTCTGCGGTGAGGCGGCGGCCGACCCGTTGCTCGCGTGCGTGCTCATCGGCATGGGCGTGACGTCGCTGTCGATGAACCACACGGCTCTCGCGGACGTCGGCGCGAAGCTCGCGACGTCGAGCATGGACATCTGCCAGCTCGCCGCCCGTGGCGCGCTGGCGGCAGGCGACCCGGCGACCGCGAAGCTAGCGGCTCGCGCCCCGCACTAGTCCGAGGAACGCCGACCACGCCTCGTCCGACACGGGCAGATGCGTGGTCGGCGCTTTGCTGTCGCGGATGCCGATGCCACGACCGATCTCGACGCAGTCGCTCGAGTTTGCGCTGTAAGAACTCTTGCGCCAGGTCGCCATGCGGGACGGCTCCTCAGATCAGAATGCCGGTGATCAGCTCCTTCGATTCTCGCGGGTCCAGCGCCTATCGGTCGAGCACCTTCAGCACGTCGGCCCCTGACATGCTGCCTGCGGGTGCTTGGCCGGTCGCCTCCGTGCGGGAAGCGGCCGCGAGAACGCGGAAGTAGCTGCCCGGATCGCGTTGTTCGGCTGCGGCGAATTGCACCCACTTCGTGAGCATGGCGTGCAGCACCGTGAGGTTCTTGCTCTGCTTGACCTCGTCGAGGGTCGCTGCCCAGTCCTTCTCGAACTCCGCCGCAACCTCGGGCTGCAGGCACGCCAGGATCGCGGCCGGGTCAGCCGTCGGCGGCTCAACCATGTCCTAGCTCGTCCTTCACGGTGTCGAGGAACGCCGACCACGCCTCGTCCGACACGGGCAGGTGCGTGGTCGGCGCCTTGCTGTCGCGGATGCCGATGCCACGACCGATCTCGACGCAGTCGCTCGAGTTTGGGCTGTAGGAACTCTTGCGCCAGGTCGACATGCGGGACGTCCCCTCAGATCAGGATGCCGGTGATCAGCTCCTTCGATTGTTCCGGATCCAGCGCTTGATCGTCGAGCAGCTTCAGCAGGGAGGAGTAGACAGCGAGTGATCTTGCGTCTTCGAGGAAGAGCCCGGACGTCTCGCCTTCGATGAAGATCACAGGCTCGAACTTTTCATAGCTGAGCTGGAGGAAAGAGCCGGAGATACCCGCGTGCGCGCCGATGGCGGTCGGCACGATGCGCACGGTGATGTAGGAGCGCTGAGCCATAGCCAGGAGGTGGATGTGCTGATCCTTCATCACCTCCGGCCCGCCCACCGGTAGGCGCACAGCCTGTTCGTGAATGAAGAACACGAACCTGCGGCTCCAGTGGAAAAGATTACGGCGTTCGAGCTTCGCGGCGATGAGTTTTTCGTAGTCGACTGCTTTGCGGACTACTCCCTCGAGTGCCGCACGCATGTAATCAGCGGTTTGCAGGTGGCCGGGGATGAGATTCGCCGACCAGACCGTGATCTCGTTGGCGAGACGCTCCTGGTTGAGCAGGAGAGGCACCTGGTCTGGCGGTCCTTCCTCAGGAATCTTGAGGTAGCCGCTTTCGCGCGTCTCGCGGAACAACGCGACCAGATGGCGTATCTCGTCGGGCTTGACTCGGCAGAACCCGAGCAGGTGCTTCAGGTCGCCCTCGTCGACCCCGCCCTTGCCGCGCACCAGGTCGGAGAGCTTGGCTTCGTCCCAGCCGAGTTTCTCGGCGAGCTTGCGGTGAGTGAGTCCGGTCTGTTCGATGGCACGGCGGATGCCTTCACCGAACTCTCGTCCCACCACACTGGACTTTCGTCGTGGCATACAGATGAAGCTAGAAGTACTGCCAGTCCAGGCTCCATCGTTTCCGTCCGAATTTCCCTGAAGGAAGTAGTTTTTGGAGCCGGTACAAGTCCTACCTTTGTGCCACTAAGTGCAGTTCATCAAGCACGATGCGCACCAACGGATGGTTTTCCGACCCTCTGCGCACAGCCGCCACCACTCGTCGCAAAGGTGCCACACCGGCTACCGGAATGCCACGCACCGCGTTCCGTGGCGCCAACGCCACCCCGGCGCCGGCCGCGACCAGTGCCTCGATCGCACGGAAGTCGTCAGAGGTGTGGCGGATTCGCGGGGTGAACCCGGCTTGCGCGCACGCCATCTCCACGACGTCCCGCAGCGGGTTGCCGGGCAGCGTCACGACCCAGTCCTCGTCGGCCAGCGCGGCGAGGTCCACCGGCCCGGTCAGCGGGTGTCCCGGTGGCAGCACGACGTCGAAAGGCTCGGTGTAGAGCGGAAATCGCGTGAAGCGCTCGGTGGCGCGGTGCTCCTCGGTGATCGCCACGTCGATCTCGCCGTCCAGCAGCAACCGCACGCTCTCGTGGCCCTCGGCGTCGCGCACCGACAGTTCGATCGACCGTTTCCGCAACGCGGCCAGGGCCGGTGCGACGACCTGGGTGATCGCCGACGCGAACGCCGCGACCGCGACCCGGCCGGACGAACCGGAGGCGAGAGCGTCCAAAGTGGCCTGTGCGCGTTCCAGTTCCGCCGCGACGACGTGGGCGTGCGCGACGAGCAGCTCACCGGCGGGGGTGAGCGAGACGCGGCGTCCTTTCCGCAGCAGCAAAGGATGTCCGGCCTCTGACTCCAAGGCTGCCAGCTGCTGCGACACCGCTGACGGCGTGAGGTGCAACGCGACAGCTGCGGCCGTCACGGTGCCGTGGTCGGCGAGTGCGCGCAGCACGCGGAGCCGTCGTGGGTCGATCACCCGCTCATGATGGACGCAGCGGCCAGGCGACGCAGTTCCGTCGCGACGTTCCGCATCGCGCGTCGCGCGTGCCGGTCGCACGAGATGAACGAGGCGAACCCGTGCACCAACCCGTCGCAGTGCAGGTGGGTCACCGGCACCGAGGCGGCGCGCAGCCGTTCCGCGTACTCGGCGCCCTCGTCCCGGAGCGGGTCGAAAGCGGCCGTGACCACGCAGGTCGGTGGCAGGCCGTGGAAATCGGGCGCGCGCAACGGTGACGCGTACGGCTCGAACAGCCGCTCCAGCTCCGGTGAGTAGCAGGACCGGTACCAGTCGATCGTGTCGGTCTCGATGAAGAAGCCGCGCCCGAAGAGCTGCCGTGCCGGGTGTTCGCCCATCCCGTCGACCGCCGGGTAGAGCATGAGGTTGAAGGCGGGCTTCGTCACCGCGTCGTCGACGCACCGCTGCGCCACGACGGCCGCGAGCGCGCCACCCGCGCTGTCGCCACCGACGCCCACCGCGAGACCCTCACCGCCGAAGCGTTCCACGTTCGCGACGACGTGCAGGAACGCCGCGTAGGTGTCGTCGACCGCGGCGGGGTACGGGTGTTCCGGGGCCAGGGAGTACTCGACGGACACGACCCGCACGCCACCGTGCAGGCTGAGGAACCGGCAGATGCCGTCGTGGCTGGTCGCGCTGCCGACGACGAAACCGCCGCCGTGGAAGAACACCAGCACCGGAAGCGGACCGGACGCACCGGGCGGGCTGTACACCCGTGCCGCGAGCGGACCTCGTGCACCGGTCACGGAGGTGTCGCGCACCTGCACCTCGGACGCAACACCGGCGTGCATCACGGACGACACGATGTCGTAGTCCCTGCGTACCGCCGCCATGTCGGGCACCACGCCGGGCGCGGACCTCGGCACGAACCGTTCCAGTGCGATCAGCAGCTGGGCGGTGGGGCTCAGCTGCGCCCCCTCGACCTGGACGGGTGCGCCGACGATCGCGCGGATCACCCGGTCCGGAAGGGACAACGCGGCCCTGGCTGCGAGCGTGGCCAGGCGGAGGCTCAGTCTCACCTGAGCAGCGTACGGCGGCCCGATTACGTCTGTGAGTCTCAAATGGACTTTCCGAAGATATCGGAAAGTCACCGCTCCACGACGGGAGATTCGACCGGGCCGTTCACCGGGACGTCCTGGGGCACGATCGGGTCGATGGTCGTGCTGTCGAGCAGGAGGTACTGCTCCTCCGAGATGGGAAAGCCCGGCGGCACGCCGTGCTGCGCTGTGCTGATCATGTCCCGCCTGACCATGGGCAGGCCGGTCTCCGGGTTGACCACCAGCTGCGTCTCGACGCCGGAGAACTGGAACGTCGGTGGCGCGGGGATCGCCACGCCGATGCCGGAGCGGCCGTCGGGCAGCGGCACCTCGCCGAGGTAGCGCGCTCCGTCGAGACTCTTGAGCAGCTCGAACGCCGCCCGTCGTTGGTCGTTGCGCACGTTCGCGACCATCATCCCCATGGCGAGGGTCGCGGTCTTGTAGGTGTCCTTGCCGCTGATCGTCTCCAACGACTTCCGCAGCTCCACGGGGTCCGCGGGCAGCGAGTCGAACGAGTCGAACCGCGCCTTGCTGTGCAGGGACATCTGGAACCCGGCCACGTTGGTCTTCTGCACGGACGGCTTCATCGGGCCCATGCGCACCAAGTGGCTTCCCCCGACCTGCGGGACCGTCGCCGGTTTGCCCGCCGACTCCCACTTGGTGGCGTCCTCGGAGGTCAAGGGCGACACCTCACCGTCCTTCTGGACGACCGTGACCTGCCTGCCGGAGGTCAGCCACTGGTCGGTCTTGGAGTCGAACCTCACGACGTACGGGTCCGCGGGGTCGCCCACGACCATCAACGACCACTGCTGCGTCAGCACGTGCCACCACGGTCGTGGCGCGGCGGGCTGCACGGGCTCGGTGGGCCTCGGCAGCAGAACGACCACCAGCGCGATCACCGCGGCCACGACCAGCACGGGAGCGAACCGCCTGGCCAGACGCGTCCTGGCCGAGCGCGCTCGCGGCAGCGCGGTGATGCGGGCGAGGTCGCGTTCCATCCGGTCGCGGTCGACCTCGGGCACGGGCGGCTTGGCCTTGGCGAGGTCCTTCATGAGGTCTTCCATGACTCCCTCGCACGGTCGAAGTTCGATGCCGAGAGGATGGCCTGCAACCGTCGCCGCGCTCGGTGCAGCCGCACGAAGAACGCCGCCGTCGTGCACCCGAGCACCTGTGCCGCCTCGGCCGCGCCCAGCCCGTGCCACGCGATCAGCGTGAGCACCTCCTGGTCGGCCTCGGACAGGGTCGCGAGCGCCACCCGCAGTTCGATCAACGCGAAGTCGTCGTCGGACGGAAGCTCCGTGAGCTCCAGGTGCGTGGTCTGGCGACGGGCCGCGCGCACGAGGTTGCGGGCGATGCCGAGCAACCACGGCAGCGCGTTCGACGGCATCTGGTCGAGCTTGCGCCAGGCGATCGTGAAGGTCTCGCTGGTGATGTCCTCCGCTCGCTGCGCACCCGCGTGGCTCGCGGCATAGGCGAGGACGCGCGGGTAGCACTCGCGGTAGACGGCAGAGAAGTCCTCCACGATCGCCCCTCCCTCTTCACGAGGTAGTGCGCGGATCGCTCGAATTCTTACCGCTGTGTGACTGCGGTCACATCTTGGCTCGTGCGGCGACGAACGCGTCGACCGCCCGGTTCACGTCGTCCAGCGAGTGAGCCGCCGACATCTGCGTGCGGATGCGCGCCTTGCCGTGCGGCACCACCGGATACGAGAAGCCGATCACGTAGATGCCCTGCTCCAGCAGCAGGTCGGCCAGCCTGGCCGCCTCGGCCGCGTCGCCGATCATCACCGGGATGATCGGGTGCTCGCCGGGGAGCAGGTCGAAGCCCTCCTCGGTCATGCGGCGGCGGAACAGCTCGGTGTTCTCCCTGAGCCGCGTGAGCAGCTCGGACGAGCTGGAGAGCAGGTCCAGCGCGGCGATCGCGGCCGCGGTGATCGACGGCGCCAGCGAGTTCGAGAACAGGTACGGGCGCGAACGCTGGCGCAGCAGTTCGACGATCTCCTTGCGGCCGGACGTGTAGCCGCCGGACGCGCCGCCGAGCGCCTTGCCGAGCGTTCCCGTGACGATGTCGACCCGGTCCTGCACGCCGAAGAGCTCCGGGGTGCCGCGGCCGGTCGGTCCGGTGAAGCCCACCGCGTGCGAGTCGTCGACCATGACCAGCGCGTTGTACCGCTCGGCCAGGTCGCAGATCTCGTCCAACGGCGCGAGGTAGCCGTCCATCGAGAACACGCCGTCGGTGGCGATCAGCCGGTAGCGCGCGTCGGCGGAGTCCTTGAGCTGGCGCTCCAGGTCTTCCATGTCGCGGTTCTTGTACCGATAGCGCTTGGCTTTGCTGAGCCGCACGCCGTCGATGATCGACGCGTGGTTCAGCTCGTCGGAGATGACCGCGTCCTCCGCGCCGAGCAGCGTCTCGAACAGGCCGCCGTTCGCGTCGAAGCACGAGCTGTAGAGGATCGTGTCGTCAGTGCCGAGGAACTCGCTGAGCTTGCGCTCCAGTTCCTTGTGCGGCTCCTGGGTGCCGCAGATGAACCGCACGGACGCCATGCCGAAGCCCCACTCGTCCAGGGCCTTCTTGGCGGCCTCGATCAGCTTCGGGTGATCGGCGAGCCCGAGGTAGTTGTTGGCGCAGAAGTTCAGGACCTCGTCACCCTGCCCGACCCGCACGGCGGCGTTCTGCGGGGTGGCGATGACGCGTTCGGACTTGTAGAGCCCGGCCTCCCGGATCTCCCCGATCGTCTTGACCAGGTCGTTCTTCAGCTCGCCGTACATCAGGCTCCCGTCCAGTCGAGGATGACCTTGCCGCACTTGCCCTCGCGCGCGGTGGCGAACGCCTCCGCGTGCTGCGTGTGGTCGTACCGGTGCGTGATGACCGGCGCGAGGTCGAGTCCGCGCTGCAGCAGCACGGTCATCGAGTACCAGGTCTCGAACATCTCGCGGCCGTAGATCCCCTTGATGTGCAGCATCTTCAGCACGACGCTGCTCCAGTCGACGGGGAACTCCTCCGCCGGCAGCCCCAGCATCGCGATGCGACCGCCGTGCGCCATGTTCGCGATCATGCTCTGCAGCGCCGACGGCTTGCCGGACATCTCCATGCCGACGTCGAAACCCTCGGCCATGCCGAGCTCCGCCTGCGCCTGCTCGATCGTCTTCTCGGCGACGTTCACCGCGAGGTCGACCCCGACCTTCCGCGCGAGGTCGAGCCGGTGCTCGGACACGTCGGTGATCACGACGTTGCGCGCGCCCGCGTGCTTGGCGACGGCGGCGGCCATGATGCCGATCGGACCGGCGCCCGTGATGATCACGTCCTCACCGATCACCGGGAAGCTCAACGCGGTGTGCACCGCGTTGCCGAACGGGTCGAAGATCGCGGCCACGTCCAGGTCCACGGGCGTGCGGTGCACCCACGCGTTCTGCTCGGGCAACACGACGTACTGCGCGAACGCACCGTTGGAGTGCACGCCGAGACCACGCGTGTTGGCACAGAGGTGACGGCGGCCGGCCTTGCAGTTGCGGCACGTCCCGCACACGAGGTGGCCCTCGCCGCTGACCAGGTCGCCCACCTTGACGCCGGTGACACTCGCGCCGACTTCGACGACCTCGCCGACGAACTCGTGGCCGAGCGTGAGGGGCGCCTTGATGTTGGCGGCAGCCCAGTCGTCCCACGAGTCGATGTGCAGGTCGGTGCCGCAGATGCCGGTGCGCAGCACCTTGACCAGCACGTCCGCCGGACCCGGCGTGGGGTCGGGGACGTCGGTCAGTTCCAGGCCAGGCCCAGCGGCGACCTTGACGAGAGCCTTCATGCGGGAAGTCTCACCCTTTGCTGCTTGTGCAGTCCATCAGGACTTTCTGAAGTTCTTGTGCAGCTCAGCTTCATTGGCGATGTTGCGCACCATGCCGCCGAACACCACGCCGTGAAACGGCCAGACCACCGCCCAGTAGAGGTGTCCGGCGAGCCCTTTGGGCACGAACACGGCGCGTTGGCGGTAAGTGGACCCGCCGTCGCGGGTGCCCGCCACTCGAAGCTCCAGCCACGCCTGACCGGGCACCTTCATCTCCGCGCGCAACCGCAGCAACCTGCCGCGTTCGATCTCCTCGACCCGCCAGAAGTCGAGCGCCTCGCCCACGTGCAGCCGCTGCGGATCACGCCGCCCGCGCCGGAGCCCGACCCCGCCGACCAACCGGTCCAGCCAACCCCGCACGGCCCAGGCCAGCGGAAACGAGTACCAGCCACGTTCGCCGCCGATGCCCTCGACCACCTGCCACAGCCGTTCGGGCGTCGCGTTCGTGGCGCGCTCGCGTTCGTCGACGTAGACGGAACCTCCGGACCAGTCCGGGTCGCTCGGCAGCGGCTCGCTCGGCGCACCCGGCACCGACGCCCCTGACCAGCGGGTCTCCACGTCGGCGTCGCGGACCTTGGTCAGCGCCAGCTCGACGGCCTTGTCGTAACCGATGTTCTCGCCGGGCAGGAGCTCGCGGATGTCGTTCTCGCGGCACACCACCTCGTGCACCAGCGACTCGATCAACGGCTTCGCGATCGACCGCGGCACGGGCGTCACCAGGTTGACCCAGTGCGAGGACAAACCCGGTGTCAGCACGGGCACGGGCAGCACGCGGCGCCTGGGCAGCCCGGCCACCCGCGCGTACCGCAGCATCATCTCCAGGTAGGTCAGCACGTCCGGCCCGCCGATGTCGAACGTCCGGTTCGCGTCCAGCGTCGTCGCCTCGACCAGGTACCGCAGCACGTCCCTGACCGCGATCGGCTGGATCCGGTTGTGCACCCACCGAGGCGTCACCATGACCGGCAGCCGTTCGGTCAGGTACCGCAGCATCTCGAACGACGCCGACCCGGACCCGATGATCACCGCGGCCTGCAGCACCACCGCGGGCACCGACGACCGCAGGAACACCTCGCCGACCTCCTTGCGCGAGGCCAGGTGCGGTGACAGCGGTCCACCACGCGGATGCAGACCACCCAGGTAGACGATCCGCCGCACGCCGGCGCGTTCGGCGGCCAGAGCCGTGTTCTCGGCAGCACGCCGATCCGCGTCCGCGAAGTCCTTCGAGTGCAACGAGTGCACCAGGTAGTGGACGACCTCGACCTCGCGCATGGGCACGTCGAGGTCACCGAGCACGTCACCGCGGACGATCTCGACGTCACCAGCCCACGGCACGTCGCGCAGCTTCTCCGGCGAGCGCACGAGACACCGCACCTGATGCCCCTCGGCCAGCAGCCTGGGCACGAGCCGTCCGCCGAGGTACCCGGTCGCGCCGGTCACGAGACACCGCATGTCCCGATCCTGCGGGCTCCGGCGAACGGGCGCAGATCAGCGCTTGCGCTTGATCAGCACCGACCCGCCCCGCACGTGGCCGCGCAGCTGGAAGTGCGGGGAGCCGACGGGGTTGTGGACCTTGTCCTTCAGCTCGCCGGCCGTGATCTCCACGGCGTCGACGTTCACCGACGACCCCGGCGGCAGCAGCAGCTTCACCGACCCCAGCGACACGTCGAGGTCGATGTTGACGACCGGCGGCACCTCCGCCGAGGTGAAGTCGAGGTTCGTGGAGCCGAGCGTGTTGCGGATGACCAGCTCGCGGGGCACCACCCAGTGGCCCTTGCGGACCGTGGTGCCCATCGTGTTCTTCAGCTCGGTCCGCGCGTGCGCGACCTCGTTGTTGACCATGCCGGGCAGGTCGATGAGCACCGAGTTCAGGTCGGCGCGCGTCACCGCGGCCAGTGCGGTGTCGGTGCGGGCGGTGAACTCGTCGAGCGTGATCATGCCGCGGCCCACCGCCTTGTTCAGCAGGCTGACGACGTGTTCGCGTTCGGGGTCGGACACGCGTAAGTCTCTGGGGTCGGTCATTTCTCTGCCTCCGGTTCGCTGTCGAGACCGTGCTCGATGGCATAACGCGCCAGCTCCACCCGGTTGTGCAGTTGCAGTTTGCGCAAAGTCGACTGGACGTGGTTCTCGACCGTGCGGTGGGAGATCACCAGGCGGTTCGCGATCTGTCGTGCGGTCAGGCCCTTGGCCACCAGGCGCAGCACCTCGGTCTCCCGGTCGGTGAGCTGCGGCTTCTCCTCCGAGCCGTCCGGTGCGGCGGCCATCCGCCGGTACTCGCCCAGCACCAGTCCGGCCAGGCCCGCGGTGAACACGGCGTCACCGGCGGCGGTGCGGGACACGGCCTCGACCAGTTCGTCGGAGGACGCGGACTTCACCAGGTAGCCGGACGCGCCCGCCTTCACGGCCTGCAGCACGTCGTCGTGCTCGCCGGACGCGGACAGCACCAGCACGCGGGTGTCCGGCAGCTCGCTGGTGATCATCAACGTCGCGTCGACGCCGGACAGCTCGCCGAGGTTGAGGTCCATCAGGACGACGTTCGGGCGCACCGCCTTCGCGATGCGCACGGCCGAGGCCGCGTCTCCCGCGGTCGCCACGACCTCGAAGCCCCGCTCCTGCAGATCCCGTGCCACGCCCTCGCGCCACATCGGGTGGTCGTCCACGACCATCACCGAGACCGTCACCTCGCCGCCCCCTTCCTGAACACCCGAACCTCCCACTCCGTGCCCTCCCCCGGCCCGGTCTGGAGTTCCAGCGTGCCGCCCAGCGACTCCACTCGGCCTTTGATCGACTTCGCGATGCCCATCCTGCCTTCTCGGGCCGCGGAGGCGATCCGGCCTTCCGGGATGCCTGGACCATCGTCCCTGACGCTGAGCACGATTTCCTCTCCGAGGTCCTCCAGCAGCACCCACGCCCGTGCGTCGGCACCGGCGTGCTTGTCCACGTTGGACAGTGCCTCGCGGACCAGCGAGTGGAGCTCACCGGCCGTGGCCGCCTTCAGCATGACCTGGGTCGCCGGAGTCGACACCTGAACGCGGGGCGTTGCGAGCAACTGCAGGCCGGGCCGCAGGTCGATCTCTCCGTCCACTGTGGAGTCGGTCGGGGCGGCGGCGACCAGGTTCCGCAGCGCCACCTCCTGCTCGCCGGCGAGCTTGGCCAGTTCCGCGGCCTCGCCACCGACTTCGAGCCCGCGCTTGCGCACGCGGGCGAGCACCTGCAGCACGCTGTCGTGGATCGAACGTGCGAGCCGTTCCCGTTCCGCCGTCGCCGCTTCCGCGCGCAACGCCTGGGCGAGCAGCACCGCCGAACGCCGTGCCGTCGCCGACGCCATGCCCACGACCATGCCTGCACCGGCCAGCAGCACGATGTCGCGCAGCAGGTCGAGACTCGGCACGCCCTTGGACAGGTAGGTGAAGAGGCCGACCGTCAGCCCGCCCGCGAAGCCCGCGGCGGGTCCGCCGAGCGCGCCCAGCGCGACCGCCGGCACGCACGCCCAGATCGTGGTGATCAGCGGCACGTTCAGGGTCAGCAGCTGGTGGTCGGACATGATCAGGGGCGACAACGACATGAGCCCGCAGGCCAGGGCCAGGTCGATGAGCACCAACGGCCAGCGCCTGCCCCACGTCGTGCTGTACGCGCGGCTGGTGAAGACGGACCACAGCGCCATGACCCCGAGCGTCGTCCACGCGAGCTCCGGCCGGATGTAGCCGGATTGGTTCGCGATCACGTTCGCCGCCGCGAACAGAAATGTGACTATGCGTAGCGCAATCGTCCCGCGCCACAGCGGCGTGGCCGGGTCGTCGATCACCTTCGTCACACGTTCGGCAGGCAGTTCGGGCACGCTGTGCTCCTTTCGGCCATCATCCTGCCGCGTGAACGTGCGCTGGCTAACCCCCAGGTGGCCGTCTTCTGCCGAACGGAGGAATGTGCGACGCTCTCCGGGTTCGGGGCAGCGCTCCCGGTTGGGGGGAGGGCAATACAGGTGCGGGACTGGCCGGTGTGGACTTTGCGGCGGCCCGCGCTCTGCTACTGGTTGATCATCGACCTGGCCGCGCTGGCCCTGGTCGCCTACGTGATCATCACCACGCCCACCCCGTCGCCCTCCGAGATCGCCCGTTTCGCCGCCATCGCGGGCACGGCGGGCGCGGTGATCATCGGCAGTTCGATCTACAGCCACCGCCTCGGCGAGACCGAGCGCAACCCGTGGGCGGCTCACCTCTCGTACCTGACGGCCGGAATCCTCGCCCTGCCACCGAACCTCCTGGTGCTCCTCCTCTTCGGCCCCGCGTTGCACTGCCTGCTCGCGCAACGCCCGGAAACGCACCGCTGGCTGTTCACCCTCAACGCCACCACGCTCGCCGTCTTCACCAGCCGCTACCTGGTCGGCTGGACGCACCCGCACGCCAACCTCCTGGTCCTGATCTTCGGCGCGACCGTCCTGCTGGCCCTGCGCGCGGCCCTGATCGCGGCGGGCCTCAAACTCCGCCGTCCCAGCGCGAGCTTCGAGGAGAACGTCGGCGAACCGATCGACGTGGTGCTCGGCATCGTCGCGGTGTCGATCGGCGGTCTCATGGGCTGCGTGGCCGAGTCCAACGCCATCCACGCCCTGATCGCCGGCCCGCCGCTGGCCCTGCTGGAACGCGCCGCCCAGCTCCCGCAGTGGCGCCGCTCCGCCCAGCGCGACGCCAAAACCGGCCTCGCCAACGCCGTGCACTGGGACAGCCGGGCCCGTTACGAACTGACGAAGGCCTCCGCCCGCCTGCGCCCGATGGCCGTCATGCTGCTCGACCTCGACCACTTCAAGAGGGTCAACGACGAGGTGGGCCACCTCGCGGGTGACGCCGCGCTGGCCGCCATCTCCCTGTTGCTGCGCGGCACCGTCCGCCGCGGTGACCTCGTGGGCCGGTTCGGCGGCGAGGAGTTCGTCGTGCTGCTGCCCGAGGCCTCACCCGAGGAGGCCGAGTCGGTGGCGGAACGGGTGCGCAAGGCCGTGGCGGCACTGCGGGTGCCGACGATGGCCACCGACGGCAAGCCGTACGAGCTGCGCGGCCTGACCGTGTCGATCGGCGTGGCCACCACCACCCGGTTCGGCTACGAGCTGCCGGACCTGCTGGTGGCGGCCGACGCGGCGCTGCTGGCGGCCAAGGCGTACGGCCGCAACCTCGTGTCGATGGCCTAGAGGTCCTTGACCCGTTCGCTCGTGTCGTCCTTCGGCGCGGTGTCCTGCGGATCCAGCACGTCGACCTGTGACGGGTCCTCCTCGGCGTCCGACTCCGACACGAGCGACCGTATCCCGGAGTTCAGCACTGCCAGCAACGGCACCGCGAGCAGCGCCCCGGCGATCCCGCCCACGACCAACCCGCCGGCGATCGCGAGTACTACCGCCAACGGGTGCAGCTTCACCGCCCGTCCCAGCAGCAGCGGCTGCAGCACGTGCGATTCCAGCTGCATCACGCCGATGAGCACCGCCAGCACCACCAGAGCAGCGATCGGTCCCTTGGTCACCAACGCGATCAACACCGCGACAGCACCGGTGAACACCGCACCGATGATGGGAATGAACGCGCCGAGGAACACCAACGCGGACAACGGCACCACAAGAGGCACGCCGATGATCGCCAGCCCGATACCGACGCCCACCGCGTCAACGACCGCAACAGCGGCAGTCGCCCGCACATAAGAAACGAGCGAACCGAATCCGCGTCGCCCGGCAACGTCCACACGGGACCGCACGTCCCGTGGCACCGCACGGATAACGAACCGCCAGATCCCGTCCCCGTCGTGCAGGAAGAAGATCAGCGTGAACAGCGCGAGCAGCAGCCCGGTCAGCGCCTCGCCCAGGGTCGCGGCGGTCGTCAGGGCACCGGACGTGATCTCGGCCTGGTTGTCCTTGATCGTCTTGACGATGTCGTTGAGGTAGTTCTGCAGCTGCTGGTCCGACAGGTGCGCCGGCCCGTCCTTCAGCCACCGCTGGATGGTGTCGAGCGACGCCGACACCTGCGTCTGCAGCTCGGGCAGACCGCGGGAGAACTCGCTGATCACGAACGTCAGCACGCCGCCCAGCACGCCGATGCCGAGGATCATCATCACGGTCGTCGCCACGCCGCGCGGCACCCGCCATTCGACGAGTTTCGCCACACCGGGGGACAGCAGTGCGGCGAGCAGCAGGGCGATCGCGACCGGGATCACGATCGAGGCGAGGAAACCCAGCACATACGCGACCACGTACAACGCGGCCACCACGACGACGAACCGCCAGCTCAGCGCGGCACTTACCCTCAGCAGCAGTGGTACCCGGCTGCTGATCTCCGACTCCGGTGCGCTCACGTACCTCACGTTAACTGTTCAGACCCTGGTCAAGCCGGAGGCTGATCGGGATGATCCGTTTCGTCAGGGGAGGACGAACTGTGATCAAGCCCGAAGACTTGACCGAGGTCGAACGCCAGGTCGCCGGGGCCTACGCGGGAGGCACCGAGATCGACCTGACCGGGCAGAGCGTGCGCGGTGAGGTGCTCACCGGGTTGCTGACCGGCATGTACCGCGTGCCGCGCAAGGGGTTGCCCGCGCTGCGGCTGCGAAACGCCCGCATCACCGGCAAGTTCGAGCTCGAAGGCACCCGCGTCACGCGCGTCATCGACCTCACCCACTGCGCGTTCGAGGAAGCACTCGACCTGCGCATGGCCCGCCTGATCGGCCTGCGGCTGAGAGGCACCCGCGTACCGGGACTGCAGGGCCGCAACCTCAGGGTCTTCAGCGACCTGGTCCTCGAAGCCGGGTTCACCTGCACCGGCACGGTCGACCTCACCGACGCCGCCGTCGACGGCACGCTGCGCCTGGCCGGGTCGGTGCTGCGAAGCGACACCTCGCACGCCCTGCTCGGCGCGCGGCTGCGGGTCAGCGGCTCCGTCCAGGCCATCGCGATGCGGGCGAACGGCGAAGTGCGGCTGCGGGGCGCGGCGATCGGCGGCAGCGTCCACCTCGGCGGCGCACGACTGATCAACACCGGCCGTGACGCGCTGGAGGCGTCCGGCATCGTCGTCGCGGGCAACGTCTTCTGCAACGCCGAGGGCGGCCGGTTCACCGCGGACGGACGAGTGCTGCTCGACGGCGCGCGCGTCGGCGGGAACCTGGAGTTCACCGGCGCCCGGCTGCACTCCACCCACCGCGTCGACAACCAGGTGCTCGTCCTGCCGCACGGACTGGCCGACGAGGCGGCGACGCTGGTGGCCGACCGCGTCCGGGTCGAGGGCAACGTCGAGCTCGACGACGGCTTCACCAGCACCGGCACGGTCCGGCTGCCCAACGCGAGCATCGGCGGGTACCTGAGGCTCTCCGGCGCGGTCATCGGGCCGCGAGAGGTGGCCGAGGAGCTCGCCGGTGACGTCACCAACCGCATCCCGGTCGCCCTGCACGCGGACGGCATGCAGGTCCGGGGCGACGTCGAGGCCCGCAGCGCGATCAACGGCGCGGGCGTCCGCTCGTTGCCGTTGCAGACCTACGGCCAGGTGCGGTTGTCGAACGCGCACATCATGGGCAGCGCCAGCATGTCCGGGGTGTCGCTGTACGGGCCCGGCATCGACGTCCTGTTCGCCGACCGCCTGCAGATCGGCGGCACGCTGTTCCTGCGCGAGCTCAGGGCCAAGGGCTCGGTCCGGCTGCAGAACGCGAACATCGGCTCCACCCTCGACATGTCCGGCGCCCAGCTGACGTTGCCGAGGCTCCGCGCGAACGGCACGCAGAAGCCGTCGCTCGACGCCCGGTCCATCACCATCGGCAAGGACCTCCTGTGCAGCCGCGGGTTCACCGCGGTCGGCGGCGTCCGGATCCGGCTGGGCGAGGTCGGCAAGATGGCCACGTTCAGCGACTCGCACCTCGGGTCGACCGCCGCCGACATCGCGCTCAACGCCTACGGCCTCACCGTGCACCAGTTCCGGCTGCACATCCCCGAGGGGCAGCAGCCCAAGGGCAAGGTCGTGCTGAGCAGGCTCAAGGCGGTCTCGGTCACCGACGGGCCCGGGCTGTGGGACGCGGAGGGCGGCGTCGCCGTCGACGACTTCGAGTTCGCGGGCATCACCGCCGATCCCGAGGTGCCGGTGGCGACCCGGCTGAAGTGGCTGCTCAAGGTGCAGCCCGACTTCGCGCCGGGGCCGTACGAGCAGCTCGCGGCCGTCTACCAGCAGGGCGGCGAGGAGGAGCTCGCGCAGAAGGTCCAACTGGAGAAGCAACGCCGTCGCTACTCCGAGCTCGGCCGGGCCGGCCGGGTCTGGGGCGCGGTGCAGCGGTGGACGGTCGGGTACGGCTACCGGCCGTGGCTCGCGATCTGCTGGCTCGGCGTGTTCTGGCTGGGCGGTGCGCTGTGGTTCAACTGGCACCCGATGGCGAAGCTCAACACCGACCAGGACCCGGTGTGGAACGCCTGGCTCCTCTCGCTCGACCTGTTGATCCCCATCATCGACTTCGGCCAGGACGGGAAGTGGCGGTTCACCGGAGCGTCGCAGTGGATCTCGTCGCTGCTCATCGCCGTGGGCTGGGTGCTGGCGTCGACCGCGGCGGCCGGTGCGGCACGCGTGCTCAAGCGGATCTGAAGCCGAGGAGCGTTCACACGATGTAGTTAAACGAGCGCTCTGAGCGTGCATTCGGGGTGCCGGGACTGGCAGAGTCGCCGACGTCGACTTGATCACCTTGATCGTCGGCGAATCCCCTGAGCGCCACCGAGTAGCGAGGTTTCCGCGTTGTCCTCTGCCGATCTGCGAGCGAAGACGGGAGCGAACGGCATCCGCCGGTTCGCCACCCGAGCGCTGCTCGCCGTCGGTGGTGCGATCGCGGGTACGGCCGTCGCCTGGGTGCTCTCCACGTCCTCGGCGCAGGCCGCTGAAGACGTGCAGCAGTTCGACGTCGTCACCAAGATCGTCTCTGTGGACGAGCAGCTGCCGGTCGTCGTCCCTGCTGCCACCGCAGTGCACAAGATCGACGAGACGTTGCGCGCCGAGCAGCAGAAAGCTCGTGCCGCGCTGCCGGAGGTGCAGGTTCAGCAGGCGGTCGACCAGATCGCCGCGCGGGTCCTGCCCCAGGTCACGAGGATCGGTCAGGACCAGGCTGCCGCCACCGAGCGGTCGATGGACGTGACCTTCCCCCAGACCCCGGCTCCCGCCTCCGAGACCGGACAGTCGCCGGTCGCGCAGGCTTCGCAGTACACCGGACCGTCCGGTGCCTCGTGGACGGACCTGTTGGGGCACAACGACTTCGTCGTGCCCTTCACGCAGCACCCGTCCCTGCCGACCAACCCTCTGCCGAAGCTGCCCGTCCCGGCCCCCGCGCCGGTGCAGTGCACTTCGTGCTCCGACGGTCCTGGTTCGGCCAAGGGCAGCACGATCGCTGCTCTGGCTGCGTCCGGCAACGCTCACGGCACCTCGGTGACGCGCGCACTCGCGCCGTCCACCGACGAGGTGACCGTGACGCCGGGCAAGCAGCCCGGTATCAACCCCGACTGATTTCAGCGCGCGGTCCGCGGCAGCCACCTCCCCGGCTGTCCGGAAGTCGACCGTCGCGCTTTTTTCCTGCGCTCCTTCCGGTCGATCACCGCGTGCGACTCCCCGGTGATGACGCGCCCTTCCCCCGGCGTGTCCGGCCCCACCCCCATGAACCCCCCTGATCGCAGGGGACTTTGGAAGGAGATCCAATGCAGACCTGGGCAAAGCGCGGAATCCAGTCCGCGTTTGTCACTGGTGGTTTGCTGATGCTCGGTACGGGCATCGCTTCTGCCCAGGAGAACGTCAACCCCGACGCAGCGCCGTCCCCTGTTGACGCGGGCGTTTCGGTTCCGGTGAAGGTGGACCAGAACAACCTGGGCACCCCCGTCAAGAGCCTGAACGTGCCCAAGATCGACCGCACGATCAGCACGGACCGTGTCACCAGCGCGGTGCCCGCTCGCTCGGCCGCTCCGGTCGCGCACCCCCTGATCAAGCAGGCCGCCGGTCGCCTCCAGGGCACCGCCGCGCAGGGCCTGTTCCGCGGCAACACGGTCCAGGCGCACGTCGACGTGCCGATCGACATCTGCGGCAACGCGATCGCGGCCCTCGGCAACTCCGAGGCGGCCGGCGACTGCACGCAGGAAACGCACCGCGACGGCACCATCGTCACGAACGGCGCGGGCCAGGCGCTCGCCGGCAACGTCGTCGCCGTCAACCACGTGCTGCCGATCCAGATCACCGGCAACGCCATCGCGGCAGGCGGCAACGCCACCACCAACACCACCGCCGAGCAGGTCTCGACGACCGGCGGCGACATCACCACCAACGGTGACAGGGGCGCTGTCTCCGGCAACGTCGCCGCCGAGCAGGGCGCGACGCCGATCCAGATCACCGGCAACGGCGTGGGCGGCCTCGGCATCGCCGACGCGAAGTCCACCGCCGACACGGTCGCCACCTCCGACGGCGCCGTCGTCACCAGCGGCAAGAACAGCTCGATCTCCGGCAACGCCGTGCCGATCCCGCTGGCCCCGCTGGCCGAGGTCAACGGCAACGCGGTCGCCGGTGCGGCCAACGCCGCCACCGAGTCGACGCAGACCGGCACCGCGAAGGCCGGCGGCATCACGCGCACCGACGGTGACCCCGCCACGCTCGCCGGCAACATCGTGGAGCCCGCGCTCGCCGGCCCGATCACGGTCGACGACAACTCCGCGGCCGGCGCCGGCAACTCGACCGCGGTCAGCGACACGATCAACAAGTCGACCGCCGGTGGCCAGACCAACACCAACGGCACGGGCTCCACGGGCTCCGGCAACATCGCCGACGCCCCGATCTCGCTGCCCACCGCCGCGGGTGGCAACGGCGCCGCGGTCATCGGCAACGCGCTGACCGACCACAAGAACGACGCCACGTCGACCGCCGGTGGCGCCGACTACACCGTCGGTGACAAGTCGGTCCTGTCCGGCAACATCGTCGACGCCCCGCCCGCCACCGCCGTGGACGTGTGCGGCAACGGTGCCGCCGGCGGCGGTCAGGCAGCCGGCACCTGCACCAACGACGTCAAGTCGACGACGGCGGGCTACCAGGGCAACACGGGCAACGACTCGGTGGGCTCCGGCAACATCGTGCAGGCCCCGTTCGCCGCTCCGGCCGAGGTCTACGGCCTGGCCGCCGCGGGCGCCGGCCAGGCGACCGGCACCGCGAACGAGACCAAGAACGTCCGTTCCAGCGGCCAGCCGAACGCGCAGGACGACAGGGGCACCGTCTCGAGCAACATCGTGACCGCCCCGACCGCCGCCGCGGCGCAGGTCTTCGGGTTCACCGCAGGTCTCGTGGGCAACACCACGACCGACTCGAAGAACGACACCTCGGTCATCGCGGGTGGCGCCCCGAAGGCCACCGGCAAGGAGGGCTCGGTCGCCGGCAACATCGTCCAGGCTCCGACCTCGACGCCGGCCCAGGTCTTCGGCGACGGCGTGACGCTCGTCGGCAACAACGACGTGGTCGCCGACAACGCCACCAAGATGAAGGCGGGCGGCGACGCTCTCACCACCGGTGAGAAGGGCTCCATCGCCGGCAACGTCATCTCGGCTCCGGTCTCGTCGGCCACGCAGGTCGCCGGCTGGGCCGTCGGTGGCGGCAGCAACGTCTACTCCGTCACCAAGAACGACATCAGCTCGGTCGCCGGTGGCGACGTCGACAGCAACGGCGACGGCGGTTCCGTCTCCGGCAACCTGATCGGTGCGCAGGCCGTGCCGTTCGTGCCGGTCCCGGGCAACTCGGTCTCCGCGGCGGGCATCACCGGCTCCGACACGACCACCGCCACCAACGTCGTGGCGGGTGGCAACAGCGCCTCCACCGCCAAGGACGCGTCGGTCTCGGGCAACCTGATCCACGTGCCCGCGAACGCCGTCGCCGGCGTCTACGCGGACGCGATCGCGGCCGCCGGCCAGGCGTCCACGGCCACGGACAAGGTCTCGCACGAGCAGGCCGGCGGCAACATGGAGACGGTCGGCAGCGGTCCGCTGACCGCTCGCGAGATGACCGTCCCGGTCGAGGCGGCTGCCAAGCTCGCGTACATCCCGATCGAGGTGCTCGGCCAGGCGACCACCGCGGGCACGGACAAGGACACCCAGCTCACCGGTGAGGAAGCCCCGAGCACGCTGCGCGCCACGCAGCTCAAGGGCATCCAGCTCCCCAAGGGCGTGGACAGCCTGATGAAGGCTGACGAGGTCCCGGCGTTCCACGGCATCGACAAGCTGCCGGTGAACACGCTGCCGAACCCGGCCGACCTGGCCGCGATGGCCGGCCAGCTGCCCACCCCGGCGCTGCCCGGTGTCGCCAAGGAGCGCACCGAGCTGCCGACCGGCCCCGGTGGCGTCGCGAACGTGAACCCGAACGTCCAGGGCCTGCCCCTGGGCCAGGTGCTGGACGCGGCCAAGGGCCTGCTCCCCGGTGCCGCGGCCGAGCGTTCGCTGCCGGGCATCCCGGCGCTGCCGCTGCTGCCCGCGCTCCCGACCGAGCGTTCGCTGCCCTCCCTGCCGCTGACCGCGCCGGCCCTGCCGGTTCCGGTGCAGCTGCCGGCCCTGCCGACCGAGCGCTCGCTGCCCGGTCTGCCGCTGGACGGCCCGGCCTCCATCTCGGGTCTCAACCTGAACCCGACCCAGGGCCTGGTTCCGCACACTGAGGAGCGCTCGCTGCCGCAGCTCCCGGTGAACGCCCCGGCGCTCGCCATGATCGACCCGGCCAACCTGTTCCAGACGGTGACCGGCTCGCTGTAACACCCCGCAGGTTGTAACACCCTCCTCCGGTAAGAAGCTGAGCCCCGGCGACACGACGGTGTCGCCGGGGCTCAGTGCTGTTCGGCGGTCGCGAGCACGTCGTCGGGCGCCGCGTCGCCGTCGCTCGTGACCCAGTGGATCTGCGGGCCGTCGCCGACCAACTGCCTGATCAGCGACGAGATCGGCGAGCCGTCACCGAAGTCGTGTTCGGCGAGCACCGCCAGCACCGTGTCGCGGTACCGGGCGACGGTGAAGTCCGGGCGCAGGTTCTGCCGCAGCACGCGAGCCGACTCCAGCAGCGAGTCCGGCGCCGTGACGAGCACCAGCGTGACGAGGGTGCCGCGAGTGCGGGCGCGGATCAGCGACTGCTCCAAGCGGTCGAGCAGCAGCGCGTGTCCGGGCAGGCCCGTGAGCGGGTCGTGCAGCACAAACCGTGTTTAGCCGAGCTCACGCCGGTTGACCAGCATTGCCGCGCCGAAGACCGTCAGCCAGGTGAACCCGATCGTGATCGTCACGCGCTGGAGCAGGCGATGGGCCAGCCCACGAACGTCGGGATGGCGAACAGGTCGTGCAGCAGACCGTGCCACGTGTACTCGGACACCGCGGGGCTACCGGGCGGATAGCCGTTGACCGGGTCGGTGGTGAAGACGCCGGACCCGATCAGGCCGATGCCGATGCCGCTGATCAGCAGCGTGCCCCAGAAGCCGGGGCGGGCACTCAGGGCGAACGCCACCACGAGCGCGCCGGTGACGAGGAACGTCAGCACGAAGAGCGGCCCCGCGAGCACACCGCAGAGCACCAGCCTGTTCATGACAAACGCGCGCGTACGGCGGCGGTGTCGACGCCGAGGTGGGTCAACAGGTCAGCGGCCGGGTCCGGCCGATCGTTGGCGAGCAGCGCCAGCACGAACTGCCCGGCCGTCGGGTGCACCGCCCTGGCCCGCGGCACCGGCTTGATCGCGCGCAGCAGCGTCGCCCTGGCGGCGGTGGTCAACGGCGGCCGCTTGGTCGCGGCGGGCACCGCGGCCGGCGAGAACTCCCCGGTGTTGATGCCGATGGCGGCGAGGACCTGCCGGTCGAGGCCGTCCAGCCCCGCGCGTGCGGCAGCGAGGTCGATCCCCAACGCCGCCACCGCTTCCGGCTCGTGCAGCACCCCCAGCAACAGGTGCTCGGTGGAGAGCCGACGGTCGCCACGGCGCTGGGCCTCCGCCTGGGCCGCCATGATCACGCGCGCTCTGACCGACTTCGCCGGGTGCTTCACGACGTCCCCCGGTACTTGGCGTGCACCGACTGACGGGACATGCCCAGCGCGTCGCCGATCTGCTCCCACGACCAGCCCTGCTCCCTGGCACGGGCCACCGAGGTCGCCTCGACCTGCTCGGCGAGGCGGCGCAACGCCCCGACGGCCCGCAGGCTGACGGCGGGGTCGACGGAGTTGATCTGACGCGTGAGCTCGTCCACATCTGTCAGGCCAGGCTGACAAATTGAGCTCGTCAACGTGTCCTGACGTCATCCAAGTGCGTAAACATCACCTTCATCGGCTTTGAAGATCTCTCCAGCGAACGACTCGCGGGCTGCGGCCACCGCGGCCGTGCGGTCGTTGCCCGGCCAGAAGTGGGTCAGCATCAGCCGTCGCGCCCCGGCTTCGCGCGCCCACGAACCGGCAGCTCTCGCCGTCATCAGCAGGCCGGAGGTGTCGCCGGGCCGGTCGGTGGCCTCGACGATGAACAGGTCCGCATCCCGGCCCAGCTCCCTCAACGCCGGCGACGGCCCCGTGTCTCCGGTGTAGGCGAGCACTCGTCTCCCCTCCAGGCGGATGCCCGCGTTCGGGACGAAGTGCGGCAGGTCGATCCCGGACAACCGAAACGGACCGACGGTCCACTCGCCCGGCAACGCGAACACGTCGAACACCTCGTGCAGCGACACGTCGGGTTCGAGCCCCTGCACCCGGTCGAGCACGCCCGGCGGGCAGTACAACGGCAGCCGCCCGTGCCGCCCGTAGTGCCGCACGCGGAACAACCCGTGCAGGTCAGCGCAGTGGTCGGGGTGCTCGTGGGTGATCACCACGGCGTCCGGCCCCGTCGGCCACAGATCCAGCAGACGCGGCAAGGTTCCGTAACCGAGGTCCAGGACGAGACGGAAGCCCGACTCCTCGACGGCGAACCCGTTGCACGCCCTGCCCGGCTCCGGAAAGGCACCGCAGCTGCCGAGAACCGTCAGCCGCACGGCTTGCTCAACACGATCCCGCGCGGCCCGAAACCGGACGCGGAGTAGAAGCCGACGGCGTCGTCGTTCGCGGCGAAGATGGTGGCGAACGTGATCGCGACATCGTGATCAGCGGCCATCCGCTCCGCCGCCGTCACCAGCGCTCGACCGACACCGCGGCCGCGATACCCGTCCAGCACCACGGTGTGGACGTCGGCGGCCCGCCGCGGCACCAGGATCTGGTGGTCGGGCGGGTCGGGCAGGAGCACGACCTCCGCCATGCCGATCACCTCGCCTTCCACCTCGGCGACCGAGATCAGCGCGGAACCGACGACGTGCTCGAAGTGGCGGCGCACGGCGTCCGCTGAGGGGAGGCGGAAGAGCTCCGGCGCCAGTTGGACGTGCCGTTCGGCGTTGGCGAGGCGCAGCCGGACGAGGGCGGGAACGTCGCGGCGTTCGGCCCGGCGGATGGAGGGGCTCATTCCAGCATGATCCACCCGGCTGGCGCGCCGGAAACCGGGAGGATGCAGACATGACACTGCCTGCCCTGCCCGAGGAGTCCTTTCACCGGGTGCTCTGCGTCGTCGCGCACCCCGACGACATGGAGTACGGCACTTCCGCGGCGGTTGCCCGCTGGACCGCGCGCGGCATCGAGGTCGGCTACCTGCTGCTCACCCGAGGCGAAGCCGGCATGCCGAACCCTCCCGAGGAGACGGCACGGCTGCGCCTGGCCGAGCAGCAGGCCGCCTGCGCCGCCGTCGGCGTCAGTCACCTGACCGTCCTCGACCATCCGGACGGCATGCTCGTCTACGGCCTCGACCTGCGCCGGGACATCTGCCGGGAGATCCGGCGGTTCAAGCCCGACGTCGTCCTCGGCTGCAACTACGCGATCGACACACCGCACGGCTTCGAGCAGGCCGACCACCGCGCGGTCGGACTCGCGACGCTCGACGCCGTGCGCGACGCCGGCAACCGGTGGATCTTCCCGGAGCAGATCGACGACGAAGGCCTGGAACCGCACTCCGCGCGCTGGTACCTCGTCCCCGGCATGGGCGGTGCGACCCACGGCGTGGACGTCACGGGTGAGTCGCTGCGCCGCGGCGTCATTTCACTGGAGGCGCACGCCGCCTACCTGGCCGCCATTCCCGGTCATCCCACCCCTGCCGACTTCATCCCGGTGCTCGCCGCGATGGGCGGCAAGGCCATGGGTGTCGAGCACGCCGTGCTCTTCCAGGCCCGTGACCTGCACGCGCCGCCCGACCTGACGCTCGACTAGGCCTGGGCGAGGTCGGTGAAGCGGCTGTAGTGCAGCTGGTGCGCCACGGTGATGGTGGCGGTCGGGCCGGCACGGTGCTTGGCGATGATCAGGTCGGCCTCACCGGCGCGCGGGTCGTCGCGTTCCCAGGCGTCCGGGCGGTTGATCAGGATGACCATGTCGGCGTCCTGTTCGAGCGAGCCGGACTCGCGGAGGTCGGAGAGCATCGGGCGCTTGTCGGTGCGTTGTTCGGGACCGCGGTTCAGCTGGGAGATCGCGATGACCGGGACGTGGAGCTCCTTGGCGATCAGCTTGAGCGAGCGGGAGAACTCCGAGACTTCCTGCTGGCGGGACTCCGACTTCTTGCCGGAGCTCATCAGCTGGAGGTAGTCGACGACCATCAGCTTGAGGTCGTGCCGCTGCTTGAGGCGACGGGCCTTGGCGCGGATCTCCATCATCGTCAGGTTGGGGCTGTCGTCGACGAACAGCGGCGCCTCGCTGATCTCGCTCATCCGGCGGGCCAGGCGGGTCCAGTCGTCGTCGCTCATCTTGCCGCCTCGCATGTCGCCGAGGCGGATGCGGGCCTCGGCGGAGAGCATGCGCATGACGATCTCGGTGCGGCTCATCTCCAGACTGAAGATGGCGCTGGTCAGGCCGTGCTTCACCGAGCACGAGCGGGCGAAGTCGAGGCCCAGCGTCGAGTTGTGGGTCGGGATCATCGTCTCGCCCGCGAGGTACAGGTGGTCGTGGTTGTCGACCTCCACGCAGCGGACGGGCACCGACGCGACCGGGCGCACCGCCACGATCTCCACCTGGTCGTGCCCGCCCAGGCTGGCGACCAGCTCGTCGACGTCCCGGCGCAGGCGCGCGAACCGGCCGTCCACCTGCAGTGACGCCAGCAGTTCCGCGCGCTGCCTGCGGGACGCCCGCAGGTACGCGGCCGGGATGTGCGGGTCGTCGGCCAGGTCGAGGTCCTTGGCCACGCGCAGTTCGTCGTCGGTCAGTTCGAGGTCGCCCAGGCCGGACAGGAACAGGCCCAGTGCGCGCGGCGACAGCGGCAGCGCGGCGGTGGGCAGCTCCCAGGCCGCCGACATGCGCACGAACACGCGGCACACGCCGACGCGCTGGAACAGCTGCGCCGTCGTGCGGATCGCCCAGAAACCACCGGTCTCGCTGCACGACTCGGTCAGCCACTGGTGCTCCGCGTCGGCCACGATCACCGTGCCGTCGGAGAACTCCACCTCGAAGCACGGGCGGCCCGTCATCACCTCGGTCGCGGCGACCACGCGGGTCGGGCGGCCGTCCGCGCCGATCAGGTACGAGCCGACGGCGACCTCCCCCATCGTGGTCCAGCCCGACGGGGTGGGCAGCGGGGTGTCGAGCGCGAGCGCCTTGCCGACACCGGGACGCGCGGCGACGATGATCATCTGGCCGCCGTGCAGGCCGTTCGTCAGCTCGTCGAGGTCGGCGAAGCCCGTCGGGATGCCCTGCGAGATGCCGCCGCGGGACGCGATCGCGTCGATCTCGTCCATCGTCGGCTGGAGCAGGTCCTCCAGCGCCACGTAGTCCTCGGTCGTGCGGCGGTCGGTGACCTCGTAGATCGCCGCCTGCGCGCGGTCGACCACCTCGTCGACGTCCGCACCCTCGGCGCCGTTGTACCCGAGCTGCACGATGCGCGTGCCCGCCTCGACCAGCCGCCGCAGCACCGCCTTCTCGGCGACGATCTCGGCGTAGTAGCCGGCGTTCGCGGCCGTCGGCACCGTCGCGATCAACGTGTGCAGGTACGGCGCGCCACCCACGCGCAGCAGCTCGCCGCGCCGCTCCAGCTCGGCGGAGACGGTGATCGGGTCGGCGGGTTCGCCGCGGCCGTACAGGTCGAGGATGCAGTCGTAGATCGCCTGGTGCGCGGGCCGGTAGAAGTCGTTCGGCGCGAGCGCCTCGATGACGTCCGCGATGGCGTCCTTGGACAGCAGCATGCCGCCCAGCACCGACTGCTCAGCGGCGAGGTCCTGCGGCGGCTGACGCTCGAATCCGGGCTCCGCCATACCCCGGTCGTCCACCAGCGCCACTGCCAAATCACCCCTGCGAAGAGTCGAGAGCCGGTGCCCATGTCCGTCCGGACCTTTCGGTACAGGCCCTAGTTGTACCGCGCGGCACCGACAATTTCGGGCGGCCACGCTGCGCGATGGTCGCCGCCCGAGTCGCGACGCTAGAGGGACCCGTCCGGAGCAAGCAAACCAGCGTGTGGATCGCCCTGTGGACAACTGGGGGACAACCTGTGGATGGTTGCTCACAGGGGCGAAGGCACTGGGGACAACCTGTTGACAACCGGTGGAGTGACAGAAGTAACTGCAGCTCAGAGGCTGTGAACAAGTTGTGGAAAAAGTTGTGCGCCACAGTCTCGGCGTGTCGCGGAAAACACCGTCTTCGGCGTGTCGCAACCCTGCCGTGCGCGCAGGTTATCCACAGGACGTGGACAGAACGGCACTGGTCCGAACGAGCGAAAGCGCCACCCACCCGGAGCATTCCGGGTGGGCGGCGCTTCAGCAAACCGAAACCACCAGACGAGCTTCGCCGCACGTTCGCTCGGAACGCGGGGGCCCTGCGTTTCCTTCAGGGAAACGCGGGGCCCCCGCGTGCCTCAGGCATCAGCGGCAGGTGGCCGTCTGCGGGTGGGCCTATTCGGCCGAGGTCACCACGAGCGGGAGAGCGACGGTGACCTCCGGGTGGAGGCGAACCGTGACCGAGTGCTTGCCGGTGGTCTTGATGTGACCCGGCAGCTCGATGGCGCGCTTGTCCAGGACGAGGCCGCCCGTGGACTTCTTGACGGCCGCCGCCACGTCGGCGGTGGTGATCGAGCCGAACAGCTTGTTCGAGCCGGCCGCGGCCTTCGCGGTCAGCGTCACGCCGCCCAGGCCCTCGAGCTTGGCCTTGAGCTCCTTGGCGTGGTCCAGGTCGCGCACGCGGCGGGTGTCCTGCGCGCGCTGGATGACCTGGATCTGCTTCTGCGCACCGCGGGTCGCGACGATCGCGAGACCGCGCGGGAGCAGGTAGTTGCGGCCGTAACCGTCCTTGACCTCGACGATGTCGCCGGGCGCGCCAAGGCCGGAAACGTCAGCGGTGAGGATGAGCTTCATCGCGAATGTTCCCTTCTCTTAGCGAGCGGTCGAGGTGTAGGGCAGCAGGGCCATCTCACGGGCGTTCTTCACGGCAACAGCGACGTCGCGCTGGTGCTGCGAGCAGTTGCCGGTGACGCGGCGGGCACGGATCTTGCCGCGGTCGGAGATGAACTTCCGAAGCAGCGTCGTGTCCTTGTAGTCGATCAGGTTCGCGCTCTTGTCCTTGCAGAAGGCGCAGACCTTCTTCTTGGGCTTGCGCACAGGCGGCTTGGCCATGTGTCTCTAACTCCTGGAATACGCAGTGATCAAGTTCTGGATGACCGGTGCAGCGGTCTAGAAGGGGGGCTCGTCGGCGAAGCCACCCGAGCCGGCCGGCGGGGCGGAACCCCACGGGTCGTCAGCAGGTGCGCCACCGCCACGAGACTGCGAGGGACCGCCGCCGAAGCCGCCGCCACCGCCGCCGTCTCCACGGCTGACCTTGTTGACCTTCGCGGTCGCGTAGCGCAGCGAGGGGCCGATCTCGTCGACCTCCAGCTCCACGACGGTGCGCTTCTCGCCTTCCTTCGTCTCGAAGGAACGCTGGCGCAGCCGCCCGGTGACGAGCACTCGCGAACCGCGGGTGAGCGACTCGGCCACGTTCTCGGCGACCTGCCGCCACACGTTGCACCGCAGGAACAGCGCTTCGCCGTCCTTCCACTCGCCGGACTGGCGGTCGAAGGTGCGGGGCGTGGAAGCGACCGTGAAGGACGCCACCGCGGCACCGCTCTGGGTGAAGCGGAGTTCCGGGTCGGCGGTCAGGTTCCCGACCACCGTGATCGTCGTCTCACCAGCCATGTCTTGGGAGCTCCCCTAATCGAGGTTCGTCAGGCCTTGGTGGCCGACTTGGCGGGCTCGCGGCGCAGGACCTTCGTCCGGAGCACCGTCTCCTGCAGACCGAGCTGGCGGTCCAGTTCCTTCACCGCGTCGGGAGTCGAGGTCAGGTCGAGCACCGCGTAGATACCCTCGGTGTTCTTGTTGATCTCAAAGCTCAGCCGGCGCTTGCCCCACACCTCGACCTTCTCAACGTTGCCGCCCGTGGTGCGGATGACGTTGAGGAACGTGTCGAGAGACGGCGCGATCGTGCGCTCGTCAAGGCTGGGGTCGAGGATGACCATCACTTCGTAATGACGCATGAGGACCACTCACCTCCTGTGGACTCGCGGCCACGGGCTTTCCGTGGCAGGAGGGTCGTCGCGTCAGCAACTGAAGAAGGTTAACAGAGCGCGTCCGGTGACTACGCAGGGGTGCGGCGGAGCACCCAGGTCCGCACCAGCGCGCCCGTCACCAGGGCCAGCATCAGCACCGCGAGCAGCACCGGGAGGCCGACGCCGCCGGGACCGCCGAGCCTGGGCAGCGCCGTCGCGCGACCGGCCGCCAGCACCTGGTCGGTGTCGACGCCGGTTCCGTTGGAGGCACGGGGAACCTGCGAGCCGTAGCGCACGCCGGGCGACGGCGAGTAGAGGCCGGGCATCGCGAACGGCAGCGAGCCGTAGCTGAACAGCGGCACGCGGCCGAAGTTCGACCCGAGGGCGTAGAGGGAGAAGTCGCGGTTGCTCGGGGTGCCCTGCGGCGTCCCCGGTGTGCCCGGACTCACACCCGGCTGCTGGCCGGGAGACGTGCCGGGCTGCTGCGGCTGGGGCTGCTGACCGGGCGCCTGCGGCTGACCCGGCAGCTGCGGCGTGAGCTTCTGCGAGGTGTCCGCGATCGCCTTGCTGCCGTCCTGGATCGGCGCCGCGACCTGGTTCACGCCCGTCACGACGACTCCGCAGCCGCTGGTCAGCGTCGAGCGCACGGACGTGTCGAGCGTGCCGATGACCGGCCCCAGCAACGGCAGCTTCTGCAGCTCGGCGACCACGGCGTTCGCGATCGTGGCACCGCTGATCGTGGTCGTGCCGGCCTGCACCACACCGATCGGAATCGGTTTGCCCTGCGAGAACAGCGGCTTGAACTGGTCGGCGATCGGCGGCCCGAGCAGCGGGATCGCCCGGATCAGGTCCGTGATGGGCTGGGTGACGGCGGCGGGGCTCAGCGAGACCGGGGTTCCAGGCGCGCCCTGCACGGAGGTGGCGCAACTGCCCACGACGACGGGATCGGCCGCCGTGGCCGGCACAGCACCCACGGAGGCGGAGGCCAGCGCCAGAAGCGTCGCGGCGGTGACGCTGAGCAGTCGCATGTGAACCCCTTTCCTACTCTCAAGTAACGACCGTAGGTCCTGGTCGTGACGCAGGCCATCCCCAGTTTTTGCAATTACTCCTATCGGCGGCGGCTGCGATGGCGTTATGGACTCCGACTACCCTCCTTGTTCATGCGCATCGGGGCCCATGTACGCGACGACGACCCGGTCGGCGCCGCGGCCGAACGCGGGGCCGAGGTCGTCCAGTTCTTCCTGTCCGATCCACAGGGCTGGAAGAAGCCGAAGCCGCACCCCCAGACGGAGGCCCTGCTCGCCTCCGACCTCGAGGTGTTCGTCCACGCCCCGTACATGATCAACATCGCGTCGCTGAACAACAAGATCCGCATTCCGAGCCGGAAGAACGTGATCCAGCACGCGGAGGCCGCCGCGACCGTGGGCGCGAAGGGCCTGATCGTGCACGGCGGCCACGTCACCAAGGGCGAGGACCCGGCGGAGGGCTTCGCGAACTGGCGCAAGTTCTTCGAGCGCCAGGTCGCCGAGGGCGGCTTCGCGGTCCCGGTCCTGATCGAGAACACCGCGGGCGGCGACAACGCCATGGCCCGCACCTTCGACTCCCTCAAGCTGCTCTGGGACGCGGTCGGCGAGTTCGGCGCGGGTTTCTGCCTCGACACCTGCCACGCGTTCGCCGCCGGCGAGGACCTCGTCGGCATCGTCGACCGGGTGAAAGCGATCACCGGCCGCATCGACCTCGTGCACCTCAACAGCTCGCGCGACGAGTTCGGTTCCTCGCGCGACCGGCACGACAACATCAGCACTGGCACCATCGACGCCGACCAGCTCGCGGCCGTGGCCGCGAGCGCCGGATGCCCCGTCGTGGTCGAGACACCCGACGAGGGCCAGGCCGCCGACATCGCGTTCCTACGCGACCGCGCCGGCCGGTGAAGACCGTGCACGAGGTGGTGAGCGTGACGCCCGAGCGAGGTGGCTCCGGACGTTTCGCGACCCGCTTCGGCAAGCCCGCCGCCGCCGTGCTGGTGCTGCTGTGCGGGCTCACGCTGCTGCTGGGCTTCATCAACAAGGACCGCTGCACCGGTCCGCAGTTCGACCAGTGGGGCCGCACGCAGCCCAACTACGACGAGCGCAACAAAGAAGAGGTCTGCTACTCCGACATCCAGCACCTCTGGATCGGGCGCGACATCGACCGGCACGTCTTCCCGTACGTCGACGGCGGCATCAACGACAAGGGCGTCCTCGTCGGCGGCTCCGTCGAGTACCCGGTGCTCACCGGCGTGATCATCTGGGCGGGTGCGATCTTCGCGCACAACGACGCGGAGTACCTGCTCTACTCGTCGCTGCTGATGGCGCCGTTCGGCCTGCTCACGGGCTGGTTGCTGGGCAGGCTCGCCCGCTGGCGCGCCCTGCTCTGGGCGATCGGCCCACCGCTGGTCCTGTACGCGTTCCACAACTGGGACCTGCCGGTCGTGCTGTGCTCGGCGGCCGCGGTCTACGTGGTGCACCGCTGGAACCGGCCGCTGGTCGAACGGGCGACGGTCGCGTCGGTCCTGCTCGGCCTCGGGTTCGCGTTCAAGGTCTACCCGGCGATCTTCGTGCTGCCGCTGATGCTCTTCGTCGGCACCGGTGGCTGGCGCGGCCAGGAGCTGCCGGAGGGCAAGAAGGCCGACGTCGCCGGCGCGATCAAGGTGGGGCTCGCCTCGATCATCACGGTCGTGCTGGTCAACCTGCCGTTCGCGTTCGCCGGCTACGACGGCTGGATGGCGTCGTTCGAGTTCCAGCAGCTGCGCCGGGTCGACATCACCACGAACTCGATCTGGTACTGGGGCCTGCGGCCGTTCATGGGCGACGACGCGATGCAGTCGCTGGTCAGCGTCATCTCGCCGATCACGATCCTGGTCTCGTTCGCGATCGCCGCCGGCTACGGCTGGCTGCGGTTCCGCCGCGAGGGCACCTACCCGTGGATCGCGGTGTCCGGGGCGATGCTGTGCGGCTTCATGCTGCTGCACAAGGTCCACTCACCGCAGTACACGCTGTGGCTGGTGCCGTTCCTCGTGCTGCTGCGCGTGCGGCTGATGTGGGCGTTCGCGTACTTCGTGGTGGACCTGGCGATGGGCATCGGGATCTTCCGCTGGTTCTGGGCGATCGAGTTCGGCAAGCCGGCCGGCATCTACGACAGCTTCTCCGCGCAGGCCGTCATGATCGGCGTGTGGGGCCGGGCGGCGCTGCTCGTCGCGCTGTTCGTGGCGTTCCTGCTGGCCCGTGACGTGACCGAGGACGACCGCGAGGACCTGAAGTTCATCCGCGGGGCTGTAGCAGCGAAGGCCTGACCAGCCGCACACTGCACCCGTGAGGGTGATCATCGTGCTGGCGTTGCTGCTGGCCTGTGGCGCCTCCGGCGTGCCCGCGCGGTCGGAGGTGATCCGCTGGCTGCCCGTGTGGCAGGCCGTGCCGACGCTCTCCGCCTCCGTGCCGGACCAGAGCGTCCGCACGACGGTCGACCTCACCGCGAGCGGCACATCTGTTCGTGTGCGGCTGTCGAACCTGATGGGCACCAAACCGGTCCGCGTCGAGCAGGTCACCGTGACCGCGAACGGCGAGTCGCGGCAGCTGACGTTCGGACGCACCCGCAGCGTCACGATCAGGCCGCGCGACGAGGTCTACAGCGACGCCGTGCAGCTGAAGGTGACGAGCACGCTGGAGATCAGCACGTACGCACCGGCCGGTACACCGTGTCAGGCGCGCGCACATCGCACGATCACGTCGGCACGGTCCTATGTCTGCCTCGTCTCGGCGGTCGAGGTCGCGGGCTTCACGGCACCGGGCGCGGTGGTGATGTTCGGCGACTCGATCACCGAGGGCTCCTCGGAGGGCACCTGGCCTTCCCTCGTCCAGACCGGCTACGCCGTGCTCAACGCGGGCATCAACGGCAACGGCGTGCTGAGCGGTGACGCCCCGATGATCACCCGTGTCCACCGCGACGTCCTGTACAGCGACGAGGTGCGCAAGGTCGTGCTGCTCGGCGGCATCAACGACATCCAGCACGACGTCAGCGCGGAGAACGTCATCGCCGGCATCCGCACGGTTCTCCTGCGCTGCCGCAACGAGGGCGTGCAGGTGCTCGTCGGCACGCTCACGCCGTGGCGCGGCTGGGTCAACTGGACGGAGGCACGCGAGCAGCAGCGGCAGAAGACCAACGCCTGGATCCGCGCCACCTTCCCGGACGCGATCGACTTCGAGGCCGCCGTGCGCGACCCGGCCGACCCGCTCAGACTGCGTCCGGAGTTCGACTCCGGTGATCACCTGCATCCGAACGGGGCCGCATTCGGTGCAATGGCTCGCCTCGTGCGGGTCTGACGAGCTGCCGGTCCGGCGCGTCGGCCAGCACGCCCGCCAACGGGTCCTGGTCGCCCGAGACGCGCACGAGGTCGCGCTCCGGGTGGTAGATCTCCTTGATGATGAGCACGCACAGCCCGATGACGGCGGCGTCGCGCAGGAGCACCGCGCCGAGGAACCAGTCGATCGGCAGCCCCTTGTTCTCCGTGCCGAGGTAGAAGTACATCCGCGGCACCCACACCAGCGCGTCGATCGTCATCCACGCCAGCAGCAGCTTCCAGCGCGGCAGTGCGAGCACCGCCAGCGGCACCAGCCACAGCGAGTACTGCGGGCTCCACACCTTGTTCGTCAGCAGGAACGCCGCCACCACGAGGAACCCGAGCTGCGCGAGCCGCGGCCTGGTCGGCGCGGACAGCGTCACGTACGCGATGCCGGCGCAGCACACGAGGAACAGCACCGAGCTCACCGTGTTGAGCACCGTCGGAGCCTGCCCCTGCTGCAGACCGGGGTCGAAGCCATGCCACCCCGTCCACTGCACGAGCACGTTGTAGAGCGTGTCCGGGTCGGCGTTGCGCTCGGTGTTGAGGCGGAAGAACTCCTTCCACCCGATGTGCGACGCCGGGTTCAACGCGATCGGGGCGTTGACGAGCGCCCACGCCCCGATGGCCGACGCGGTGGTGGTGAGCCCCGCCTTCAACCGGTCAGAACGCCAGCACAGCAGAAGCAGCGGCCCGAGCAGGAACAACGGGTAGAGCTTCGCCGCGCCACCCAGCCCCAGCAGCACACCGGCGAGCGCGGGCTTCTTCCGCGCCCACGCCAGCAGACCGGCCGTGGCGAACGCGGTCGCGATCGTGTCGAAGTTCGTGAACGCGTGCACGATCACCAGCGGCGACACCGCGACGATCGCCGCGTCCCACATCCGCCTGCGCGCGATCCGCGCCACCGAGAACACGGTGATGAGCCACGCCACGGCCAGCCAGAACGCCGTGACGTCGAAGAACACGATCACCGTCATCGGCAGCCCGGGAACGAGCGCCACGAGCCCCTGCGCCACCCGCGCGTTGAGCCACATGAACAAACCGGTGATGACCGGGTACTCCATGTACCGGACGTGCTCGGTCGGCTTGCCCTCGTCGTCCTTCCACGACGTGATGTACGGGAAGGAACCGCGCTGGTCGAGCCGTTCCGCGGTGTAGAGCGGCACGGTGTCGGAGTAGCAGAGCGCGGTGAACTGCCTGCTGCCCCGCCAGTCCAGCTGCACCTGGCCCTTGTCGTCGACGTACTGCTGGATGCACGGCGACTTCTGCACCCAGCCCGCCAGCAACGTCAGCACGGCGAGCAGCAGGATCACCCGCAGCGCCGTCCAGAACCAGTGCCTGCCGACCTGCGCGTGCTCACCGAGCGGACCGCCGAACGGTCTGCTCAGGGTGCGGGCGAGCGACTCGGTCCAGGTGGGGGCGACCCGCTCGGAGTGCGTGAGCGAGTCGGTGTCCTCGGCGGGAAGCTCGGCAGGGCTGCTGGGCACGTGGCGGATGTTACGGCCAAGACCGTTTCGGCGTGGTCAACATCCCCGGCCAAAGCAAAGGGCCCGGCGCTTGCGCACCGGGCCCTCAGCGGATCAGCCACCTCCTGGGCTGCCACCCTTCGTCGGTGGCTTGGCCGTTCCTGTCGGCGGTTCAGGATCGCGCGACGGCGGGCAGGTGAGGTTCGGGATGCACGGATCCGTCGTCTTCGTCGGCTCGGTCGGCGGCGGAGTGTTGGACGACGCCGGTGGGTTGGACGCGGAGCTCGGCGGCGCGCTGGACGGCTGGGTCGACGGCTTCGGCGGGTTGAAGTTGCCGAGCGGCTTGGGCTTCGCGAACTTCTCCAGCTGAGTGCCCTGGAGGGCGCCGTCCATGAACCTCTTCCAGATCTGGCCGGGGAGACCAGAACCGAAGATCGCCTTGTTCTCCTTGTTCTTGATCGCCACGTTGCCCTGGTCCTTGCCCATCCAGACCGCGGCGGAGAGCGAAGGCGTGTAGCCGACCATCCACGCCTTCGAGTTCTGGTCGATGCTGCCGGCGAGCTCGTGGGTACCGGTCTTGCCGGCCGACTCGCGGTTGTTCGCGAGCGCGATCCTCGAGTAGCCCGGGATGTCCTTGAGCGTCTCGGTGACGTTGTCCGCGATGTCGCGGCTCTTCTCCTCCACGGGGTCGAACGCGGGCACGGCCTTGTCCGCGTGCTGGTAGAGGATGTCTCCGCTGGGACCCTGGACCTTGACGATGAAGAACGGCTGGCGGTACATGCCGCGCGCGGCGAACGTCGCGTAGGCCGAAGCCATGTCGAACGGTCGCACCTGGGCGCTGTCCGCGCCGATGGCGATACCGGCGTTGGGCGGGTTGCCGCCTTCACCGACCAGCAGGTCCTGGGTCTTGCCGTTGACCGTGACCGACTTCGGGATGCCGGCCTCGTGCGCGGCCTGCGCGACGGCCTTGGTACCGGTGCCCTCGTTGCCCGCCACCATTTCGTAGAACACGGTGTTGAGCGATTCCTTCATCGCCTGCTTGATGGGGCACTGCTTGCCGCAGGTCGTGGTGCCGGCGTTGCGGATCGGCACGTTGGCGATCGTGCGCGGGGTGCTGTCGTACGTGTCGCCGATGCCCTTGCCCATCTTCAGAGCGGCGACCAGGTCGAACGGCTTGAACGACGAGCCGGCCTCCTGAATCGTGCCCTTGGCGTAGTCGATGCCCTTCAGACCGTCCTTGCCCGGGTAGTAGGCCCGGACCGCACCGGACTGCGGGTCGATCGCACTGAGCGACGTTCGCAGTTCCGGGTCCTGGCCCTCCATCACCGAGTTCACCGCGTCGGTCGCGGCCTGCTGCATCTTCGGGTCGATGGTCGTCTGGATGGTGACGCCGACCTTCTGCGCCCTCTCCATCGTGATGCCGACCATGTCGCTGTCGATCTCGTTCTGGACCTGTTGGCTGACCCGGGCGAGCGGCCCCTCGAGGCCGGCGGGCTGGGTCTCCTCGAACGGCCTCGGCTTCGGGAACTGCTGCGCGTCGACGTAGGACTGGTCGACCCAGTGCTTCTGGACCATCTGGCCCATCACGAACTTCCAGCGCTTGGTCGCGTACTCGGTGTCCTCGGACCACGACGGCGTCTGGATCATGCCGGCGATGAGCGCGGCCTCCGACGGCGTCAGGTCCTTCATTTCCTTCTTGTAGTAGACCTGCGCGGCGGCCTTGAAGCCGTTGGCGCCGCGGCCGAAGTACACCGTGTTGAGGTACGCGGTCAGGATCGTGTTGTGGTCCGACTCGTTGCTCATCTTGAAGGCCTTGACGACCTCGGTGAACTTGCGGGTCAGCGTCGGCGCCTCGTTGCCGGTCGCCTTCTTGATGTACTGCTGCGTCAGACCGGAACCACCACTGGAGCCGCCGCTCACCTGGATCCAGACGGCGCGCAGGATCGCCTTGGCGTCGAAGCCGGGGTTGTCGTAGAAGTCCGCGTCCTCGGCCGCGAGCACCGCGTGCTTGACGTTGTCCGGGATCTCCTCGTACGTCAGCATCGTGCGGTTCTGGCCGGGCGAGGTGATCTTGCCCATCTCGGACCCGTCCGAGTAGAGCAGCGTGATCGTCTTGTCCTGGGCGTCCGCGACCTCGTTGGGCTTCGGCCACTCGACCAGCGGATACGCGACCGCGACCGCGATCACCGGGCCGAGGATCATCAGACCGAGTGCGACGAACGCACCGATGCGGACGCGCTTCCAGATCTTCTTCTTGCGCAGGCGGCGCTCCTCCTCTTCGGTGAGCTCCGGCTCGTCGTCGTAGTACTCGTCGTCCTCGTCGTCGACGCCGCCCGCGAGCAGGAACTCGTCCTCGGGCTCGCGGTGGGTCAGGAGGTCGGGCTCGCGCTGCGGCGGCCGGTTGACCGGCGGCAGCTGCGTGGTCCGATCCTCACCGGGGTTGCGCGGGGGCATGCCGGGCCGGCCGGGACCGTTCGGGCCTCCGGGCCGGCGACCGCCGGGAGGCGGCGCGACCGGCATGCCACCGGGCGGTGTCGGGGGACGCCCACCGGGCCCGCCAGGGCCACCCTGAGGGCCACCGGGGCCCTGCGGGCGCCCTGGACCGCCCTGGGGGCCTCCCGGCGCGCCTGCGGCACCCTGCGGCCCTGGTCCGTTCGGGCGGCGTGGGGGCTGCTGCTGTGGGAAACCACCGGGTGGCGTGCCACCCTGGGGAGGGCGCGCGAAACCGCCGGGCGGGGTGCCCGGTCGCGGCTGATTAGGGACATCACGTCTCGTGCCGCCGCCGTCCGGGTCGTCCCCGGTCGGCCATTGCGGCTCGCCTCCGCGCTGCCGGTCATCATGCTGGTCGTTCACGTGAAAAGGCCTCCCAGACCGGCGTGCATCAGCACGCGGTTCGGTGGTCGTACTTCGTTCGGAGCAGTGTCACCTGTTGGTCATTCCGCCGCAGTTCTCCTGCGTGGCTTTTCCAGCCCACGCTTCCCCAGGACGTATGACTGCACCAGGTGGTTCCAACTGCACGTGCGACAAACTTCAACGACGTACACGGTGAACTCGTCGAAGAGGGTTGCCATCTTCACGAGCTCTTCAGGTGTCCGCGCCGAGCCGGTCGCGTGCTTGAGCTCGTCACCGTAGACCCACGAGACGTTCGTGAGCGGTTCCTTCCGGCACACCGGGCATGGCACTTCCGTCGCCGTCCCGTGGAACTTCGCAGCTCGCAGCAGGTACGGGGACGCGTCGCAGACCTCCATGGTGCCCGTGCGGCCAGAGTAGACCTCCGCCAGCAGCGCACGCCGCTGCAGCGAGTAGTCCACGACCTGCCGTTGGGTCAACACGTGACCAGAGTACGTGCCGCCCGCTTTGGCGATGATGGGCCGTTCAGGGCAGCGGAGTCCGAAGCGGTATCACGGTGTGCCACATCCCACAGTGAAGAGAGGCCATCGATGTATCGCAGCGATATAATCACCTCACCTATCGGTGCAGGTGCGAGGAGGTGACTCGTGTTCGAGTTCGCGCTGCTCGGCCTGCTGCACGAGGCGCCCATGCACGGCTACGAGCTGCGCAAGCGCTTGCACGACCTGCTCGGAGCGTTTCGCGCGTTCTCCTACGGATCGCTGTACCCAACATTGCGGCGACTCCAACGTGCGGGCCTGATCGTGGAGGAGGGGCCGGAGGAGTCGGCTCTTTCTTGGGGACGTCGGGCGCGCAAGGTCTACAAGCTGACTCCGGAGGGCAAGGAGAGATTTGCCGAGCTCCTCGCCAACGCGGGTCCGCAGACCTGGGACGACGACTCGTTCGGAGTCCACCTGGCGTTCTTCTCCCGCACGCCCGCCGACGTCAGGATGCGCATCCTGGAAGGCAGGCGGCGGTGTGTCGAGGAACGCAGGGAGGGCCTCCGCGAGCGGCTCACGCGCACGGGTGAGCAGATCGACCGCTACACCCGCGAGCTGCACAGGCAGGGACTGGAAAGCACGGAGCGCGAGGTGCGGTGGCTCAACGAGCTCATCGCGCACGAGCAGCACGAACAGTCCGAGCAGGACGAGTAGTACTCATCTTTGATCAAGGAGGACTCGGCAATGGGCGGAAATCGCCGCACCGTTCGAGTGGCCATCGTCGGGGTTGGCAACTGCGCGGCGTCGCTGGTGCAGGGCGTCCACTACTACCGGGACGCTGACCCGAGCACCCGCGTGCCCGGCCTGATGCACGTGCAGTTCGGTGACTACCACGTGCGCGATGTCGAGTTCGTGGCTGCGTTCGACGTCGACGCGAAGAAGGTCGGCGTCGACCTGGCCGAGGCGATCGTGGCCAGCGAGAACAACACGATCAAGATCGCTGACGTGCCGCCGCTGGGCGTGGTCGTGCAGCGCGGGCACACCCTCGACGGTCTCGGCCGCTTCTACCGCGAGACGATCGAGGAGTCCGACTTCGAGCCGGTGGACGTCGTGCAGGCGCTGCGTGACGCCGAGGTCGACGTGCTCGTCTCGTACCTGCCGGTGGGTTCGGAAGAGGCCGACCGCTTCTACGCCCAGTGCGCCATCGACGCCGGCGTGGCGTTCGTCAACGCCCTGCCGGTCTTCATCGCGTCGGACCCGGAGTGGGCGGAGAAGTTCCGCGCGGCCGGCGTGCCGATCGTCGGTGACGACATCAAGTCCCAGGTCGGCGCCACCATCACGCACCGCGTGCTGGCGAAGCTGTTCGAGGACCGCGGCGTCCAGCTCGACCGCACCATGCAGCTGAACGTGGGCGGCAACATGGACTTCCTGAACATGAAGGAACTGGAGCGCCTGGAGTCCAAGAAGGTCTCCAAGACCCAGTCCGTGACGTCCCAGCTGAGCCGCGACATCGGCAAGGACAACGTCCACATCGGCCCGTCGGACTACGTGGCGTGGCTCGACGACCGCAAGTGGGCCTACGTCCGGCTGGAGGGCCGCGCGTTCGGCGACGTTCCGCTGAACCTCGAGTACAAGCTGGAGGTCTGGGACTCCCCCAACTCCGCGGGCATCATCATCGACGCGGTCCGCGCGGCGAAGATCGCCCTCGACCGGGGCATCGGCGGCCCGATCCTCTCGGCGTCGTCGTACTTCATGAAGTCCCCGCCCGTGCAGTACTCGGACCCCGAGGCCCACGCGGCCGTCGAGGCGTTCATCCGCGGCGAGTGAGCTCGTGGGCCGCCCTCTCCGGTCGAGGGCGGCCCACGCTTTCACCGCTTCGAAAGTCGCAGCTTCTGCCAGCTGCCGTCCGCGGTCCACCCGCCGTCGACGGGCAACGCCACGCCGTTGATGTACCGGGCGTTGTCGCTCGCGAGGAACCTGACGGCCTGCGCGATGTCGTCCGGCACCGCGAACCGGCCGGTGGGCACGTGGTTCGTGATGTCCTCGTCGACGTAGTACCCACCGGCCTGCGACTCGACGTCCATCTCGGTCTTGACCCAGCCGGGGCACACGGCGTTGACCCGGATCCCCCTGCCGCCCCACTCGACGGCGAGCGTGCGGGTCAACCCGATCAGCCCGTGCTTGGTCGTGTTGTACGCGGCCCGGTCCGCCACCCCCCGCAGCCCGGCGACGGACGCGATGTTGACGACGCAGCCCTGCCGCTGGGCGAGCATGATCCCGCCCAGCGCCTGCGTGAGCAGAAACGGCCCGGTCAGGTTGACCGCCATGATCCGCTCCCACTGTTCGAGACTCGTGTCCTCGAACGGCACGATGCCCGCGATCCCGGCGTTGTTGACCAGCACGTCGACCCGGCCGTGCGTGCTGGTGACGTGATCGGCCAGACGCCGCACGTCCGCGGCGCTGGTGACGTTGCCGACGATCCCGTCCTTGCTCTCCTGCAGGTCGAACCCGACGACGGCGAACCCGTCCTCGCGCAGCACGTCCGCGATGCGCAGCCCCATGCCCTGCGCCGCGCCGGTGACCACAGCAACTCGTTGCGTCATGGGCGTCACGCTAAGGACGTACCGCCGTTCAGCGACAGCCACGTTCGTGTGTTTGGAGTCTCAGCACCAGACCTGCTTCCGCTAGGTTCGCGCCGTGCGCACGCTGCTCGTCGCCATCCCCGGCCTGGTCCTCGCCGGTATCGGCCTGACCCACCCGCACCACCTGGACGCCTCGACCGCCCCGTGGTGGCAGAACATGCACATCATCCTGGCGGCGATCTTCCCGCTCCTCGGTGCCGCGCAATGGGTTCTGCTCGACGACAGCCCGAAGTACGTCCGCTACCCGGCCCGCGTCGCCACGTTCGGCTTCGTCGTCTACTACGGCGCACTCGACGCGTTGGCCGGTATCGGCGGCGGCGCGATGACCATCGCGAACAACGGTCGCAGCGACGCCGACGCGCCGATTTTCAAGATCGGCAACCAGCTCGGCACCTTCGGCGCGTGGTGCTTCTTCGCGGCCAGCATCGCGATCGCGGTGTGTGCGCTGCTCAAGTGGAAGCTCAAGGCGATCCCAGGTGCGGTCTTCCTGCTCGTGGGCAGCTACCTGTTCCTCGACAGCCACATCTACTGGCCGAAGGGTGTCATCGCCTGCACCTGCATCGCGCTCGGCATGGCCGCGACCAGCTACGTCAGCGCGCCCGGCAGGTCCGAGACCGACGACAGCACGCGCACCTGAGCCAGCACCTCCGGGTCGGGCGGGAAGTGCGGGTTCGGCACGGCCAGCACGGTCATGCCCGCGGCCAGGGCGGCGCGCAGCCCGTTCGTCGAGTCCTCGACGGCGAAACAGGAAGCGGCAGCGACCCCGAGCCGTGACGCGGCCAGCAGGTAGACGTCCGGCGAGGGCTTGCCGGCGGCGCATTCCTCGGACGACACCGCGACGGGCACGGGCAGTCCGGTCACGTCCAGGAACACCTTGATCAGCACGGCCGGCGCGGACGACGCGATCGCCACCGGGAACCGCGAAGCCACCGCGCGCACCGCCTCGACCGCGCCCGGGATCACCGGCAGGTGCGCGGCGTACGCCTGCTCCATCGCCGCGATCACGCCCGCGGAGGCCTCCGCGGGCGACAGCTGAACGCCCACCTCGGACACCAGGTACTCGCCCCACTCCGGCGTCGACATGCCCTGCATGGCGCGAGTCGCCTCCGGGGTCCAGACGCCGCCGTGCGACGAGGCGAAGTCCTGGCGCACCTCGTCCCACACCTGCTCGGAGTCGATCAGCACGCCGTCGAGGTCGAAGATCACCGCTTCCACGCCTGCACCGTACCCTGTGGCGGAGGATACTTCGCCATGCTAAACAAAATCTGTTAGGGTGGCTAAGTGAATTTCAAAGCTCAGCCCAAGCAGGTGTGGATCACGGCGTTCGCCGCGGTCATCGCCTTCATGGGGATCGGGCTCGTGGACCCGATCCTGTTGTCCATCGCGGAGGGTCTGCACGCAACACCCGCGCAGGTCACCCTCCTGTTCTCCTCCTACCTCGGCGTTCAGGTCGTGGCGATGCTCTTCACGGGTGCCGCGACGGCGCGGTTCGGGGCCAAGCGCACGCTCGTCGGAGGGCTCGCGCTGATCGTCATCGCCACGCTGGCGTGCTCGGCGGCAGGGAGCATCGGCCAGCTCGTGGGACTGCGGGCCGTCTGGGGGCTCGGCAACGCCTTCTTCATCGCCACCGCGCTCAGCGTCATCGTCGGCGCGGCCAGCGGCGGGCAGAAGGGCGCGATCCTGCTCTACGAGGCCGCGCTCGGTCTCGGTCTGAGCGTGGGACCGCTGCTCGGGGCACTGCTCGGCAGCGTCTCGTGGCGCGGGCCGTTCCTCGGCACCGCGATCCTGATGGCCGTCGCGCTGATCCTTTGCGCAGTCTTCCTGGCCAAGGACTCGCACCGCGAACGTCCCCGGATCGGCCTGCTCGACCCGCTCAGGGCGTTGAAGCACCCGGTTCTGCTGCGGACGTCCATCGGTGCCGCGCTCTACACGGCCGCGTTCTTCACCGTTCTCGCCTGGTCGCCGTTCGTGCTTCGGTGGGGTGCCGTCGAGATCGGACTGATCTTCTTCGGCTGGGGCGTCTGCGTCGCGGTCTCCAGCGTCTTCCTCGCGCCGCGGCTCGCGGACCGCGTCGGTGAGAAGCGCGCGATCATCGGATCGGTGCTGGCGTTCGCGCTGCTCATGCTGGTGATGGCGGTGCCGAGCAAGCCGTTGCTGGTGGTCGCCGTGATCGTGAGCGGCCTGGTCAGCGGTCTGTTGAACACGCTGTTCACCGACGCCGCGATGAGTGTCAGCGACGCGCCGCGGCCGGTCGCGAGCGCCGGTTACAACTTCCTGCGGTGGCTCGGTGGTGCGCTGGCGGCGACGTTCGTGAGCCACCTCGCGCAACCGTTCGTCGTGGCGGCGGTCTTCTGCGCGGTCGCGGCCGTGCTGCTGACGTTCAACCGCACCGACACGCATCTGGTGCCGGAAGATGCGGTACTGGCAGGTGAACAATTGGTTGTTTAGCGGCAAAATGGACACATGATCAATTTGCCGCTCATCAACCACCGCGTGGGCAGGGCTGCGGTGACCTGCGAGTACCGCTGCGGTGACGCGTGTTTCCACGACGTCCCCAACACCTCGGACAACGCCTACTTCGGTGATCTGATCAGCCGCCGCACCGCGCTCAAGGCCGGTGCGGTGGTCGCGGCAACGGCAGCGCTTCCCAGCGCGACAGCGGCGGCCGCGCCGACAGCAGTCAGAGGCCTCGGCTTCAAGCCGGTCGAGGTCAACACCAAGGACGAGGTCGTCGTCCCCGAGGGCTACCGCCAGGGGATCGTGATCCGCTGGGGCGACCCGCTCTTCCCCGGCGTCCCCGAGTTCGACTTCGACCACCAGACCGCCGCGAAGCAGGAGAAGCAGTTCGGCTTCAACTGCGACTTCGCCGCGATCCTGCCGCTGGACCCGTTGGAGCTCACGGGCCTCATGGTCACCAACCACGAGTACACCAGCGAGAAGTTCATGTTCCGCGGCTACGACGCGAACAACCCGACCGAGGAGCAGGTGAAGATCGCCTGGGCCGCGCACGGCCTCTCGATCTTCATGATCAGGCGGTCGATGTTCTCCGGCCACTACCGGCCGCGCTTCAGCCGGTACAACCGCCGGATCACGCTGAACACGCCGTTCGAGGTGCGCGGTCCGGTGGCGGGCAGCGACCTGCTCAGGACCTCCGCGGACCCGACCGGCAGGAAGGTCCTCGGCACGATCAACAACTGCTCCGGCGGCGTCACGCCGTGGGGCACGATCCTGTCCGGCGAGGAGAACTTCAACCAGTACTTCGCCAACGCCGCCGGCCGCAACGACCCGCGCCTCACCCGCTACGGCGTCACCGGCACGGCCACCACGCGCAAGTGGGAGCGGTTCGACAAGCGCTGGGACCTCGCGCAGGAACCCAACGAGGTCAACAGGTTCGGCTGGATCGTCGAGATCGACCCGTGGGACCCCGACTCCACCCCGGTCAAGCACACCCACCTCGGCCGGTTCAAGCACGAGACCGCGAACGTGCGCATCGCCGAGGACGGCCGCGTGGTCGCGTACTCCGGGGACGACGAGCGGTTCGAGTACATCTACAAGTTCATCTCGAACGGCAAGGTCAAGCACGGCAACAGCAAGGCGGCCCGCCGCCACAACATGACGTTGCTCGACGACGGCACGCTCTACGTCGCGCGGTTCTCCGGCGACAGCCCGGCGAGCGAGATCGACGGCACCGGAAAGCTGCCCAGCGACGGCAGGTTCGACGGCACCGGCGAGTGGATCCCGTTGGCCAGCGGCGACAAGTCGTTCGTGCCGGGCATGACCGCCGAAGAGGTCTACGTCTTCACGCGCATCGCCGCGGACAAGGCCGGTGCGACCAAAATGGACCGTCCCGAGGACATCCAGGCGCACCCGCGCACCGGCGTCGTCTACTGCGCGCTCACCAACAACGTCGAGCGCGGCGTCACGCCCGGCAAGGAAGGCGCGACCGAGCCGAACCCCAGGCACAACAACAGGCACGGCCAGGTGCTGGAGCTGACCGAACGCCGCGGCGACGCGCTCGCGCTGACGTTCAGCTGGAACCTCTTCCTGGTGTGCGGTTTCCCCGACGACCCGAACACCTACTTCGGCGGCTACGACAAGTCGCAGGTCAGCCCCATCTCCAGCCCGGACAACCTGGCGTTCGACCCGCACGGCAACCTGTGGATCTCCACCGACGCCGACGGCAAGCTGAACGGTCTCAACGACGGCCTGTACGGCGTGCCGCTGGAGGGACCGGAACGCGGGCACCTGAAGCTGTTCCTGACGGTGCCGCGCGGTGCCGAGACGTGCGGTCCGGTCGTCGGCGAGCGGGTGATCACGGTCTGCGTGCAGCACCCCGGCGAAGTGGACGGGGCGAGTGCGGACAAGCCGGCCTCGCACTGGCCGGACGGGGGCACCTCGCAACCCAGGCCGGCGGTGGTGGCGGTGTGGCGGGAAGGCCGCCGTCAACTGGGTGAAATCGGTTGATCACAGGGCGTGCCCCGATCGTTCGGATGCAGGACGTGTTCGCCTGCCGTTCATCCTGTGGACGGCTGGCGATCTAGTTCGGCTCTTAGGTTCGGCCAGTTCCCACACTGACCGATCTCGGAGGCCTGCGTGTCTTCATCCACCGATCGGGGCCGCCGCCTGCTGCCCCTGCTCCCGACGAACCACCCGCTCGGGCGCGCGGCGATCACGTGCCAGTACCGCTGCAACAACGCGTGCAGCCACGACGCCCCGAACACCTCGGACAACGCCTACTTCGGCGATGTCGTGCGCGAGGTCGTCAACCGGCGCGGCATGCTCAAGGCCGGCGCCGTGCTCGCGGTCGCCGGTGCGGGTGCGGCCGCCTTCGCCGGCACGGCCGCGGCGGCGCCCGTCGGGGTGGACCTGGGCGTCGACGTGGACGTCCGGCACCGGCCCGGCCACGGCCGGCCGAACGGCACGGACTTCGAGCCGGTGAAGCCGAACAAGGAAGACCGGCTCATCACGGCCAAGGGCTACGAGCAGCAGGTCGTGATCCGCTGGGGCGACCCGGTTCTCCCCGGCGCACCCGCGTTCGACTTCGACAAGCAGACCGCGGCCGCGCAGGCCAAGCAGTTCGGTTACAACAACGACTACTGCGGCCTCATCGAGATCGACGGCGCCTGCGACCGCTGGTTCATGGGCTCGAACCACGAGTACACCACCGAACCGTTCCTCTTCAAGGGCTATGACGCGGCCAACCCGACCGAGGAGCAGGTCAAGATCGCGTGGGCGGCGCACGGCTTCTCCGTGGTCGTCGTGGAGCGCGAGCGCAAGGGCTCGCTCAAGCCGGTCATCGACCGCCGGTACAACCGCCGCATCACCGTCACCACGCAGTTCGAGTTCGACGGCCCGGCGGCGGGCAGCAAGTACCTGAAGACCTCCGCGGACCCGAGCGGTCGCAAGCCCGTCGGCATGTTCGGCAACTGCTCCGGTGGCGTCACCCCGTGGGGCACCTACCTCACCTGCGAAGAGAACTTCAACGGCTACTTCGGCAACGGCGACCTCGTCACCGACCCGGTGGCGAAGGCGCGCAACGCCCGTTACGGCCTCACCGGCAAGGCGTCCGAGCGCAAGTGGGAGCGGTTCGACAAGCGCTTCGACCTCGCGCAGGAGCCGAACGAGGGCAACCGCTTCGGCTGGGTCATCGAGATCGACCCGCACGAGCCGAACTCCGCGCCGGTCAAGCACACCGCGCTCGGCCGGTTCAAGCACGAGGCCGCCAACATCCGGGTCGCGCACGACGGCCGGGTCGTCGTCTACATGGGTGACGACGAGCGCTTCGACTACATCTACAAGTTCGTCTCGAAGAACAAGATCGTGCACGGCAACAGCCGTCGTGCCCGTCAGCAGAACAAGAAGCTGCTCACCGAGGGCACGCTTTACGTCGCGAAGTTCACCGGCAACAGCCCGGTGAGCGAGATCGACGGCAGCGGCAAGCTGCCCCTGGACGGTCAGTTCGACGGCAAGGGCGAGTGGATTCCGCTGGTGTCGGGCGACAAGTCCCTGGTCGAGGGGTTCACCGCCGAGGAGGTCTACGTCTTCACCCGTCTCGCGGCCGACAAGGTCGGCGCGACGAAGATGGACCGCCCGGAGGACATCGAGCCGAACCCGAAGACGGGCCGCGTCTACGCCGCGCTGACCAACAACAGCCGTCGTGGTGCCGCCGGGCAGCCCGCGGTCGACGAGATCAACCCGCGCATCAACAACAAGCACGGCCACGTCCTCGAGTGGGAGGAGGCGCGCAACGACGCGACGGCGACGACCTTCGCGTGGCGCCTGCTCCTGGTCTGCGGTGACCCGAACTCGCCGGACACCTACTTCGGCGGTTACGACAAGACCCAGGTCAGCCCGATCACCTGCCCGGACAACCTGGCGTTCGACTCGTACGGCAACCTGTGGATCGCCTCGGACAGCCTCTACGCCCTCAACATCAACGACGGCCTGTACGTCGTTCCGCTGGAGGGCGAGGAACGCGGGCACGTCAAGGCGTTCCTCTCCGTTCCGCTCGGTGCGGAGACGTGCGGCCCGGTGATCCAGGACCGGTTCGTGCTCGTGTCCGTGCAGCACCCCGGTGAGCTCGACGGCGCGAGCGCGGACAAGCCCGCGTCGCACTGGCCGGACGGCGGTACCTCGCAGCCTCGGCCTGCCGTCGTCTGCGTGTGGAAGTCCGACCACGGCCGCATCGGCAGCTGACCTGCCGTGTGGCTCGGCTCACCCTCCTGATGTGAACCGGTGCGGCCATCCGTCCGTGTGATGGGTGGCTGCACCGCGGACAGCCGACGGGAACGTCCACAACGGCTGTCTACTTTGGAGTGAGCTGTGAAGCGCGTTGGTCTTTTCGTTGGTAGTGCTGCTCTTCTGGGTCTCGCCGCGTGCGGCACCACCGGCGGCACCGCAACACCCACCCCGGTGGCGCAGACTTCGCCGGACGCCCCGGTCGCGGCCGCCGTCCAGGTCCCGGCCGGCCAGAAGCTCGTCGGCAAGTACCGGGCCACCGGCGTTCAGACGTACACCTGCACGGCGAACGCGTGGAAGAGCCTGGAGCCCGCCGCGACGCTGGTCGACAAGGACGGCAAGCCGATCATCCTGCACTCCCGCGGCCCGGTCTGGGTGTCCACTGTGGATGGCAGCGCGGTGGAGGCGACCCCGGTCGACGGCGCGAAGAACGACGTCAAGGGCGCCGTTCCCGAGCTCCTGCTGAAGGTCAAGACCGTGCGCGGTGACGGCCTGCTCGGCAAGGTCAGCTACGTGCAGCGCCTCGCGACCGACGGCGGCGTCGCCCCGTCCGGCGGCTGCACGGCCGGTGCCCAGGTCTCCGTGCCCTACCAGGCTCTCTACACCTTCTTCTCCCCGGCGTCCTGACGCACCGCACTCGCCGTATCACTCCGCGAAGTCGTTTGAACCGGCGTGGCCGTCGGCCCGTAGGCCCTGATGGCTGCACCGCTCAAACGAGAGACACGTCGCACTGTCTACTTTGGAGTGAGTAATGAAGCGTGCCGGTCTTGTCCTGGTTTCCGCAACTCTGCTCGGCATCGCCGTGGGAGGTACCGGTTCCACCGCGGCGCCGACGCCGGAGGCGATGGACACCGCAGAGGCGAAGGTCGCCTCCGCGGTTCAGGTTCCACCTGGCAACAAGCTCGTCGCGAAGTTCTACGCCAAGGGCGTGCAGACCTACACCTGCACGGCGAACGCGTGGAAGAGCCTGGAGCCCGCCGCGACCCTGGCGGACCGGCTCGGCCGGGCGGTCGCCCTGCACACCCGCGGTCCGATCTGGGTCTCCACCGTCGACGGCAGCGCGGTCGAGGCGGCTCCGGTCGACGGCGCCCGCAACGACGTTGCCGGCGCGGTGCCCGAGTTGCTGCTGAAGGCGAAGTCGACCAGGGGCGACGGGGTGTTCGCCAAGGTCAGCTACGTGCAGCGCCTCTCCACCAGGGGCGGCGTCGCACCGGCGGGCGGATGCCAGGAAGGCGCCCAGACCTCCGTGCGCTACGAGGCCGTCTACACCTTCTCCGCCCCGGCGTCCTGAGCCAGCGCGACCACCGCTGCCGTGACCATCGTGACGCCGACGACCCAGAGCCCGGTCTTCTGGGTCCCGGTGAGGTCGCGCAGCCACCCGGTGACGTAGGGCGCGACGAAGCCGCTCACGTTGCCCAGTGAGTTGATCAACGCGATCCCGCCCGCCGCGGCCGTGCCGCCCAGGAAGCTCGTGGGCAGCGCCCAGAACGTGGGCAGCGCGGCGCAGACACCGATGGCGCAGACCGAGACGGCGACCATCGCGGCGACGGGGTTCTCGAGGTACAGCGCGACGGGGATGGCCGCTCCGCCGAGCAACACGGGCGCGGCGACGTGCCACTTCCGTTCCCCGGTGCGGTCGCCGTGCCTGGCCCACAGGATCATGGCGACCGCACCGAGGACGTACGGGATGGCGTTGATCAGCCCGCGCTCGACGATGTCGGCCCGCGGCGCCAGCCCCTTGATGATCGTCGGCAGGAAGAACCCCAGCGTGTACAACCCGTACACGATCCCGAAGTACACGAAGCTCAACGCCAGGACCCGCGGGTGCGTCAGCGCCTTCTTGAGCGGCCAGTGCTCCTTCTTCGGCTCCTCGACCGCCTCGGCGGGCCGGTCCGGCAGCCAGAACCACGTCACGAACGCCAGCGCGATCGCCGGCAGCCCCTCGATCAGGAACATCGTGCGCCAGTCGGTCCACTGGATCAGCAACCCGCTGACCGTCGACCCGAGCGCCGTGGAGACCGGCACCGCCACCATGAACAGCGCGACGATCCGCGCCCTGTCCTTCTCCGGGAACCAGTACGTCAGGTAGAGGATGATCCCGGGGAAGAACCCGGCCTCCGCCACGCCGAGCAGGAACCGCAGCACGACCAGCACGGTCCCGTTGGGCACGAACGCCATGGCCGAGGCGACGATCCCCCAGCTGATCATGATCCGGGCGATCCACCGGCGCGCCCCGAACCGGTGCAGCGCCAGGTTGCTGGGCACCTCGAGGATCAGGTAGCCGATGAAGAACACCCCGGACGCGAACCCGAACACGGTCGCCGAGAGCTTGAGCTCCTCCGACATCCCGTTGGGCCCGGCGAACCCGATGTTGACCCGGTCGAGGTAGTTGACGAAGTAGAGCAGGCACAGATACGGCAGGATCAACTTCCTGGGCACGTTACGGTTCCCCCATGAGTGATCGTCCGGTCGCCCTCGTCACCGGGGCATCCAGCGGAATCGGCTCGGCCATCGCCCGCAGTCTGGCCCCGACCCACGACCTCCTGCTAGGCGGACGCGACGAAACGTCCCTGTCCCTGCTGGCAGCGGAACTGCCCGGCGCCACCGCCTGGCCGTTCGACCTCACGAACGCGGCCGCCGCCGACCTCGGCCCGTTGCAGCGCCTGGACGTGCTCGTGCACAGCGCGGGCATCGCCCTGCTCGGCCCCCTCGGTGACGCCACTCAGGACGACTGGCGCAGGACGTTCGAGGTGAACGTCTTCGCCGTCGCCGAGCTGACCAACCTGGTGCTGCCGCAGCTCAGGGCGGCCGGCGGGCACGTGGTACTGATCAACTCGGGCGCGGGCCGCAACGCCAACCCGGGCTGGGGCGTCTACGCGGCCTCGAAGTTCGCCCTGCGCGCCTACGCCGACGCCCTGCGCGGCGACGAGCCGTCGCTGCGGGTGACGTCGGTGTACCCCGGCCGGACCGCGACGCCGATGCAGGAGGACGTGCGCCGCCAGGAGGGCGGCGACTACGACGCCACGCAGTACCTGGACCCGGCCTCGGTGGGACGCGCGGTGGCGTCGGCCGTGCTGGCGACGCCCGACGCCCACATCACCGAACTGATCGTGCGGCCTCGGCCGCGGTGACTCAGGCCGTGCGCAGCCGCCGCGCCACGGCCGTCACCGCTGCCTGAACCTCGTGCCGGTCGACCCGCGTGGACTCCCCGCCGGCCACGACGTGGTCACCGGCCACCCAGACGTCGGTGACCCGTCGCGACCCGGACCCCCACACCAGGTTCGCCAGCAGCTGCGAGTCCGGCGCGTCCAACCCGGTCGCGAACGCCGGGTCGTCCGCGGCGATGTGCACGACGTCGCCCCAGCGCCCGGTTTCCAGTGCCCCGATGTCGGAGCGTCCCAGCGCGTCGGCCCCGCCCCGCGTGGCCATCAGCAACGCCTGCGCCGCACCGAGCACGGTCGCGTCCATCTTCGACACCCGCGCGAACAGCCCGGCGAGCCTCGCCTCCTCGAACACGTCGAGGTCGTCGTTGGACGCCGGACCGTCCGTGCCCAGCCCGACGGCGACACCCGCGGCCAGCATCTCCGGCACCCGCGCGATGCCGGAGGCGAGCTTCGCGTTCGACCCGGGACAGTGCGCCACACCGACACCGAACGACGCGTACAGCGCGATGTCGTCGTCGGACAGGTGCACGGAGTGAGCGGACAGCACCCGCCCGCCCAGCACGTCCGAAGCCTTCAGCAACGCCGGCACCGACCCGTACTCGGCACGCTGCGCCTCGTCCTCGAACGGCGACTCGGCCACGTGCACCATCAGCAACGCGCCGCGCGTCCGTGCCTCGACGGCCACCGCGGTCAGCTGAGCGGGCGACAGCGTGTAGGCGGAGTGCGGGCCGTACGCCAGCTCGATCCGCCCACCCGGCCCGAAGACGCGACCGTCGGCGTCGATCCACGCGGAGATCGAGTCGGTCAACGACCGCCAGTCCATGCCCGGCACGTCGAGGATCGCGCCGCCGAACACCACGCGTGACCCGGCGGCCAGCACGGAGGACACCAGCTCAGGCCCGTGGAAGTACATCTCGGCGGACGTCGTGACGCCGTGCCGCAGCATCTCCACGGCGCCGAGCAGCATGCCCGTGCCGACGTCCGCGGCGGTCATCCGCGCCTCGTTCGGCCACATGGCCTCCTGCAGCCACCGCAGCAGCGGCAGGTCCGAACCCAGGCCGCGCAGCACGGTCATCGGGCTGTGCGCGTGGGTGTTCACCAGGCCGGGCAGCAGGATTCCGGACAGGTGCCGGACCTCGCCGTCGAACGCGGGTGCGGACGTGGACGGCCCCACATGGGTGATTCGGCCGTCGACGACGTCCACGACCGCGTCGCGCAGCACGGAGCAGGACGGGTCGCAGGGCAGGACCACCGGGGCGTGGAGGCGCAGTGACATGCGGAGAATCCTGCCATTGTGATGCCAGTCACAAACATGCATAGGTCCGTCGCGGATGGGAATCCTGTCGCCGTCGGGAGCGGACCGACCCCCAGGGTCCGCCCCCGGCCGCTGACCTTCCTCCATCCAAGGGGCCCGTCGAGCACGACCCGGCGGGCCTTTTGTGCACCCGCAGGCAACCGGAAGGCAACCTGAACGACGGGGACGACGTCACATGATCATGTCGAAGAAGCCGTGCACGTCCAGTGGAGACTTCCGGCGCGCGCAGAAGCCCGCCACCCCCAAGCCGCCGACGCGGCGCTGAGTTGGCATGATCACACCCGCACGGGTACGGGCGTGATCATGCGGAGGCATCAGTGGCCGACATCGACCCTCAGAACGACGACCAGTTCAGCGATGTCGAGATGACGCAGGAGTTCGAAGTCATCCGGGACGAGAACTGAGCTAGACCAAAGGCAGTTCGGCGCGGACCGTCCACCCGGTCGGTTCGCGTCGGCCCGCGGAGAACGTGCCGCCCAGCAGTTCGACGCGCTCGCGCATGCCCACGAGCCCGTAACCTCCCGAGCCGCCGACGGGAACGCCGGACGCGACACCGTCGTCCGCCACGAACAGCCGCAGCACACCGTCGCCGGAGGACAGTGCGACGTCCACTGAGGACACCGAGGCCGCGTGCTTCTGGGTGTTCGTCAACGATTCCTGCACCAGCCGCAGCACCGACCGGGCCAGCTCCTGCGGCACCGCGTCGTGCAGCTCCACCGAGAGGTGCACGGGCAGACCTGACTCGCTGACCAGTTCGCGCACGTCGTCCACCAGCGACGAGGACGCGGCCGGTCCGGCGGAGGTGCCGTCCCGCATGGTCCCCACCAGTCGCCGCATCGCCGTCAGCGCCTCGGTGCCGGACGCGGCGATGGACGGCAGCACGTCGATCTCGCGGTTCAGCTGACCTGCCTGGGCGTGCACGACGATCGCCGTCACGTAGTGCGCGACGACGTCGTGCAACTCCCGCGCCAACGCCATCCGTTCCGCGTTCTGGGCCGCCGCAACGGAAGCCGCCAGCTGGGACGCGCGTTCCGCGTCACGGGCCCGGAAGTACAGTCCGGTGCCGACGGCCAGCACGAGCGTGATGGCCGCGCCGACCAGGTAGGACGTGGCGTCCGGTTGCCATTCGCGGTACTCGACGGCTGCGACGACCGGCCAGCCGAGCACCTCCGCGCTGATCACCGCAGCGACGATCAGCGCGGTGCCACCGATCGCGCGCAGCCTCGACGACTCCCGCACGAGGATCGCGATGGTCGCCATCGCGGCGCCGGTGATCGAGATGGTGACACCGCTGACGAAGAAGTGCGGTTCGAACGCGACACCGAGAAACCGCAGGTAGAGCGCCGCGCACACGATGGCGAACGCCAGTGCCAGCGCGGCGTCGAACGGTCGGCGCGGTGCCAGCACCGAGATCGCGCAGATGACCACCACACCGGGGATCTGCCACCAGCCGAGCGCGGTGCGGATCGACCCGGTCTCGGCGAGGACGATGCCGGTGAGCGAGAGCGCCAGCGGCCACTGGCGTTTGGCGAGCAACCGCCAGCTCAGATCCGTGCTCTCCACCCGACACACAGTAAAGCCGGAAGTCCGACCCCGCGTCCGACCTGGGGCTAACCCGGCATCAGCCAGAAGGCTGAGTGAGCGACCTGCGGAAATACCCTCACGGCGGATGCCGGATCACGCGCCGGTCACGGACTCTGGGATGGCAGTCGGGGAAACGGAGGACGACATGTTGTCAGTTGTGTTCACTTGGGCCGCCGCGGTGGTCGGCCTGTTGGTCCTGGCTCTCATGGCCCTGTCGGGCGTGATGGTCGACTCTCACCGGTAAGAAGGCGAACGACCAGCGTGTGATGGGGAAGTCAGACGCTGGTCAGGGAATGGTGCTGGCGGAGCAGTTCCGCCAGCCTGCTGGTCGGTTGAGGACGGGTCTCGTCCAGCGCGGCGGTGAACCGGGCCGGTGCACCGGTGCGGGCGCGAGCGGCGGCGGCCGGGTCCAGGCGGAACGAGGGCCTGGCCGCGGAAGGACGTTGGCGGGAGCGCAGCCACGCGAGGCGGTGCAGGGCTTCCGCGTGGTGGTCCGTGATGGTGACGGACGCCTTGTCGAACGAGTGCAGCACTGCCGCGTTCAGGTGAACGGTGGCGAAGTCCCGCCACAGCGTGCGTTCGGACGTCGTGTCCAAACCCAACGCGTCGGCGACTTCGCGCGCCACGCCGTACGCGCCTTCCTCGGCCAGTGACCGCGTGCCGATCTCGGCGCCGACGAACCACGAGTTGAACGGCGCCGCGGGGTAGTTCACGCCGCCGATCGACAGCCGCATGTTCGCGATGACCGGGACCGCGTGCCAGCGCAGGCCCATCTCGCCGAACCACGGCAGCGTCGGGTGCTCCAGCGGCACCTCGTGCACGATCTCGGACGGCAGCGTGAAGAGCCGCGGTCCCTCGTGCTGCGTCTCCACCACCAACGGCAGCAGGTCGAACCGCGACCGCCGGGCCGGTGGCCGCCATCCCATGCCCTGCATGGTTTCCGTGAACTGGGTGTAGCGACGGTCCCCCATTCCGTCGGCGTACCCGGCGTACCGGACCAGCTGCTCGTTCCAGATCACCGGGCCGGGCGACCCCGGCGCGTCCGGTGCGAAAACCGTGACCAGCGGCCGGATCTCACCGCCGTTGGTCGCGAGTCGCAGGTGTTCGACGCATTCGCCCGCCACGGCGGCGGCGTTGCGGTAGCCGCGCAGATCGCGGACTTTCAGGCGCCGCCACGGAACACCCGAGGTGCACCAACCGGAATCTCGCAACGCGATCCGCGCGCCGTACGCGAGCTCGTTGGTGGTGTGGCGGTAGGTTCCGGTCTCGGCGATCTCGGCGCGCACCTGGGCGATGCGGGCGGAGAGCGAGCCTGCGTCGGAGTGCGCCGCGTGGAACATGCGGATGAACTCCTCCGCGACGGGGAGGACGTCGGGGGTCACGGAGCGGAAACCTAAGGCCGGAACGGCTTCACGCGTCACTGCCACTCGGGGCATTTCGGGTGATCAACACCCGCCACCCAATTGGGTGAGAGTTAGACCCGTAGTGGCCGAACCCCCTGCTTGAGGCCTCGATCAGGTGAGGTCGTTCCGCTTGAACATCAGATCGTGGGACACGCGGCCCTCGTTCACGGCACGCTGCTCGAACTTCGTGACGGGCCGCCAGTCCGGACGCGGTGCCCAGCCGTCGTACAGGTTGGTCAGCAACCGCTCACCGGAACACACTTCGAGCATCTGCTCCGCGTAGTGCTCCCAGTCCGTCGCGAGGTGCAGCACGCCACCCGGCTCCAACCGGGACGCGAGCAGCGCCACGAAATCCGGCTGCACGAGCCGGCGCTTGTGGTGCTTCTTCTTCGGCCACGGGTCCGGGAAGAAGATCCGCACGCCGTGCAACGACGCGGGCGCCACGTGGTCGGTCAGGAGATCGACGGCGTCACCGCGCAGCACCCGCAGGTTGTCGAGCCCGCCGAGGTGCTCGGCGCGCAGCAGCAGCTGGGCGAGACCCGGCTTGTAGACCTCGACGGCCACGTAGTTGAGCTCGGGCGCGGCGGCCACGAGCTGCGAGGTGGTCTCGCCCATGCCCGAACCGATCTCCAGCAGCACGGGCGCGGACCGGCCGAACCACGACGTGAAGTCCAGCGGGCCCTCGGGCAACGACTTCACGTCGTTGCCCATCTTCTCCCAGTACGTGTCCCAGGCACGCTCCTGTCCCACGGTCATGCGCTCGCCGCGCTGCACGAAGCTGACAATGGAACGGTGGAACTCAGGCCTGGTCACGACCCGACAGTCTAGGCAATCAGTTCGATGTCCTCGATTTGGTCACGCAGCTCGTCCACGGTGAAGTCGATGGGCTGCGGCCTGCCGGGTCCGCGGTGGGCGGGCACCAGGTGGATCCAGCCCCGGTGCGAGTCGGTGAACTGCACGGTCGTCGGCGTCGCCGGACCGTAGACACCGCTCTCGGAGGGCACGTACTCCCAGTAACCGACCTCGCCGAGGTCGACCCACGGCACGTAGACCCAACCAGGACGGGACGACAGCAGTTCGGTCACCGCGTCCTCGATCGCGTGACCTTCGGCACGAGAAGAGAGTTTTCCGCGATCCAATGCGCGCAGCCACCACGGTGCGGGCGCGTTGCCCACCGCTTTCACGGCGCGATAAGTCGCGAGAACCTGCTTTTCGTTCGCCTTGTTGACCCAGGAACGACGAGCTTCCGCCGGTGCGCCGGCCAGATCAGGGGAGTTCGGAACTTCGAGCGCATCAGACCACTCGAGGCTGAGCATTGCTTCGACACGGACCGCCACAGGCCACCTCCGGCACGGGGATGACCCAATTGAACGGGATTTCAAACGCCTGTGTTGTCCTGAAAGGGGTGTTTCACGGCTTGTTAACAGCGAACTTACGCAACGTGTGACCCCGGGCACGTTGCGCTGCGGGGTGGAAACACGATGTAGGTGACGTGCCTCTGCTCCCAGCGCTCGCTGTCGTGCTGCCGTTGCTGCTCGCCGCGCAGACGATCGAGGAGCAGGAGTGGCATCTCAACGCGCTGGACATCTACTCGGCGCAGGACCAGTCGCGCGGTGACGGGGTGGTCGTCGCGGTGATCGACTCCGGAGTGGACGCCAAGCACCCCGACCTCGCCGGACGGGTCTTACCCGGCACGGGCTTCGGCAGCTCCAAGGGCACCGACGGCACCACCGACACCGACGGGCACGGCACCGGGATGGCCGCGATCATCGCCGCCATCGGCCGCAACGGCGGAGCGCTCGGCATCGCGCCCGCCGCGAAGATCCTCCCGATCGCGAGCGCCGAGAAGGAGCAGTTCTCGCTCGACGTCGTCGCGGAGAGCATCAGGTGGGCCGCCGACCACGGGGCCAAGGTCATCAACATGTCGCTGGGCTTCTCCAGCTCGATGACGCCGACGCTCGTGAAGGCCGTGAACTACGCGATCGACAAGGACGTCGTGCTCGTCGCCGCGACCGGCAACGACGGCAAGGAGGTCTCCGCGCCGGCCAACATCGGCGGGGTGATCGCGGTCGCGGGCACGAACCGCGAGGGCAAGCCGTGGAAGTCGTCCAACGTCGGCGCGGACACGGTGCTCGCGGCGCCGGCGGAAGGCATCGTCACGGCCGCGCCGGAAAGCGTCTACGCGAGCGGTTACGCCGAAATGGACGGAACGAGCGCGGCGTCGGCCATCGTGTCCGGTGTCGCCGCGCTGGTGCGTGCCAAGCATCCGGACATGGCCGCCAAGGACGTCGTCAACACGTTGATCAGGACGGCGAAGGACATGGCGGAACCCGGCCGGGACGCCACGACCGGGTTCGGCATGGTCAACCCGATGGGCGCGCTCACCGCGCAGTTCCCGCCGGTGGAGCGGAACCCGTTGCTGCCGCCGCCGAAGCCCTCGACCGCGCCACCGACTCCGACGCTCGCCGCGCAACGTCCCGTGCAGCCGGTCGCCGTCATGAAGGACCGGCTGCCGTTCGTGGCCGGAGTCGCGGGCGGAACCGCGCTGATGACGGCGTTGCTGATCGCGCTGCCCGCCATCAGGTCACGGCGGCCCAAACCCGTCGTCAGTGCGCGTGATACTCCACCGACTCCTTGGTGAGCTGCATGAAGGCCTCCTCCAGCGAACCGCGCTGAGGGTTGAGCTCGTGCAGCACGATCTGGTTCTCCGCCGCGATCTCACCGATCTGCGACGCCGGAATCCCGTGCACCACAAGGGCTCCGTCGACGGCGTCCTCGGTGACCGTCGCGTGTGCCGCGAGGATCTCGCGCAGTTTCACGGCCTGGGGTGACCGCACCCGCACGTGGTCCTGGGTGGCGTCGCTGATGAACTGCTCGGTGGTGGTCTGCGCGATCAGCTGACCCTTGCCGATGACGATGAGGTCCTGGGCGGTCTGCGCCATCTCCGAGAGCAGGTGGCTCGACACGAACACCGTGCGGCCCTCGTCCGCGAGCCGGTGCATGAACTGGCGGATCCAGAGGATGCCCTCGGGGTCCAGGCCGTTGACGGGTTCGTCGAACAGCAGCACCTCGGGGTCGCCGAGCAACGCGCCCGCGATGCCGAGCCGCTGCGCCATGCCGAGCGAGAAGCCGCCCGCCCTCTTGTTCGCCACCTCGGTGAGGCCGACGATCGCCAGCACCTCGTCGACCCGGCTGACCGGGATCTTGTTGGAGACGGCCATCCACTTCAGGTGCGAGCGCGCGGAACGGTTGGGGTGCACCCACTTCGCGTCGAGCAACGCGCCGACCTTGCGCAGCGGGTGCTTGAGCTCGGTGTAGTACTTGCCGTCGATCGTGACGTCCCCGCCGGTGGGGGTGTCGAGGCCGAGGATCATCCGCATGGTGGTGGACTTCCCGGCGCCGTTCGGTCCGAGAAAGCCCGTGACGCGGCCGGGTTTGACGACGAACGACAGGTCGTCGACCGCCTTCGTGCTGCCGTAGTGCTTGCGCAACCGCACTGCCTGGATCATCGACTCTCCCGTTGGCTCGAAAGAACTGGCCGGGCCGTGGGACGTCCCCCGATGACGTCCCACGGCCCGCTCCCCCTCACTCGGAACCGGTCACGCGTCCCGACGCTTGGCGACGACCAGCGCGACCACCAGCAGCGCGACCGCGATGCCGGCGAAGTAGCCGAGCGATCCCCAGTGGCTCAGCTTGAAGACGACACCACCGGCGGCCTCACCGTCCGCCCCGGCGGGGCTGTCCGAGGCCAGGAAGTGGTCGGAGTTCATGAACGGCAACCAGGCCTGGATCTTGACGCCCACCTTGGGGATGAGCCCGACCAGGTTCTCCGCGAGCATCGACCAGACCAGCAGGATCGCCACGGCGCCCGCGGTCTGCCGGACCAGGATGCCGACGGCGATCGCGAGGATCGCGCCGATCGCGAACGTCAGGCCGACGCCGGCGACGGCCCGCCACTCCGCACCGGTGTTGATCGCGAGGTCCGCGCTCGGCTTGATCACCTTCGCGATCGCCCACGAGCCGAACGCGGCGATCTCCCCGATCACGCCCGCGACCAGCGCGACCACGACGGTCTTGGCGACGAGCGCCGACGTGCGCCCCGGTACCGCGAGGAACGTCGCCCGGATCGTGCTGAAGCGGTACTCCGTGGTGACCGCGAGCGCGCCGAGCACCAGCACGACGACGAGCGCGAGCCGGGTGCCCGCCTGCGTGAGGCCGACGCCGACCTGGTCCGCGTTGGCCGCGAGGAGTGCGGCGAACCCGACCGACATGGCGATCGCGAGTGCCGTGCACCAGTACGGCGAGCGGGTCGAGAAGAGCTTGATTCTCTCAACTGCCAACAGGGTCATCGCCACTCACTTCCCGATCTCTGCGTGGTACTCGACAGCATCGCCGGTCAGCTGCATGAACGCCTCTTCGAGCGAGCCGCGCTGCGGGCTCAGTTCGTGCAGGACGACACCGTTCGCTGCGGCGATGTCCCCGATCTGGTCACTCGTCGCACCCGATACGGACAATGCCCCGTCCGCGCCGTCACGAACCGTGAAACCTTTGTCGACGAGCAACGGGCCGAGCTTGAACAGCTGCGGGCTGCGCACGAGCACGGAGTTGCCGGTCGAGCGGTCGATGAACTCCGACGTGCTGCTCTGCGAGATCAGCTTCCCCTTGCCGATCACCACGAGCTCGCTCGCCGTGAGCGCCATCTCGGACAGCAGGTGGCTCGACACCAGGACCGTGCGGCCCTCGGCGGCGAGGTTCTGCATGAACGTGCGGATCCAGAGGATGCCCTCGGGGTCCAGGCCGTTGACGGGCTCGTCGAACAGCAGCACCCGCGGGTCGCCCAGCAGTGCCGCGGCGATCCCCAGCCGCTGCGACATGCCGAGCGAGAACCCACCGGCCTTCTTGTTCGCGACCTGGGTGAGACCGACGGCCTCCAGCACCGCGTCCACCCGCCCCGCCGGCAGCCCGTTCGAGACCGCGAGCCACTTCAGGTGGGCCCGCGCCGACCGGTTGGGGTGCACCCACTTCGCGTCGAGCAGCGCCCCGACCGTCCGCAGTGGACGGTGCAGCTCGGTGTAGGGCTTCCCGTCGATCAGCACGCGGCCTGCCGTCGGACGGTCGAGCCCCAGGATCATCCGCATCGTGGTGGACTTGCCCGCGCCGTTGGGACCGAGGAACCCGGTCACCCGTCCAGGTTGGACGGTGAACGACAGGTCGTCGACCGCGACCGTCCTGCCGTATCTCTTGGTGAGGCCGATTGCCTCGATCATCAGCGTTCCCCTCTCGGTGTCGGGGACAACTCTCCTGCGCCGAGGGGGTCCGCCACATCGCCCGGCAGTCTGCGACCGCCGTCAACTTCAGTCGTCCGGTGCCCCTACCTCAGTCGTAGTTGAATGCTGCTCATGGGTTACACCGAAGCTCCAGACGGCTGGTGGCGCGAGTTCGTGCTGGCCACGCCCGCCCGCACCGGCAAACTCGCCGTCACCCGCAAGGACGGCTCGCCGCACGTCGCCCCGGTGTGGGTGGACCTGGACGGCCCGGACGTCGTCTTCCTGACCTCCCGCGACACGATCAAGGGCAGGTCGATCCTGCGCGACGGCCGCGTGGCCCTGTGCTTCGACGACGAGGCCCCGCCCTTCAGCTTCGTGACCATCACCGGCCAGGCCCAGGTCGACGAGGACCCGGAGCAGCTGAAGTACTGGGCGGGGCGCACCGCCGCTCGTTACATGGGCGCCGACCGCGCCGACGAGTTCGCCGAGCGCAACGGCGTACCCGGTGAGATGGTCGTCCGGGTCAAGGTCGACAAGGTCGTCGCCAAGGTGAACGTCTCCGACTAGGGCGTTAGACCTCGATGGTGGCGAGCGGGTCCACGTTGTTGTTGCGCGCGTACCCGTTCTCCACCCCGACGAGCAGTTCCACCACCTCGAAGTAGTCGTCCCAGAACGGCGAGTCCCGCAACGCCTCCACGAGCTGCTGGTACGCCTCGTGGTCGCGTGCCTCCCACACCCAGATGTCGGTCACCCGCGCCGAGTAGAACTCCGTGTCGTAGAAGCGGGACCGCACGCCCTCCGTCCTCTCCTCGATGGCGGGCAGCACCTGGGTCTCCAGCACCTCCATCCGCTGGGCCAGGGTCAGGTCCAGCCACTTCCTGGTGGTCTTGACGAGCATGAACGCGGTCAGGTCAGCCTCGAAGGTTGTCATGACCGCAACGCTAGAAACACACGACCCTTGCTCGCCACGCAACTTCGGCAAGGCACAGTTGCGTACCATGCAAAGGTGTCTGACCAGCTCGACCTGAACCTGCTGCGGGTCTTCGACGCCCTGATGCAGGACGGCAGCGTCACCGCGGCGGCCGAGCGGCTGCACCTGTCGATCCCGGCGACGAGCAGGGCGCTCGCCCGGTTGCGCCGCGCCATGAACGACCCGATCCTCGTGCGCGCCGGCCGGGGTCTCGCGCCCACGCCGTTCGCGCTGCGGGCGGCCCCGAGGGTGCGCTCGCTGCTGGAAGAGGCGTCGGCGCTGGTCAACGACGAAGAGCTCGACGTTGCGCAGTTGCGCCGCACGTTCACCGTTCGCGTCGGCGACGGGGTGGTGACGCCGCTGGTCAGGGCGGTGGCCGAAGCGGCGCCGCACGTGGTGCTGCGGTTCGTGGCCGAGGGTGACGAGAGCGTGGGGCCGCTCAGGGACGGCACGGTCGACCTGGACCTCGGCGCCGGGGCGGACCTCGACGCCGACATCAGGTCCGAGGTGCTTTTCACGGAACGGATGGTCGGCGTTGTGCGCGTCGACCACCCGATGAAGAAGGCCACGCTCGCACAGCTTTGCAAGTACCCGCACGTCAGCGTCTCGCGGCGCGGCCGCACGCACGGGCCGTTGGACGTGGCGTTGCAAGCGCGAGGCCTGCAACGCCACGTCGGCGCGGTCGTCCCGTTCTACGCGGCCGCGGCAGCGCTGGTCGGGGCGACTGACTACATCGGACTGATCCCGCAGCGTCTGGCGGAAGAGCACCATCGGACGCTGCGGTGGTTCCCGATCGACGCCGATCTGCCGGAAATCGACGTGCGCATGCACTGGCACGCGCGCCTCGACGCCGATCCTGCCCAGCGCTGGTTGCGGGACGTGGTCAGAAAAAACGCGAAAGCGCTTGCGCCGCACCGTCTTCCAGCACGGTCGCGGTGACCTCGTCGGCGGCCGCCTGCACGGTCGCCGGTGCCTGACCCATCGCGATGCCGCACGCCGCCCACCGCAGCATCTCCACGTCGTTGGACCCGTCGCCGATCGCGAGCGTGTCGTCGGAGCTGATGCCCAGCGACACCCGCAGCTGCTCCAGCGCCGACCCCTTCGTCACGTCCGGAGGCACGGCCGTCAGCCACGGCTCGGTGTGGTCGACGGACCACGAGACGCCCGGCAGTTCCAGCTCGCGCACCGCGAACGCCAGCTCGGCGGGCGTGCGGTCGTGCCAGCGCATGACCAGCCGGGGCGTCGGCGTGGCCGCGATCTCGTCGAACGTCGCGTCCGTGGTCACGCCCCACAGGTCGTTCGGCAGGAACCGGCCGAGCGAGAGGTTGCCGACGCCGGTCTGCTCGACCGCGAACACCGCACCGGGCAGCAGCGCCTGCAGGGTCTTGATCGTCGGACCGGGGTCGAACGTCGTGCGCCTGGTGATCTCGTCCCGCGCCGGGTGCCACCACACGGCGCCGTTGGAGCACAGCGCGAGCGACACGGGCACCTGCGGGGCGACCGGGGTCGTGCCGATCAGGCTGCGGCCGGTGCAGAGCACGACGTGCGTGCCGTGTTCGGCGGCGCGCGTGACGGCCGCTTTCACGGCGGGTGAGATGTCGTTCGAGCCGACGTGGGTGAGGGTGCCGTCGATGTCCAACGCGACCAGGCGCGGTCTCCAGTTCACGTGACACCACCCTAGGCGAAGGTTAGTGAATTGTGGTTCACTAATTGGGTGGCACGGCCTCGAACCATCTCCGACGAGCGGATCCTCAGTGCGACCGCGACGGTCATCGACCGGCGCGGACCGGAGTTCACGGTCGCGGACGTGGCGGCGGAGGCCGGGGTGTCGGTCGGAGCTGTGGCGAAGCGGTTCGGGTCGAAGAGCGGCCTGCTGCAGGCGCTGACCCGAGCGGGCAGCGAGGAGGTCACGCGCCGGATGCGCGCGGCCGGCTCGGTGCGCGAGGCGTTGCTGACCTGGTTCGACCGGCTGGCCGATCCGGCGGTCGCGACGAACAACCTCGCGCAGCTCGGCGTCGATCTCATCGATCCCGAACTGAGGGCGTTGCTGGCCAGGCACTACGCGGTCCTGGAGGCGGAGCTGGAGGTCCTGTGCGCGGCCGAGGGGCTGCCGCCGAACGCGGCTCGCGTGCTGGCCGCGCTGGTGTACGGGACCGCGATGGACTGGTCGATCAGGCCGCGGGGAGAACTGCTGGCACGCATGGAGGAAGACATCGACCTGGTGTTGAAGGGGATGCGCTGATGGCTACCTGGGCACAGTTCGCGGCGGAGGAGCCCGACCTGGCCGCGTTCACGCAGGGCCGGTTCGCGGCGGACCGGCACGCGTTGATCGCGACGCTGCGCAAGGACGGCTCACCGCGGATCAGCGGCGTGGAGCCGGACTTCTCGCGCGGCGAGCTGTGGGTCGGCATGATGCTCGACTCGCTGAAGTCGCGCGACCTGCGCCGCGACCCGCGCTTTTCGTTGCACTGCAACACGACCACGGCCTCGATGACCGCGGCGGGTGACGCGAAGATCAGCGGGACGGCCGAGTTCTGGACCGACAAGGACGACTACCTCAAGGACCTGTACGAGCGCACCGGGTGGATGCCCGAGGGCGGCGAGCTCGACCTGTTCCGGCTGAACGTCACCGAGGTCGTGTCGCTCACCGTCGAGGGCGACGAGATGGTCGTCTTCTCCTGGCACGAGGGAAGGGGAACTCGGCGTGTCACCAAGAAGTGAGCCGGATCTGAGCGGCAAGGTCGCCGTCGTCACGGGCGGCACGCGCGGTGCGGGCCGGGCGATCGCGGTCGAGCTCGGCGCGGCCGGTGCGACCGTGTTCGTCGGCGGCCGGACCACGCGGGAACAGCAGTCCGAGGTGGGCCGTGCCGAGACGATCGAGGAAACCGCCGAGCTGGTGGACGCGGCCGGCGGCAAGGGAGTCGCGGTCCGGTGCGACTTCACCGATCCGTCCGATGTGGACGCTTTTGCCGCGCGCATCGACCGGCTCGACGTCCTCGTCGACAACGCGTGGGGCGGCGAGAGCCTCGTCGAGTGGGGCAGGTTCTGGGAGCACGACCTCGACCGGCAGCTGCACATGTGGCGCAACGGCGTCGAGACGCACCTCGTCACGTTGCACAGGCTGATGCCGATCCTGATCCGCTCCGACGACGGCCTCGTGGTCGAGGTGACCGACGGCGAGGACGGCGAGGCGTACTTCGTGAACCTCACCTACGACGCCGTGAAGAACTCCGTGCGGCGGTTCGGCGAGGTGCTCGCGAAGGACCTCGAGGACTTCCCGAACGTGACGGCCGTGGCCGCCACGCCGGGTTTCCTGCGGTCCGAGCAGATGCTGGAGACGTTCGGCGTCACCGAGGAGAACTGGCGGGACGCGGTCGAGAAGGTGCCGGACTACGCGTTGTCCGAGACGCCGCACTACCTCGGCCGCGGGCTGGCGCACCTCGCCGCAGACCCGGACCGCCGCAGGTTCGCCGGGCAGTGCCTGTCGTCGTGGCGGCTCAAGCGGGAGTACGGGTTCACCGACCTCGACGGCTCGCAGCCGGACTGGGGCCGCTGGTGGGACGACGTGGTGAAGCCGAGGATCGCGGGCACGGTCGTGGACGCGAACCCCGAGGACTACCGCTAGGCGTCACCGGAATCCTTGTACATCAACCCGCCCGCAGGCCAGCGCGACCTTTGTCGTGGATGAAGGGCGCCTTCCTCCACCTGAGGTCGATGAAGGCGCCCTTCATCCACG
>NZ_JBEXJN010000037.1:0-96162 GCF_040609115.1 Lentzea sp. NPDC004782
TTTTTTTTTTTGTTTTTTTGTCTTTACTAAACCTATTTTTTTCTTTCTATGTCAAACACACCCCACAACCGGACGCCCGGCCGTCAGGAAACCGGCAACAAAAAGGGGCGCCTCCGCCCACTGGAGACGCCCCAACCAGACAAAGCCCTACGGAGCTACTCGCTCCACCTGCCACCCGTCCCGCCCGAGCCGGAACCGCAGCCGGTCGTGCATCCGATCCCGCCGCCCCTGCCAGAACTCGACCTCCTCAGGCCGAATCCGCCACCCACCCCAGTGCGGCGGCACGGGGATCTTCTCGGTGTCCGCGAACTGCCGCTCGATCTTGTGCAGCGCGGAATCCAAAGTAGACCGCCCGGTCACCACGCGGGACTGCGGCGAGGCCCAGGCCCCGATCTGCGAGCCGCGCGGCCGCGAGTTCCAGTACTCGGCGGTCTCCACGGGGCCGACCTTCTCGACGGTCCCGCGCACGTGCGCCTGGCGCTGCATCGCGAACCACGGGAAGGTGGCCGACGCGTACCGCGTGGCCATCAGGTCGTGCGACTTGTTGGACGTGTAGTTGGTGAAGAAGACCAGGCCTCGCTGGTCCAGCCCCTTGGCCAGCACCGTGCGTGAGGACGGGCGGCCCTTGGTGTCGGTGGTCGCGAGCACCATGGCGTTGGGCTCGGGCAGGCCGGCACGGGTCGCTTCGTCCAGCCACAGCTGGAGCTGTTCGTGCCAGGTGGCGGAAAGCTCCGACTCGCTCAGCGAGCCCTGCTCGTACGACACGCGCATCGCGGGCAGTGCGATGTTCGTGGTCTCCGTCATCGGCGAACCTCCAAGCAGCGGCAGAACTCGTGGTCCCTGGACCCGCGACCATACGCACGGCGAACGAATGGCGAAACCGCCTGCGTGGTGATGACCACCACCTGAACGGTGACTGTCCGTACAAAGAACTGTTCTGGATCGAGACCGTGATCGAGTCAGATGGCGTCGAGCACACGTGTGACCGTCACCACGTCATCACCCAGTGCGGTAGCGATGGATCCGCCTGCTGCCAACGGGACGACGTTCCACCACTCACCGCCATCCGACGGGCGGTCCTTCGCGTCCAACATCAACGATGTGCCCACGACCCGTTTTCCGGCCAGTCCGGCGGCAGACGAGTCGACCGCCGGCGAGCCGACCACGAGCTGTTGGTGCAACAACGGCTTGCCGCAACGGGTTGCGCGCGTCGTCGTCGACAACACTCCGGGCGTCTCGCCTGCCCGGCCGAGCACGAGGACCTCGCGCAACGACAACTCTGCGTGACCGTCCAATTCGGCCTCCACCACTGCGGTGTGAAAGGCACGCCGAGTCACCACCGTCGGCTCCGGCAGGTACCGGACTGAGCCCTCCACCGAAAACCGCACAGCAGAAGAAGACGGCAAACCGGTCGGGCCGGGCAGCATCAGGGTCGCGGCCACCCCGCGCAGGTCGAGTGAGGCGCCAGGACCGACTTCGACGGTCAGCTCGAGCGAGTCGCCACCGAGCGGGGACGTCACGGAGCTCACGAGGTGCACCAGGGCCACCGGGCCCACGCGCCGCGCCGGCACCAGTGTCAGGGGCGACTGCGAGCGCAGGACCCGCACGACGCTGTTGCCGTGCGAGTCCAGCGTCACGACCAACCGCGCGGAAGCCTTCACAGCTGCGCCAGCACCCACTTGGCGACCTCGGGCGCCTCCGGCGTCTCCACCAGCGACTGCGCGATGACCGGCAGCTCCCCGCGCATCCGGTGCGCGTCGGAGATCATCACGTCCATGTCGGCGCCGACGAACGGCGCCAGGTCGATCTTGTTGATCACCAGCAGGTCCGCGGTCGTCACGCCGGGGCCTCCCTTGCGCGGCACCTTGTCGCCGCCGGCCACGTCCACGACGAAGATCTGCTTGTCGACGAGGCCGCGGGAGAACACCGCGGTCAGGTTGTCGCCGCCGCTTTCGATGATCACCAGGTCCAGGTCCGGGAACTTGTGCTCCAGGCGCTCGACGGCGTCCAGGTTGGCGGTGATGTCGTCGCGGATCGCGGTGTGCGGGCAGCAACCGGTCTGCACGGCCTCGATGCGCGCCGGGTCGAGCACGCCCGCTCGCCGCAGGAAGTCCGCGTCCTCGGTCGTGTAGATGTCGTTGGTGACCACCCCCAACGACAGCTGCGACCCCAGCGCGCGGCACAAGGCGGCGGTCAGGGCGGTCTTGCCGCTGCCCACCGGGCCGCCGATGCCGATGCGCGGCGCGGTGCCGTGGTGGTGATCGTGCGGGTCTGGCCCGTGGTTAGCTCCCAAAGAGACGCACCCCTTCGCGACGAACATGTGCCTCGGCCAGGAGATCCAAGGCAGGTGAACCGAGTGCGGGCAGCTCGGCGCACGCCCGCGTGGCGACTTCCTCGACACCGAGCGAAGCCACGATCGCGTTGACCCCGAAGGGGTCCAGTCCCAGCAACCGCACAGCGGCCGACGCCGGCCCGCTCACGGCAAGATAAGCGCAGGTCAAAGCCGCTTCGTACGGCTCGCCGACCAGCACGCCGACCACCAGCGGCTGATGTGGAGACGGCGGCAGCGAGACCAGCCGCGCGGACGGCCACGCCCGCCGGGCCGCCCGCAGCATGCCTCGTCCCTGCGCCCGCGACGCCTCGCGCTGAGCGGGCGACGGCGTCCGCGCGTCCAGTTCCGCGTCCAGCACGGCCAGATCCTCACCGCGCGCCGCCGCGGCCGCGAAACCCGCCGCCAGCAACCCGGCGGTGAGCAAACGCCCGTGCAGGAACGACTCCAGCGTCGGCTCGTCCCGCACCAACCCGCGCGCGGCCGCCTCTTCCAGGCCGCCGGAGTGCACGTGGCCGCCGCCGGGGAAGCGGGAGTCGGCGAGGATCAGCGCGGTCAGCATCAGAACAGGAAGTACCGTTGCGCCATCGGCAGTTCCGCCACCGGCGACGGCTCCACCGGCGAACCGTCGACGTGCACGGCGAAGCTGTCCGGGTCGACCCGCACGTCCGGCATCGCGTCGTTCAGCACCATGTCGGCCTTCGTCACCGACCGCGTGGACGACACCGGCAGCACGCGCCGCGCGTACCGATCGGCGATCCCGGCCTCGATCGCCTCGGGCGCGACGAAGAACACCGACGAAGCCGCACCGGCCGTCGCACCGAACATCGGCCGCGCCCACACCGGCTGCGGTGTCGGGATCGAGGCGTTGGCGTCACCCATCGCGCCCCACGCGATGAACCCGCCCTTCAGCACCACCGACGGCCGCACGCCGAAGAACTTGGGTTCCCACAACACCAGATCGGCGAGCTTGCCGACTTCGACCGAACCGACCTCGGACGCGATGCCGTGCGCGATCGCGGGGTTGATCGTGTACTTCGCGACGTACCGCCGCGCCCGCAGGTTCGAGTCCATCGACCTCCGCGACTGCATCACGTGCGCGGTCTGCCAGGTCCGGATGATCACCTCGCCGACGCGGCCCATCGCCTGCGAGTCCGACGAGATCATCGAGATCGCACCCAGGTCGTGCAGCAGGTCCTCGGCGGCGATCGTGGTCGGCCGGATCCGCGACTCCGCGAACGCCAGGTCCTCCGGCACCGACGGGTTGAGGTGGTGGCACACCATCAGCATGTCGAGGTGCTCTTCGAGCGTGTTGACGGTGTGCGGGCGCGTCGGGTTCGTCGACGACGGCAGCACGTTCGGCAGCGAGACCACGCGGATGATGTCCGGCGCGTGCCCGCCGCCCGCGCCCTCCGAGTGGTAGGCGTTGATCGACCGGCCCGCGATTGCGTCCACAGTGGACTCCAGGAACCCGGCCTCGTTCAACGTGTCCGTGTGGATCGCGACCTGGACCCCGGACTCGTCCGCCACCCGCAGGCACGCGTCGATCGCGGCGGGCGTGGTGCCCCAGTCCTCGTGCAGCTTGAACCCGCCGGCGCCGCCGACGAGCTGCTCGCGCAGGCCCTCTTCCGAGACCGTGTTCCCCTTGCCCAGCAACAGCACGTTGATCGGCATGTGGTCCATCGACGTGAGCATCCGGTCGAGGTACCAGGACCCCGGCGTGACCGTGGTGGCCTTCGTGCCCTCCGCCGGGCCGGTGCCACCGCCGACCAGCGTCGTGAGGCCGGACGCCAGCGCCTCGTCGACGATCTGCGGGCAGATGAAGTGCACGTGGCAGTCGATGCCGCCCGCGGTGAGGATCTTCCCGTTGCCGGACAGGATCTCCGTCGACGGCCCGATCACCAGCGCGGGGTGGACGCCGTCCATCGTGTCCGGGTTGCCCGCCTTGCCGATCGCGACGATCCGCCCGTCCCGCACGCCGACGTCGGCCTTGACCACACCCCAGTGGTCGAGGATCACCGCGCCGGTGATGACCAGGTCGGGCGCGCCCTCGGCACGGGTAGCGATCCCCTGCCCCATCGACTCGCGGATCACCTTGCCGCCGCCGAAGATCACCTCGTCACCGGAGCCGGCACCGCGCGAGCGGTCCTCGGTCACCTCGATGAACAGGTCGGTGTCGGCGAGCCGGATCCGGTCGCCCACGGTCGGCCCGAGCAGTTCGGCGTAGCGCTCGCGGTCGATCATCGCTGCAACCCCCGGACAATCCTCAAGCCTGCCAACGGAACCAGCGTGACCTCGCGCTCGACGCCGGGCTCGAACCGCACCGCCGTGCCCGCCGGGATGTCCAGCCGGTAGCCGAACGCGGCTTCCCGGTCGAACTCCAGGCCCGTGTTGACCGACGCGAAGTGGAAGTGCGACCCGACCTGCACGGGCCGGTCGCCGACGTTCACCACGGTCATGGTGATGCGCGGCCGGCCGGGGTTCAGCTCGACGGGTTCGGAGCCGACGACGACCTCACCCGGCGCCGGACCGGCGGACGGTGCGATCGGGTGGTGCACGGTGACGAGCTTGGTGCCGTCCGGGAACGTGCCCTCGACCTGCACCGAGTCGATCATCTCCGGCACCCCGCGCATGACCTGCTCGGGAGCCAGCACGGTGCGTCCGCTCTCCATCAGCTCGCTGACCGTGCGGCCGTCCCGCGCGCCCTCCAGCACGTGGTCGGTGATCAGCGCGACGGCCTCGGGGTAGTTCAGCAGCACCCCGCGTTCCAGCCGGCGGCGGGCCACGTCGGCGGCGACGTGCACGAGGAGCTTGTCGCGTTCATGCGGCGTCAGATGCACCCGATCGTTCTATCACGCGAAAGCCAGATCTCGCAGAGCGGAAACACCGCCGAAACACTTGTGCACGCGGGGAGCTTTCGTTCGCTGTGAGCACACGCGGGGTCCCCGCGTGCGGGTAGAGCGAACGGAAGCTCCCCGCGTGTCCACCGAACGGATGACAGCTGGGGTCGGCGGTGCGGTCGTCCCGCGGGGAGGGGGTCGGAAAGCAGGATTTAGGACATGAACGCGATTCGGGTGAGGGGCCTGACGAAGGCCTACAAGGGCCACCAGGCGGTGGCAGGGGTGGACCTCGACGTCGCACGGGGTGAGGTCTTCGCGGTCCTCGGGCCGAACGGTGCGGGCAAGACCACGACCGTCGAGATCCTGGAGGCGCACCGCAACCGCGACGGCGGTGAGGTGAGCGTGCTCGGCGTCGACCCGGCCAAGGCGGACCGGGCGTGGCGCGCCCGGCTCGGCATCGTGCTGCAGAGCGCGAACGACGCCGCGAACCTCACGGTCAACGAGGCAGTGCGGCACTACGCCAAGTACTACGCCGACCCGCGCGACCCCGACGAGGTGATCGAGCTGGTCGGGCTCGCGGACAAGGCGAAGTCCCGCGCCGGCACGCTCTCCGGCGGTCAGCGGCGCAGGCTCGACGTGGCGCTCGGCATCATCGGCCGCCCCGAGCTCGTGTTCCTCGACGAACCGACCACGGGCTTCGACCCCGAGGCGCGCCGCCAGTTCTGGGGCCTGATCAAGAACCTGGCCGCGGAAGGCACCACGATCCTGCTGACCACGCACTACCTGGACGAGGCCGAGGCGCTCGCCGACCGCGTGGCCGTGCTCGCGGGCGGCCGGATCGTCGCCGAGGGCACGCCGCAGAACCTGGGCGGCCGCGCCCACGCCGAAGCCACCGTCCGCTGGTCCGACGACCGCGGCCGGCGCGAGATCCGCACGCACGAACCCACCAAGGTGATCGCCGAGCTCGCCCGGCACGGCGAACTCGCCGAGCTCACCGTCACCCGCCCGTCGCTGGAAGACGTCTACCTGGAGCTGATCGCATGACCACCGTGACGGCCAGAACGGCTGCACTTCCCGGAACCCTTCGGATCGGTCTCGCGAGGGGTGCGACCGAGCTGCGGGAGTTCTTCCGGCAGAAGGAAAGCCTCATCTTCACGGTGTCACTGCCCGGCATCCTGATGCTCCTGCTCGGCACCGTGTACGTGAAGAGCCCCGCACAGGGCCAGATGTTCGCGGCCAGCATGATCGGCGCGGGCATCATCTCGACGTCGTTCGTCGGTCTCGGCGTCAGCGTCGTGGCCGACCGCGAGGACGGCACGCTCAAGCGCCTGCGCGGCACTCCGATGCCGTTGACGTCCTACTTCCTCGGCAAGGTCGTCCTGGTCTTCGTGTCGAGCCTGTTCGAGGCGGCCCTGCTGCTCGTCGTGGCAATGGTCCGGTTCGACATCGAGCTGCCCGCGACGGCGGACAAGTGGCTGACGTTCGCGTGGGTGTTCCTGCTGGGCGTGGTCTCGTGTTCGCTGCTCGGCGTGGCCATCAGCGCGATCTCCAGCTCGACCCGAAGCGCGTCCGGTGTGCTGAACCTGCCGTACATCGTGCTGCAGTTCCTGTCCGGGGTCTTCATCATGCAGTCGGCGCTGCCGGACTCGCTGCGCACGGTGGGATCGCTCTTCCCGCTCAAGTGGGTGTGTCAGGGTTTCCGTTCGGTGTTCGCACCGGACGACGGCTACGCGGTCATGGAGGCGGCGGGATCATGGGAGCTCGGCAGGATCGCCCTGGTGCTCGCTGCGTGGACGATCGCGGGGCTGATCCTCGTGACGCGCACCTTCCGCTGGACCACAAAAACCAGCTGATCACCTGGTACGTGCTCTTCGCGGTCACCCAGGCCGCCGCACTGGTGATCGTCCTGATCGAAGGCCCCCCGCTGCCCGACCGTCTGTCGGCAGCGGGGCTGCTGGTGCTCAACATGATCTGGTTCTGGACCTACGGCAGACACCTGATCGAGGAGGACCGGGAGGACTGGCGCGGCTTCGTCCACGCCGCCGGGTCGCTGGTGTTGTTCGCCGGAGCGGTGTGGCTCAGCGGCTCGGCGACGTTCGCGTTGTTCGCCCTGGTGTCCCAGGTCTACCTGATGCTGCCGCTGTGGTGGGCGCTCGTCCCGGTGGTGCTGCTCGTGATGACGCCGGAGATCCTCTCCTCCGTGTTCGGGCTGAGGCCGACGCTGCCGCTCGTGGCGGCGTTGCTGATCATCGGGTTCTCCCAGGGGTTCGCGTGGGCGATCACCAGGATCACCCACCAGAACAAACAACGCGGCGTGCTGCTGGACCGGATCGAGGCGCTGACCATCGAGGCCGAGCGGGCCAGGTGGTCGGCCGAGATCCACGACACGCTCGCGCAGGGCTTCACGTCGATCATCACGCTGCTGCAGGGCGCGGAGCCGAACGTGGAGCTGGCGCTGCGGACCGCGCGGGAGAACCTCCGCGAGGCACGGGCACTGGTCGCCTCGAACGCGCCGTCGCCTTTGGACGGTTCCACGCTGGAGGACGCGTTGCGACGGCTGGTGTCCGGGGTTTCGCTGCCGTCGTCGTTCCGGGTGATCGGTGACGCCGTGCCGTTGGCGACCTCCGTCGAGGTGGTGCTGCTGCGCACCGTGCAGGAGGCGTTGACCAACGTGGCGAGGCACTCCGGGGCGTCCCGGGTCGACGTCGTGATGAGGTTCGACGAGGACGGCGTCTCGCTGGAGGTCCGCGACGACGGCCGCGGGTTCGGTGACGCGCCGGAGGGCTTCGGCCTGCGCGGCATGCGGGCCCGGCTGGAACAGGTGGGTGGGACGCTCTCGCTGTCGAGCGACGAGGGGGCGTCGGTGCTGGTGGAGGTACCGCTGTGATCAGGATTCTGCTGGTGGACGACCACCCGGTGGTGCGTCAGGGGTTGAAGGGCATGCTCGTGGCCGACGACCTCGAAGTCGTCGGTGAGGCGGGATCCGGGCAGGAGGCCGTCTCGCAGGCCGCCGCCTTGAAGCCGGACGTCGTGCTGATGGACCTGCGAATGCCCGAAATGGACGGTGTCGCGGCAACCGCGAAGATCGCCGGAACCGGGCCGCGCGTGCTGGTGCTCACCACCTACGAGACCGATTCGGACATCCTGCGCGCGGTCGAGGCCGGCGCGTCCGGGTACCTGCTGAAGGACTCCACCACCGAGGACCTGATCGCGGCGATCCGCGCGGCCTCGCGCGGGGAGACCGTGCTGGCGCCGTCGATGGTCGCGAAGGTCGTCGGGCAGGTGCGCACGCCACCGCTGTCCGCGCGGGAGGCCGAGGTGTTGCGGCTGGTCGCGAAGGGTCTGTCGAACGTCGAGATCGGGCGGACGCTGTTCATCTCGGAGGCGACCGTGAAGACTCACCTGCTGAGGGTGTTCAACAAGCTCGGCGTGTCGGACCGCACCGCCGCGGTCACGACGGCGCTGGATCGAGGCATGCTGCAGTGACGTGGTGACGTGACCCACGACACCCGGCTGTCACCCTGCGGCTACCCGCCTGCAACACTGTGAACTCCGGCAACGGCGCCGGTCAGGTCCCGTTCAGCTCGTTCACCGCCCCGGAGGCGTGACCACATGACCCAGACCGCCGATCCGACCTCGTTGGTGCTGCCCGCCGAGCTCAAGCCGTCCGACGGCCGCTTCGGCTGCGGGCCGTCCAAGGTGCGCCCCGAGGCCGTCGCAGCTCTCGCGTCCGAGGGTGCGGCCCTGCTCGGCACCTCGCACCGGCAGAAGCCCGTCAAGAACCTCGTCGGCCGGGTCCGCTCCGGGCTGCGCGAACTGTTCCAGCTCCCGGACGGCTACGAGGTCGTGCTGGGCAACGGCGGCACGACGGCGTTCTGGGACGCGGCCTCCTTCGGCCTGGTCCGCGAGACCGCCCAGCACTTCACCAACGGTGAGTTCTCCTCCAAGTTCGCGAAGGTCACGCAGACCGCGCCGTTCCTGAAGGACTCGCTGGTCACCAAGGCCGAGCCGGGCACGGCGCCCGAGCTCTTCTACGCCGAGGGCGCCGACCTGGTCGGCTGGGCGCAGAACGAGACCTCGACCGGTGTGGCGATGCCCGTCGCGCGGCCCGAGGGTTCCGGTGACGCGCTGATCGCGATCGACGCGACGTCCGGTGCCGGTGGTCTGCCGGTGAAGGCCGAGGACTTCGACGTCTACTACTTCGCGCCGCAGAAGTCGTTCGCGAGCGACGGCGGCCTGTGGCTCGCGCTGATGTCGCCCGCCGCGCTGGCCCGCGTCGAGGAGCTCAAGGACCGCTGGGTGCCGGAGTTCCTGTCGCTGCCTACCGCGCTCGACAACTCCACCAAGGACCAGACGTACAACACGCCGTCGGTCGCCACGCTGTTCCTGCTGGCGCACCAGATCGACTGGATCAACGGCAACGGCGGCCTCGACTGGGCGGTGAGCCGCACCGAGGACTCCAGCACCCGCCTGTACAGCTGGGCCGAGAAGACCGCGTACACCACGCCGTACGTCGAGAACCCCGAGCACCGCTCGCAGGTCGTCGGCACGATCGACTTCAACGACGACGTGGACGCGGCGACCGTGGCGAAGGTGTTGCGCGCCAACGGGATCGTGGACGTCGAGCCGTACCGCAAGCTCGGCAAGAACCAGCTGCGGGTCGCGATGTTCCCGGCCATCGAGCCGGACGACGTCACGATCCTCACGCAGGCGATCGACTGGGTCGTCGGCCAGCTCTGACGCAGCGCACCTGGGGTGCACCGAACGAGTTCTCGATGCACCCCAGGGCTTTCAGGCGAGTGCTTCCGTGGGCGACTGCCGGGCCGCCCGCACCGCTGGATAAACGCCGGCGATGGCGCCGATGACCACGGCCGCGCCCACTCCCCCGAGCAGGGCGGGCCAGGGCAGTGCCGCCGGCCACTTCTGGCTGATCGAATATCCGGCCGTGACCGCCACTCCGACGATCACGCCGACCAGCCCGCCGAGGCCGGACAGCAACACCGACTCGGTGAGGAACTGCCACCTGATCTGCCGCCGGGTCGCCCCGAGCGCCCGCCGCAGACCGATCTCCCTCCGGCGTTCCAGCACCGAGATCACCATCGTGTTCGCCACGCCGACGCCTCCCACCAACAACGCGACCCCGCCCAGTCCCAGGAACAACGCGTTGTAGGAGCTCTCCACCAGCTGCTGCGCCGCCAGCGCCTCCGACGGCCTGGACACCTTGACCTCGTTGGACTTCTGCGGGTTCAACGTCGGTCCGAGCAGCTTGCGGACGTTCTCGACCTGGTCCTCGGACGTGCGCACGTAGACCGTGTTCGCGTTGCCCTCGAACCCGAACGCCTCCTTCGCCGCCTCCCAGCCGATCAGCGCGGACCTGTCGATCTCCGGTGACAGCGGCAGCGGGCCGAGGATGCCGACCACGGTGAACCACTGACCGTCGATCCACAGCTGCGCGCCGGGCTTGCTGACGCCCAAACGTGAGGCCGCGGTGCCCCCGAGCACCACCGACTTCTCGCCCGGCGAGAGCCACCTGCCCTCGCGGACCTCGGCGTTCAACGCCTTCAGGAGGTCCTGCTCGGCGGCCTGCACCTGCAGCCCGAGCGTGTCGCTCGACGGCACGAGGTCGTTCTTGCGGACGTTCGCGGAGATCTTGCCGGTGGCGCTGGCCGCCGACACCGCGCCGATCCGCTTGGCCATCGGCACCGCCGTCTCCGGCAGCTTCGCGTCCTGGCCGAAGAAGTCCTGGCCGGGCGCGGCGGTCAGGAGGTTCGTGCCCAGTTTGGACATCTTCTCCTGCAACGCCGCCGCGCTGGAGGCCGGGATGCCGACCACGGCGACGACCGCGGCGATGCCGATCGCGATGCCCAGCGCGGAGAGCACCGCGCGGACCGGGCGGGTCCGCATGCCGAAGAACCCGAGGCGCAGCAGGTCGATCACATGATCACCCCGTCGCGAACCTCGACGCGGCGCGGTGCCCACGCCGCGATGTCCCGGTCGTGCGTGATCAGCACGACCGTGGTGCCGTCGGCGTTGAGGCTCTCCAGCAGCTCCAGCACCCCCGCGCCGTTCTGCGTGTCGAGGTTCCCGGTGGGCTCGTCGGCCAGCAGGATGCCGGGCGTGTTCACCACGGCCCGCGCGATCGCGACCCGCTGGCGTTCACCGCCGGAGAGCTCGTGCGGCTTGTGCAGCGAGCGGTGCAGCAGGCCGACTCTGTCCAGAGCGGACATCGCCATCGCCCGCCGCTTCGAGCGCGGCACGCCGGCGTAGACGAGCCCGGAGGCCACGTTCTCGATCGCGGACAGTCCCTCGGTCAGGAAGAACTGCTGGAACACGAACCCGATCGTGCGTGCCCGCAGCGCCGACAAGGCGTTGTCCGACAAGGACGACACGTCGTTGCCGTCGATCTCGACGCGGCCCGTGGTCGGCTTGTCGAGCGTGCCCATCAGGTGCAGCAGGGTCGACTTCCCCGAGCCGGACGGGCCCACGATCGCAAGCATCTCGCCGCCCTCGACGGTCAGGGAGACCTCGCGCAACGCCTGCACGCCACCGGGATACGTGCGGCTCGCGCGGTCGACGGTGATCACTCGGTGGTCACCACCTTCATGCCCTCGCGCAGGCCTTCGCCCTGCACCTCGACCTGCCCCTTGGCGAAGATCCCGACGGTGACCTCCACCGTCCTGCCGTCCTCGGTGACCACGCCGTAGCCACCCCCGGTCAGCGCGAGCAGCGCGCCGACCGGGACCGCCAGCACGTTCTCCTTCTTCGAGACCGTGAAGAGCGCGGTGACGTTGGCGCTGTCGAGGCCCTCGGCGGCTTTGGCGTCGTCGACGGAGATCGTCAGGATGATCTTCGGTTTCTGGCCCTGGTTCGGGTCGCCCGCGGTGCGGGTGATGCCGGTGATCGTGCCGGTCGCGGGCTTGCCGCCGGGGATCGACAGCTCGACCTTCTCGCCCTGCTTGGCGAGCCGCTGCTTGGCCTGGTCGAGCTCGACGGTGACCGCGCGTTCGGTGCCGGTGACCTTCATCAGGTCGCCGCCCGCGGGTGCGCCGAGCTGGCCGGTCACCGACGAGACGCGGATCGCGCCCGGCTGCACGACCACGTCGCCCTGGCCGAGTTTCCCGGTCTGTTCCAGGCCGTTCGCCTTCTGCCACTTCTTCAGCGCGGAGGCGGTGTACGAGGTGAACTTCTCGTCGGGGGTGCCGAAGTCGTTGTACCCCAGGGCGGCGAGGTTCTCCTCGACTTCCTTGACGTCGGGGCCGTTCGACATGCCCGCTTCCAGATCGCGGTAGAGCGGCATCGCGCCGTAGAACAGCGGCACAGGCTTGGCGTCCGCCCAGAACACCGGTTTGCCCTGCTCGATGACGGCACCCTGGTTCGGCAGGCCGGTGACGGTGCCGCTTTTCCGCGACGCCAGGCCTCGTTCCGCGCCGTAGCCGAGCTGGCCGGTCACCGACTGCTGGTCGGCCAGGTTCGTCTTCTTCACCTGAGCTGTCTTCGCCGGGGCGTTCTGCAACGGCGCGGCGTTGGCCTGGTCGGCCGCGATCCTGGTGAGCACCACGACCGAACCGGTGCCGAGCACGACCGCCGCGACCAGTGCGGCGATGAGGACCTTCCTGTTCACCCTGCGTTTCATCCCGCCTGCCTCGCCACGCCGAACCCCTCGAGGCCGCAGTCCTTCATGTCCTGCTTGACCTTGTCGTCGTCCAGGTTCGGCAGTTCCAGGGTCTCGGCCGAACCGCCGCCCTCGAACTTCGGGTCGGGCCAGTTGTAACCCTTGTCCCGCATGCACTTCGCCTGCTGGCGCATCTTGTCCTGCTCATCGGGCGACGGTGGCTTGTACTCACCGCCGTTCTCCATGTACTGCTTGCAGGCCTCGTGCGCGGCCTTCACCTTGTCCATGTCCGCGGGACCGGTGTCGGCGTTGCCGTCGCCCGGCGACGCCTCGATGACGAGGCCGCCGTTGCTGCCCTCCTTCGGGTCCGGCATGTTGATGCCGTGCTCCCGCATGCACTGGGCGAGCTTGATCGGGTCGCCCTTGTTGTCCTTCTTGGCGTCGTTCGGCTGTTCCTTGGCCCCGCAGGCGGTGAGCGCCATGAGCAAGGCCAGCAGCACTGCGATGGTGGATTTCACGGCAACAGGTCTACGGAGCCGCCCATTCGCGGGCGTTAAGCGAAAGCCTTTATCCGGCGCTTATCGGCAACGCGCGGAAAATGGGCGTCATGCGCGTGCTGGTGGTCGAGGACGAACAGCTGCTCGCGGACACGGTCGCCGAGGGACTGCGCAGGTTCTCGATGGCGGTCGACGTCTGCTACGACGGTGAAGCGGCGTTGGAACGGGTGGGGGTGCACGCGTACGACGTCGTTGTGCTGGACCGCGACCTGCCGCTCGTCCACGGTGACGAGGTGTGCAAGGCGGTGCACGCGACCGGTGGCGAGGCACGGGTGCTGATGCTGACGGCGGCGGCCGAGGTGGACGACCGGGTGGCCGGGCTCGGGCTCGGGGCCGACGACTACCTGACCAAGCCGTTCGCGTTCGCCGAGCTGGTGGCGCGCGTGCAGGCGCTGGGCCGCCGGGCTCGTCCCGCGCTGCCACCGGTGCTCGAACGGGCAGGGGTGACGCTGGACCTGCCGCGGCACCAGGCGTCGCGCAACGGCAGGTTCCTGCCGCTCTCGCCGAAGGAGTTCGCCGTGCTGGAGGTGCTGATGCGGGCGGAGGGCAACGTCGTGAGCCCCGAGGAGCTGCTGGAGAAGGCCTGGGACGAGCACGCCGACCCGTTCACCAACGCCGTGCGGGTGGCGGTGATGACGCTGCGCCGCAAGCTGGGCACCCCTCAGGTCATCGAGACGGTGCCCGGTGCCGGCTACCGGTTCGGCCCGTGAAGCTGAGGACCAGGCTGACGGCCTGGTACGCCGGGGTGTTCCTGATCGCGGGCGTCGCGCTGATCGGGCTCAACTACTTCCTGCTCGCCGAGTGGTTCCAGCCGGCCGTCGGCGGGGTCGCCGTGGCGCGCCAGGCGTTGCCCTACCCGACGAGCGAGATGCTGACGGTCACCGAGCTGCCCGCGGACACGATGGTGGTCACCGGCGAGCAGGTCCAGTCGGACGTGCTGAGCAGGCTGCTGTGGCAGTCGGCCATCGCGCTCGTGATCGCGGCGGTCCTCGCCGTCTGGCTCGGCTGGGTCGTGGCCGGACGGGTGCTGGCGCCGCTGCACGAGATCACCACGACCGCGCACCGGCTGGAGGCGACCCGGCTCGACCAGCGGATCGAGCTGGAGGGGCCGCCGGACGAGCTGAAGGAGCTCGCGGACACGTTCGACGGCATGCTCGACCGGCTCGCGTCGTCGTTCGACAGCCAGAAGCGGTTCGTCGCGAACGCCTCGCACGAGCTGCGCACGCCTCTCGCGGTGCAACGAACGTTGATCGAGGTGGCGTTGGCCGCGCCGGACGCGACGGACGACATGCGCCGTCTCGGAGCGCATCTGCTCGACACGAACGAGCGAAGCGAGAAGCTCATCGACGGGTTGTTGCTGCTAGCACGCAGTGATCGCGGTCTCGCCAGCCGAGAGCTGGTGTGGCTGGACGAGGTGATCGACGACGAGGTCGAGTCGTGCGGCTCGTTGGCGGCGGAGAAGGAAGTCACCTTCGACGTGTCGACTCGGCCGTACCTGGTCGAGGGCGATCCCGTGCTGCTGGCGCAGCTCGTCGGCAACCTGCTGCGCAACGCCCTGCTCTACAACGAACCCGGCGGAACCGTGTCGGTCCGTCTCGATCGGGAGCTCGTGGTCTCCAACACAGGACCGGCGGTGCCGGCGGAGGCCGTGCCGGGCCTGTTCGAACCGTTCCGGCGGCTGCGCGACCGCACCGGGACCGCGGGTTCTGGCCTGGGTCTGTCGATCGTGCAGTCCGTCGCGAGGGCTCATCAGGGGTCGGCGAAGGCTCGTCCGAACGGGGGAGGCGGCCTGGTGGTCCAGGTGAACCTTCCGGAAACCGGCGTGCGACAGCCCTCGTGAACTGGCAAGATCACGTAGAGATATCGGCGAGTCTCCCACTCCTGGCTGGCTCGTTGTCCTAACGTTGTCTGCTGGCGAGGTGCGAATTCAGGGAGGCCACGATGCGAGCGCTGCGAGTCATCGGGCTCGACGAGGACGGCAAGTCCGTCATCCTCGAGGACCCCGAAAACCGCGGCGAGCGCTTCACGCTCCCCGCCGACGAGCGCCTTCGGGCGGCACTGCGCGGTGATCTGGCCCGCCTCGGCCAGATGCAGATCGAGTCGGGCGAGGCCCAGATGCGGCCGCGCGAGATCCAGGCCCGCATCCGCGCCGGCGAGTCGATCGAGCAGGTCGCGGCCGCCGCGGGCATGCCGACGCACCGCATCGAGCGCTTCGCCTACCCGGTCCTGCTGGAGCGTTCGCGCACGGCCGAGCTGGCCCAGCGCGCGCACCCGGTCCGCGAGGACGGCCCGGACGTGCAGACGCTCGGCGAGGTCGTCGCGCACTCGTTCGGGCTGCGCGGGCACGACCTCTCCGACACCTCGTGGGACTCGTGGCGCGGTGACGACGGCCGTTGGATCGTGCAGCTGCACTGGAAGACGGGCCGTTCGGACAACCGGGCGCACTGGGCGTTCCACCCCGGTGCGCAGGGCGGCACGGTGACGGCGCTGGACGACGCCGCGGTCGACCTGATGGACCCGAACCCGAACCGGACTCTGCGCACGGTGCGGCCGGTGACGCAGCTGGCGCGGCAGGCCCTGGAGGCGACTCCGGTGCTGCCCGCACCCGTTGCCGAGGAGCCCGTTCCCGTGCCGGCCCAGGCACCGCCTCCGGCCCCCGCTCCCGTGGTGGCCGAGAAGCCGGTTCAGGAGAAGCTGCCCGAACCGGAGCCCGCTCCGGCCCCTGCGCCACCGCCGGTGACGAAGGAGCAGGAGCCCGCCGCGGAGAAGCCGGTGCGCAAGGACCCTCCGCCCAAGCGGGGGAAGAAGAACCACCCCATCGTCCCTTCGTGGGAGGACGTTTTACTGGGCGTGCGGTCGAACCGCTGATTGACGCCCAGTGGGACGCCGTGTCGCGCTGGCTGCCGGAGTGGGTGCACTCCTCGGGCTGGCCTGGTGGGGAGTGTTCGAGCTCATCGCCTCGGGTGCGGTCTGCTCGTTCGAGAACTGGGGCTGTCTCGGCGCCGCCGTGAAGACCATGCCGGTCTTCACGGCGGTCGCCGCGTTTCTGGGGTGGTTCGCCCTGCGTTCGGCGGGTGTGTCGCGGGCAGGCTGGGTGGCCGTGCCCGCGACGTTGATGTCCGTCGTCGCGATGATCTTCTTCGCGCTCGGTCTGCCTTGTCTCGCCTTCCCCGTCTTCGCGGCTTTGTACGCGTTGATCGCCGTGCTCACGCGGTGAAGGTGATGTGGAGAGTTCGTGCAGATCGGCTTCTTCCGCGCGGTGATCAGGTAGTTCTTGGCGCATGTTGTCGCGCACTGTGGTGGGGGCGTGCGCCGGAGCCCTCGCCGCCACCGGATGGGCACTGACCCTCGACGCACTCCCGCGGTACTACTACCTCAAGCCAGGCCGCATCGGATGCGGCCGGTCGTCGGTGCTGCTCTACCCGCTGACCTTCTCGTTCTGGATGCTCGCCGCCGTGCTGGTCACCGCGTGCGCCGCCTACGCGGTGGCCGCAATGGCCGTGGGCCGGCCACGAGCGTGCTGAAGCATGCTCTGCTCGGACTGGTGGCGGGCGTGATCGCCGGGGTCGGGCTGCGACTGACGTGGCGACCGCTGCTACCGGCCGAGTGCGCGACCGCAGACAGTTCGGAGTGCGCGCTGACGATCATCTGGACGCTGCCGATGTTCCTGGTCGTCTGGACGACCGCGGCGGGGCTCGTCCTGCACTGGATGCTGCGAAGGCGGCCGGAGGTGGTGGACGTGGTCAAGGTCAGCGGCGCGCTGTGGGCACTGCTGGCCCTGGCGGCCTGGAACACCGGGGTGCTCGCGCAGGTGGAGGTCGTTCTCCCGGTCGTAACCTTCCCTGTCGCCACCCTCTTGCCGGGCCCCCTCCGCGAGACGAGGCAGACGTGACCTACGAGGCGTTTCCGAAGTGCAAGGTGAAGGGCGAACCGTGCTTCAGCATGGGGTTCGACTTCGACCTGACCACGCCGCTGCACGCCATCGGCTGGGCACTGGTCGCGAGCCTGCTCGTGTACGTGGTGTTCAAGCTGCTCAGGCGAACCGACGCCTGGCCGGCGATGGGACTCGGCTGCCTGTTCTGGGTGCTGTTGTGGATCGTGACCTTCGCGGCCGCGGCGCACACCGGCACCTTCGCCCCGATCTGGGTACCGATCCTCGCCTACGGCATGGCCGCCGCGCTGGTGGGAACCCGTTCAGGCACTTCTACTCATGGCAAGGCCACCGACGAAGAGCCATGATCTCCTCCCATGAGGGCGGCGACGGCGGCATTGGTGGGCGCGTTGTGCGGGGCCGGGTGGTTCTGGTCGTTGGAGCCGTCCAGCGAGCTCGTGTGCCACTTCGACGGGTCGGACAGCGGTCTGGTGTGCATCTTTCCGCTGTTCCTGCTGGTCATGCCGGTGCTGGTGATCGTGTGGGCGGTCGTGGGGTGGGGGCTGCTGCGGCTCGTGCGGTACTCCCCAGCCTGGCCGACCGCCGGCGGCGGGACGACGGGTGCGGCGCTGCTGCTGCTCATCAGCATGTTCATCCTGAAGTTCGTGCGGCTCCAGCTGCCCGAGGACAGCGGGACCTTCGTGGTCGCGCTGGCGGCCGCGGGCGGGTACGCCCTGGCCGCCGAGGTGACCGCTCGTTACGGTGGGCGGCGTGACCGAGCAGAGCACCGCGGGCAGGACGGGTAGGACAGGACGCCGGCTGCTGTTCCGGGTCATCTTGTCGATGGCCGTCGGGGCTGGGCTGGTGCTCGGGTGGACGTGGGCGTACGAGTCGGGCTTCCTGAAGTCGTGGCTCGACAGCACGTCGATGTCGACGTTCCTGCTGCTCGTGCTGATCGGGCTGCCGCTCGCGCTGGTGTCGTCGCTGGTGGTGGCCGGGCCGGTGCTGTGGGTCCTCGGGGTGCGGCCGGTGTGGCCGATCATCCTGCTCGGGCCGGTCGTGCTGGGGCTCGGGCTCTACTTCAAGGTGCACGAGCCCGTCCTCGGGTGGTTCTCGAACCGGCACCACGCCGAGGCGTTGCTCGCCGCCGTCTCCTACGGACTGGTCGGCCTCGTCACGTTCAGGAGGTGACCGGCACCTCGTCCAGCAGGTGCAGGTCCCAGCCCTCGCGTTCGCACCAGTCCTCGGCCTCCTCGCGGGAGACGTACATCGCGTGCCGGGGACGTGGACCGGCCAGGTGGTCCCAGCCGTCGGGGGCCAGCACGTAGTTCGCACCGTCACGCGAGGCGATGAGCCGTCCGTGTGGAAACGCCATCGTCTGCTCGGTTCGCAGAAACCGCGTCATGGTGGTCATCGTGCCCTTGACCTCGACCTAAGTCGAGACAGCAGGCTCCGGTGGGGAGAAAAACCGGATGCTGACCACCGGTTGTTCTTCGTACTTTGGAGACGACCTGGAGGGGGCTCATCGCGTGAGCGATCAACGCAACTCGACAATCCGCACCTTGCGAAGGCTGTGGCCGTACGTGCGGCCGCACCGCGCACGGATGGCTGTCGTGCTCTCGGCGACGCTGCTCGCGATGTTGTGCGGACTCGGCATCCCGCTGGTGACCCAGCGCATCGTCGACGGCCCGATTCAGCAGAAGCAGACCGCGGCGCTGCCGTGGCTCGTCCTCGGCGTCCTGGTGCTCGGCATCGGCGAGGCCACGCTCTTCTACCTCCGCCGCAAGGTGGTCGCGCGACCGGCGGCCGAGGTCGAGGCCCGCATGCGGTTCGACCTCTACCAGCGCCTCCAGCGGCTGCCCGTGGCGTTCCACGACCGGTGGCAGTCCGGTCAGCTGCTGTCGCGCGGCACCAACGACCTCACGACCGTGCGGCGGTTCGTCGCGTTCGGCATGGTCTTCCTGGTGGTGAACAGCCTGGTCGTGCTGATCGGGCTGGGCATCATCGCGACGCTCTCGCCGTGGCTGCTCATCGTGTCGTTGTGCGGTGCGATGCCGTTGATCGTCATCTCGTACCTCTTCGAGGCGAAGTTCAAGGTCGTGGCGCGCAAGGCCCAGGACCAGGAGGGCGACCTCACCACGATCGTCGAGGAGTCGGTGCTCGGCATCCGGGTGCTCAAGGCGTTCGGGCGCGGGCCGGAGCTCACGAACCGGTTCCTGGCGCAGGCACGTGAGCTGCGGGCGACCGAGCTCAACAAGGTCTCGATCCTGGCCGCGCTGTGGTCGGTGCTGATCGTGCTGCCCGAGCTCTCGATCGCGGGCATGCTCGGCGTCGGCGCGATCGGCATCATCAACGGCTCGATCACGGTCGGCACGCTGGTCGCGGCCGTCGCGGTGAGCGCGTACCTGCGCTGGCCGATCGACTCCATCGGCTGGCTGCTGGCGGAGACGAACCAGACCGCCGCCGCGCTGGAACGCTACTGGGAGGTCATCGACTCCCCCGTGACGATCACCAGCCCCGCCTCGCCCGCGCCGCTGCCCACGCCGCTGCGCGGGCACGTTCGTTTCGAGGGTGTGCGGTTCGCGTTCGAGGACGGCCGCGAGGTGCTGTCCGGCATCGACCTCGACCTGCGACCCGGCGAGACCGTGGCGCTGGTCGGCGCGACCGGCTCCGGCAAGACGACGCTCACCGCGCTGGTGCCGCGACTGGCCGACGTGACGGCCGGCCGGATCACCATCGACGGCGTCGACGTGCGGGACCTCTCGCTGGAGGACCTGCGGACGGTGGTCGGCACGGCGTTCGAGGAACCCGTGCTGTTCTCCGCGTCGGTCACCGAGAACGTCGGTCTGGGCGTGCCGGACGTCACCGAGGAGGCGGTGCGCGAGGCGTTGCGGGTCGCCAAGGCCGAGGAGTTCGTGGACGCGCTGCCGTGGGGTCTCGCGACCCGCATCGGCGAGCAGGGCCTGTCGCTGTCCGGTGGTCAGCGGCAACGCCTGGCGCTGGCCCGCGCGGTCGTCGGCAAGCCGGCGGTGCTGGTGCTGGACGACCCGCTGTCCGCGCTGGACGTGCACACCGAGGCCGAGGTGGAAGCCGCCCTGCGCAGGGTGCTGCGCGGCGTGACGGCGCTGGTGGTGGCGCACCGGTCGTCCACGGTGCAGCTCGCCGACCGCGTCGCGATGCTGGTCGACGGCAAGATCGCCGCGATCGGTTCGCACCGGATGTTGTTGGAGACCAACGAGGAGTACCGGCGTCTGCTGTCCAGTTCGGACGCCGACGAGATCGTCGAAGAGGAGGTGGCGTCGTGAGCGACCAGACTGTGGTGCAACACCAGGTCCAGCCGGAGGAGGAGTGGCGCGGCGTCGCCGCCGAGGAGATCAACGAGATCTCGTACTCGACCGGACTGCGCCTGCAGGCCAGGTCCCGCAAGCTCCTGGGTTCGTTGCTGCGGCCACACATCGGCCGTGCGTCGCTCGCGATCGGGGCGGTGTTCGGCGGCAACCTCGCGAACCTCGCGCTGCCGCTGCTGATCGCCGCCGCGATCGACAAGGGCATCCCGGCGGCGATGCGCGGTGACGCGTCGGTGCTGGCGTGGTGCGTGGCCGGCTACGCGGGCTGCGCGGGCGTGACGACGTTCCTGCGCTGGGCGTTCCTGCGGATCTCCGGCCGCGTGGGCCAGGACCTGCTGCTGGACCTGCGCGGGCGGATCTTCCGGCACGCGCAGCGCCTGTCCGTCGGCTTCCACGAGTCCTACACGTCCGGCAAGGTCATCTCGCGCCTGACCAGCGACGTCGACGCGCTGCAGAACCTCATCGAGGAGGGGCTGGACAGCCTGTTCAACGCGGCGCTGTCGGTGGCGGGCATCGCGATCATCCTGCTGTGGCTGGACCCGCCGCTGGCGACCGTCGTGGTGGCGGGCTTCGTGCCGTTGTTCTTCATCTGGCGCTGGTTCCGCCGCCGCTCGGTGGAGGCCTACCGGGGCACCCGCGGCGCCATCGCCAAGATCATCGTCCAGTTCGTGGAGTCCATGAACGGCATCCGCGCGGTGCAGGCGTTCCGCCGCCAGCCCCGCAACGAGACGATCATGAATGCCTTCAACGGCCAGTTCCGCGACGCGAACGTGGACGCGCTGGGCGTCATGGCCACGTTCGTCGCCACGATCCGCATGATCGGCAACGTGTCACTGGCCGTCGTGCTGGCGTGGGGCGCCTACCGGGTCGCGGACGGCACGCTCGCGCTGGGCGTGCTGACCGCGTTCACCGTGTACCTGCGCCGGTTCTACGACCCGTTCGACGAGCTGGCGATGTTCGCGAACTCCTACTCCTCCGCCACGGCCGCCCTGGAGAAGATCTCCGGCGTCCTGGAGGAGGAACCGTCGGTCCCGGAACCGTCCTCGCCGGTGGCGCTGCCGCACGCGCGTGGTGCGATCCGCTTCGCCGACGTGGAGTTCCAGTACCCGAACACGTCACGCCAGGTGCTGCCGCGCTTCACGCTCGACGTGCCGGCGGGCCAGACCGTGGCTCTGGTCGGCGCGACCGGTGCCGGCAAGACCACGCTGGCCAAGCTGGTGTCCCGGTTCTACGACCCGTCGGCGGGCTCGGTGCTGCTGGACGGGGTGGACCTGCGGTCGGTCGCGGACACCGACCTGCGCCGGGCCGTGGTGATGGTGACCCAGGAGAACTTCCTGTTCTCCGGCTCGGTGGCCGACAACATCGCCCTGGGCCGTCCGTCGGCCACGCGCGCCGAGATCGAGTCCGCGGCCGCCGAGGTGGGTGCGCACGAGTTCATCGCGGCACTCCCGGACGGCTACGACACGGACGTCCGCAAGCGGGGCGGTAGGTTGTCGGCGGGCCAGCGCCAGATGGTGGCGTTCGCGCGGGCCTTCCTCGCCGACCCCGCCGTGCTGGTGCTGGACGAGGCCACGTCGTCGCTGGACGTGCCCACCGAACGCGCAGTGCAGGCCGCCCTGGAGACGGTGCTGGCCGACCGCACGGCGTTCATCATCGCCCACCGCCTGTCCACGGTCCTGATCGCGGACCGCGTACTGGTCCTGGATGGTGGCATTGTGGTGGAAGACGGCTCCCCCGAGGAGCTGATCGGTGAGCGCGGGCGGTTCGCCGCCCTGCACACGGCCTGGCGCGACTCGCTCGCCTAGGCCTGTGGTCGCGTTCGCGCCAATGGGGATCTGGCGCGAACGCGACCTCACGCCGCCGGCCGGATGCCCGGCTGGAACCTGAACGAGATCCGCTCGAGCAGCGTGTGGCGCTTCGTGTTCTGGAACGCCGCGATCTTCCACGCCCCGTTCTGCCGCACCAGCGTGAACGTCTGCACCTTCGCGCCCTTGCCGGGCTTCTTCCCCACGTCGCCGCGCGTCGTCAGCACCGCCGTGTCCTCGCCGTAGAACCGCACGTCGACGTCTCCCTCGATGGTCATCTTCGTGTCCTTGAGGAAGGTGTCGAACAGGACCTGGTGTGAACGCCCGATGTCACTGCCCGTGCGGTAGATGGTGCCGAACCAGGCCACGTAGGTGGCGTCGTCGGTGAAGCACTCGCCGTACGCGGCGCCGTCGCCCCGGTTCCACGCCTCGACGAGCTGTGCGAACAACGCGCGGACGCCTGCTTCGTCACTCATGGTTCCCCCTTGCTAAATTCTCTTCGTCGGAGAAGTCTCTTCCTTCAGGAAGTCTCTTCGTTGGGGAAGAGATTAGGAGAGGGGTGGGTGGATGTCAACAGACGCGAGTGAGGTCTACCGGCGTTACGTCGGCGCGATGGTGCTGCACGGCCTGCACGCCGCGCGGTCGTGCGGCCTGGGCGGCACGGACCTGTACGCGCTGAACCTGCTCGACCTCAACGGCCCGATGACCCCCGGCGAGCTGTCCGCGCAGACAGGACTGACCACCGGCCCGACGACGCGCCTGATCGACCGTCTGGAGGCCGCGGGCTTCGTGCGGCGGACACCGTCTCCCGACGACCGGCGCAAGGTGATCGTCGAGCCGTGCGGGGAGCCGATCCAGCTCGCCGAGGCCCTGGCCCCCGCCAGGGAGAAGCTCGGCGCTCTCTTCGCCGGGTACAGCGAGGAGGAGCGGCGGACGCTGTTCGACTACTTCGCACGGGCAACGGAGGCACTACGGCCCTGACGATGTCCGATAGGTTCTCCGACGAGGCTCCGGAAGACCGTAGGAGGGTTCGTGGAGTTGCGAGTCCGGGACGGCCGGGCCGTCCTCGCCGGCAACGACGAGTCCGGTGAGCGCGAGGTCGACCCGCACAGCCTGCCCCTCGGCGCCGAACTGGCCGAGGCGCTGCACGAGTGGGCCAAGGTCGCCGACGCGGTCGTGCGCACGGAGACGCCCGCCGACGGGGTCGCCGGCGCACTGGTGGCACGACGCGGCAAGCAGCTCGCGGGCAGGATCGCGGCGGTCATGAACGCCACGGTCAGCTACACCGACCCGGTGAGCGGTGAGCTGGTCAGCGTCGAGGCACCGGACGAGCCCGCGAAAGCCCCCGTCCAGACCGCCGAGCCGGCCGAGGAGCCGACCCCGTGGGGAACGGGGCTGACGGTCAGCTTCATCACCGCGGCCATCGTCACGGTGACCGTGGTGTCGCTGTCCCTCGGCCTCGGCGAGACCAGCCGCTGGCTCGCGCTCGTGGCGAACGTGCTGGTGGTCGGCGGTCTCGCCCCCAGCGTGTGGCTGGGACGCCGGGTGCCGGTGTGGCGGTGGGTCGCCTACGGCGTGGTCACCGGCGTGCTGGTCGCCTGGCTCGTCCTGATCCTCACGCTCCTCTAGAACTCCACCGCGCCGGCGCTGCCGAGTGCTCGATGAAGGGCGCCTTACTGCACCTCAGGTGGAGGAAGGCGCCCTTCATCGACGTCGGACGCGTGCGGGGCTCGCTCAGAGCAGGGCGTAGAACGCCACCGCGCCGGCGGTGGCGACGTTCAGCGAGTCCACGCCGGACGACATGGGGATCCGCACCGCCACGTCCGCGGCGGCGATGGCCTCCTCGGTGAGCCCCGGCCCCTCGGAGCCCAGCAGCACCGCCACGCGCCGCCCGCGCAGCCCCGCGTCCGCGAGGTGCGGCGCGGAAGCGCGCGGCGTCAGAGCGGCAACTGTGAACCCCTTGTGCCGCAACAGGTTCAGCGCCGCGGGCCACTGATCCGTGGTAGCGAACGGCACGCGCAGCACGTGCCCCATCGACACCCGCACGCTGCGCCGGTACAGCGGATCGCTGCAGCCGGGGCCCAGCACGACGCCGTCCACGCCCAGCGCCGCGGCGTTGCGGAAGATCGAGCCCAAGTTCTCGTGGTCACCCACGCCCTCCAGAACGGCCAGGCGCTGCGAGCGGTCGGCCAGGTCCTCCAGCTCCCGGGCGGGGGCGCGGTCGGCGGCGGCCAGCACACCCCGGTTCAGGTGGAACCCGACGACCGACGCCATCACCTCCGCTGAGGTCACGTAGGCGGGAACGTCCAGGTCAGAGAGGTCGAGCGCCTCGATCCGCCGCCGCACCCCGAGCAGCCCGCGCACCGGGTACGGCGAAGCCAGCAGACGTTCGACCACCACGACACCCTCGGCGATGACGAGGCCGCGTCCTCCCGGCCGGTCGGGCCTGCGATCAGCCGTCGAGAGGTCCCGGAAGTCGTCCAGCCGGGGGTCCGCCGGGTCGTTGATCTCGATCACCTTCGCCACGCCGGAAGTTTCGCATCCGGCCCGGGGTGGAACAGGCGAGGTAGTCCGGAGGGCGGAACCGCACACGCCCGACCAGCGGATGATCGCTGGTTGTTATCTCGACGTGACAGAGAGCACCGATTTGGGCGATGTAAAGGAGGTTTCCGCTGTGTCACGTTTGGCGTTCCGCCTGGCCCGCGCCCACCGGCGCCGAGCGAAGGGGTAGCGGCATGGGAAGCGAAGTGTCCAGCCGCACGTTCACCAGAGACGATCGCCAGCGTTACCGCTCGAAGATGCAGCGCAGCCTGGACGCATTGGCGACGATGCTCGCAGAAGACACATTTTCCTTTCCCCGTCGGCAGATGGGGCTCGAGATCGAGCTGAACCTCGTCGACGACGCCATGCGCCCGGCGATGGCGAACTCGGAGGTGCTCGAGAAGATCGACGATCCCTCCTACACGCTCGAACTGGGACAGCAGAACCTGGAGATCAACGTCCCGCCGCGTGAGCTGGCCGGGGGTGAGATGCTTGGCCTGGAAGAGGAACTGCGCACGTCACTCGACAGCGCGGACGCCAAGGCCAACGACGTCGGCGCCAACCTGGCCATGATCGGCGTGCTGCCCACGTTGCGGGAACGGCACTTCGACCGCAAGTGGCTCTCCGAGAGCCCGCGGTACGCGCTCCTCAACGACACCATCTTCGCCGCGCGCGGCGAGGAGATGGTGCTGCACATGGAAGGCCCGGCGATGCCGGGCAGAGGGCCGGAGAAGCTCCTGACCTACGCGGAGTCGATCCTGCCCGAAGCCGCCTGCACGTCGGTGCAGCTGCACCTGCAGGTCGAGCCGACGCACTTCGCCGCGCACTGGAACGCCGCCCAGTGCCTGGCCGGGGTGCAGGTGGCGATCGCCGCGAACTCGGCCTTCCTGCTGGGCAAGGCGCTCTGGCACGAGACCCGCATCCCGTTGTTCCAGCAGGCCACCGACACCCGCCCGGACGAGCTGAAGAACCAGGGCGTCCGCCCGCGCGTGTGGTTCGGTGAACGGTGGATCACGTCGATCTTCGACCTGTTCGAGGAGAACGTGCGCTACTTCCCCAGCCTGCTGCCCGAAACCGACGACGAGGACCCGTTGGAGACCCTCGAAGCCGGTGGCGCGCCTCGTCTTTCCGAGCTGCGCCTGCACAACGGCACGATCTGGCGCTGGAACCGCCCGGTCTACGACGTGGTCGACGGCGTGCCGCACCTGCGCGTGGAGAACCGCGTCCTGCCCGCGGGCCCCACGGTGCTCGACACGATGGCCAACGCCGCCTTCTTCTACGGCACCCAGCGCGCCCTCGCCGCCCAGGAACGTCCACTGTGGACGCAGATGTCGTTCCAGGCGGCCGAGGAGAACCTCTACACCGGCGCCAGGCACGGCATGAACGCCCAGCTGTACTGGCCGGGCATCGGCTGGATCCCGCCGGACGAGCTCGTGCTGCGCCGCCTCCTGCCGATGGCGCACGAGGGCCTGCGCGACTGCGGCGTCTCCGACGAGGCGCGTGAACGCTACCTCGGCGTGATCGAACAACGCTGCCTCGCGCGCCGCACCGGCTCGTCGTGGCAGCGGGAAACCGTTGCGCTGCTTGAGGAACGCGGCATGTCGAGGGACGCGGCGCTGTCCGGGATGCTCAAGCGGTACATGGAGCTGATGCACGGCGGCGAGCCGGTGCACACGTGGCACGTCGGGTGAGCCTCACGCGGGCAGCTCCTTCAGGAACTCAAGCAGATCAGCCTGGGCAGGCCGGCGTCGACGACGCCGGTCTGCTCCACGTACACCGTGACCGCGAACTCGGGCGTGTAGCCGACCATCCACGGGAAGGCGTCCGGCACGCACGCCGTCCCGTCGCAACCGGGCTTCTCCTTCAGCGAAGCGGTGATCCGGTCCACCCTGTCCGTGGCGTACACGGGTTTGGCGGTGTCGGCGGCCTCGTACAGCAACGAACCGTCCGCCGCGGTCACCGAGGTGACGAAGTGCGGCTCGCGCTGAACACCTCTCGCGGCCAGGGTTGCGTACGCGGCGCTCACGTCGAGCGGCGTCGCTCGTTCCTCGATCGCGTTCGGCGCAACCGCGGCGAACGGCTCGGCGAGGACCGCGGGCAGTTCCTTCCGCACGCCACCTGCCAGATCGTCGACCGAGCTCAGACCGGGGAAGTACACCCGCACCCGACCCGAGCCCGGATCGATCGCCGTCACCGACGCGTCGAGCTCGCGCGGCCGGCCCGTGATCGGCGCCGACGTGTCGATCACCCGGAGCGGGGGGATCAGCCGGCCGACCACCGCGGCGGCGAAGGTCTGCGCCCGCGCGTCGATCGTCGTGCGGACCACGCCGCCGGTCGCCTTGAGCGAGTCGAACGACAGCGCCGCCGGGCCCAGCTCCGCGAACACCCGCTGCACGATCGGCGGCCGCTTCCAGGCATCCGTGCTGCGCCACATCGTGGAGCCGTCCGCGTACTGGAGCACGACATCCTTCGGTGCCAAGGGTTTCGGAACCGGAGCAGCCGGCCGTTGCCACACCACGTATCCGACGACCAGAGCAACCAGAGCGACCAGGACCAGCACGGGGGCCACACGCCGCGTCACGGCGTCAGCTTCTCCTGCATCGCCCGCCACATCTCGTTGGGCAGCCCGGAACCCACGACCGCCCTCCCGTCCTTGTCGACCGCGGGCGCGGCGGCCCGATCGCCGCCCACGAACACGGCCACCGAAGCACGAGGCGTGTAGCCGACCGTCCACGCGTGCGCGACCTGCTCCCGGTCGGACACGCCGGCCCGCCACTCGCCGTTCAGGCACGCGGCGTCCGCTCCGCACGCGCCGCCGTCGCGCAGCGCACCGGTGACCTGGTTCGCGATGTCCTTGCTGCGCGCCGGGTCCTGGTCGAACGCGGGCTTGGCGGGATCCACCGCCCGGTACACCAGGTTGCCGCCGGCGTTGGTGACACGGGTGATGAAGTGCGCCTTGTGCTGCGTGCCTTCCGCGGCGAACGTGGCGTAGGCCGCCGCGAGGTCGAGCGGTCGCATGCGCGCCTCGCTCGCTCCGAGCGACACACCCGCGTTCGGGAGGCCGTCGCCGTCGCCGACGAGGAGCTTGGTCTTCGTGCCGTCGAGGTCCACCGACTCCGGCACACCGGCCTGGTGCGCGGCGGTGACGACCGGCCTGATCCCGGTGTCGTTGGCCACCAGGTCGTACATCACGACGTTGCCCGACTTCCGCAGCGCCTCGCGCACTGTGCAGCGCTCGCCGCAGCCTGCTTCGTCGCTGATCGACACCTGGCCGAAGACGCGCGGCGAACGGCCGTCGTAGGTGCTGTCGAGCGTCTTGCCGCTCTGCAGTGCGGCGACGACGTTGAACGGGAAGAACGCCTGTCCCGGCTCCTTCAGTACGCCGCCCGCGTAGTCGGCGGCGGGATCGGTGCCCGGCGCGTAGGCCGTCACGGCGCCGGTGTTCGGGTCCACGGCGGTGATCGAGTACCGCAACGACGCGGGCTGACCGGCCGACGCCGTGCGGATCACCTCCAGCGCACCGGACTGGGCCTTCGGGTCGATCGTCGTCACGACGGTCGCGCCGCCGACCTCGCGGAGCTGGCCGACCGTCATGCTCGCGCTCGTGGCGAGCTCCTTGGTGACCTGCTTGACCAGCGGCGTCTCCGGTTCGCCCGAGCGCCAGAGCGGTGAGCCGTCCGCGTACTGCAGCACCACGTCACCGGGAGGGGGCAATGGCGCGGCCACCGTGTCCGACCGTTGCCACACCACCACCGCGAGAACCGCGGCAACCAGAACCAGCGCGCCCAGAACGGGCAGCAAACGCTTCATCAAAATCCCCCATGAAGAAACTACCGGGGATCAATGTAGCGATGGCGCCCAGGCGGCCGGTCGGGCTCAGCGGCGGCGGCCCGCCTTCAACGGCGCGACGTCCGCACCGTCGTGGGAGATCCGGCACTCGTCGGGCGTGACGGCCTCGACCGCCAGCGTCAGCTCACCCTTCACACCCGTGTAGATCGACTCGCCGCGCGAGGCCAGCGACGCGTGCACGCGGTTGGAGTCGGTGAAGTCGCGCTCGTCCTTCACGCGCTTCTTGCCGGTCTCCTCCGGCCGCGTCGCGCTGCGGAGGTTGACCTCCAGCCAGGCCGCCACCTCGGCGGGCGAGGTGAGCACTTCTTCGGGGGTGCGCTCAAGCCGGACCTGCCGAGGGGAAGCGTGGTCGAGCGATGTGTGCTCCACATAGGCGTGCCAGTGGGTGTTGCGCATCGACCAGGTCTGTTCGACCGGCCAGTCCTCCTCGGTGCTCATGGCCCATATCTTCCACCCTTGACGGGAGTGGACGTGAGGAGGTCGCGCACGTTGAGCTCACGATCCACCCGCACGGCCGATGCGAGCCGCCGATCGTGGGTGACCAGCAACAACGTTCCGCCGTACGACTCCAGCGCCTGCTCCAGCTGTTCGATCGCCGGCAGATCCAAGTGGTTCGTGGGTTCGTCGAGCACCAAACAGGTCGTGCCGCGGGCTTGCAGCAGCGCCAAGCCCGCGCGGGTGCGTTCCCCCGGCGACAGCTCCCGTGCCGGCCGCAGCACGCTGTCCGCGCCCAGCCGGAACTTCGCGAGCAACGTGCGCACCTCCACGTCCGGCAGGCCCGTCGCATCGGCGACGATCCGCAGCGCCGAGGCGTCGGAGGCGAACTCCGCCCGCAGCTGGTCGACCTCGCCGACCACCACGCCCGGTCCGATCGAGCGGTCACCGGACACCAGCGGGACGCGGCCGAGCAGCGCACCGAGCAACGTCGACTTGCCGCTGCCGTTCGGACCGGTGATCCGCCACCGCTCGCCCGCGCCGATGGTGAGGTCGACCGGTCCGAGCGTCACGTCGCCGCGGCTGACCACCGCCTGCCGCAACGTGAGCGCCACCGAGCTGCCCCGCCCCGCCGACGGCAGGGTGAGCCGCAGCTGCCACGCCTCGCGCGGTTCCTCCACCTCCTCCAGCCGTGCCAGCTGACGGTCCACAACGGACGCTTTCGCCGTCAGGTTCTCCGCGGCGCGCACCCGGCCCGCGCGGAGGTTCTTGTCCGGCTCGTCGTTGCGCGCCTTGGCGCTCGTCGCCCGGCGCACGCCCTTGCGCGACCACTCCTTGACCTGCCGGCTGCGCTGCACCAGAGAGTCGCGCTTCTCCGCGTACGCCTCGTACTCCTCCTGGGCGCGGCGGTCCGCGTTCGCCTTCTCCTCGACGTAGGCGTCCCAGCCTCCGCCGAACACCGCCAGCCGGTGCGTGAACTCGTCGAGCTCCGCGATCGCGGTCGTGGTGCGCGCCAGGAACTCCCGGTCGTGGCTCACCAGCACGATCGCGCCCGGATACCCCCGCACGTGGGACTCCAGCAGGTCGAGCCCGGCCGCGTCGAGGTCGTTCGTCGGCTCGTCGAGCAGCAGCACGTCGGCACGGGTCAGCAGCACCGCGGCCAGCCGGAGCCGTGCCTGCTGGCCGCCGGACAGCTCGTCCGGCGCGCGGCCGTCGAGCAGGTCCGCCGGGAGCCCGAGGCGTTCGCAGACCGCGTCCGCGCGTTCGCCGAAGTCATCGGCACCGATGGCGGTCCAGTGGTCGAGTGCCTCCGGGTAGTCCTCACCGCGGCCTTCACCGAGCGCTTCCGCCGCTCGTTGCAACCACTCCTCGGCCTGCGCGACGCCGGTGCGGCGCGCGAGATGGTCCCGGAGCGACTCACCGGCGACGTGGAGGGTCTCCTGCGTCAGGTGCGCGACCGTCCCGGTGCTTGAGACGGAGCCGGTCTCCGGTCGCAGCTCACCGGCGAGCAGCCGGAGCAACGTCGACTTGCCGGCGCCGTTGGGAGCGCTCAGACCGACGCGGTCACCAGGTGAAACATCGAGATCGACCTCCGAGATCACGGTCCTCGGACCGAACGACAGCGAAATGTTCCTGGCTGTCAGCACGGACACGCTTTCGACGGTACGTCCGGCCGCAACTGGTTTACTCGACCTTGTTGCTAGTAAGTTGCAACTACCAATCAAGTGCAATTGGGGAGATGTCATGGCCCAGTACGTGCTGCCGGATCTCGACTACGACTACGGCGACCTGGAGCCCGCGATCATCGGCGAGATCAACGAGCTGCACCACGGCAAGCACCACGCGGCGTACGTGAAGGGCGCCAACGACACGTTGGAGCAGATCGAGGAAGCCCGCGACAAGGAGAACTTCGGCGGCATCGTCGGCCTGGAGACCACGCTCGCGTTCCACCTGGCCGGCCACGCGCTGCACCAGGTGTGGTGGAAGAACCTCAGCCCGAACGGCGGCGACAAGCCGGTCGGCGAGCTCGCGGCGGCCATCGACGAGCACTTCGGGTCGTTCGACAAGTTCCGCGCCCAGCTCAACGCGGCCGCGTCGTCGATCCAGGGCTCGGGCTGGGGCATCCTCGCGTGGGAGCCGGTCGGCCAGAAGCTGATCACGCAGCAGCTCAAGGACCACCACTCGAACCTGTCGATCGCGACCACGCCGCTGCTCGCGTTCGACATCTGGGAGCACGCGTACTACCTGCAGTACCGCAACCTGAAGGCCGACTACATCTCGGCGCTGTGGAACGTCGTCAACTGGGAGGACGTGTCCGCGCGCTTCGAGGCCGCCCGGGCGGGCCGGCACGGCCTGCGACTCTGACTTCGGCGGTGGGTGCTCCGACAAAGCTTCCCGCGCGCTGAACACGACGAGGCCCCCGCTCTGCCCAGAGCGGGGGCCTCGTCCGTTCCCGAACTGACTGCCGCTCCCACCACGAAGCGACGAGACTTAGGTTAGCCTAACTTCGCCTTGTTGGGAAGTCACCCGATCAGTCCACTCGCGACGGCCGGCTAGACGTCTTCGAGACCCTGCTGCGCAGTTCGTGATCCTCGCCTCGCGGCCCGGCGTTGCCAGTAGAACACTCCGTACCCGATGATCCCGAGCAGACCGCCGGACAAGGTCGTCCAGAGCAGGGTGCTGTTGGCGCGGTCCACCACGAGCACGACCAGAAACCCGAGGAACCACAGCGCGGTACCACCCACCACGACCGGCACGGGATCGGCCAGCCGGTGCGGCAACGACGGCGGATGTGGGGCGGAGTCGCGTTCGGACACATCGTTAGGAGACCAGATGCTGGACGGGTTCTTCAAGATTTCCGAGCGCGGGTCGACCGTGGCGCGGGAACTGCGCGGCGGCGTCGTCACGTTCTTCACGATGGCCTACATCGTGGTGCTCAACCCGCTGATCATCGGCAGCTTCGCGCCGACGGGACCGGGCGCGCACCCGGACGTGCTCGGCAACATCCTCCCGGTCGGCCAGGTCGCGGCGGTGACGGCGCTGGTGGCCGGGGTGATGACCATCCTCTTCGGACTGATCGCCAACTACCCGTTCGCGCTGGCCACCGGGCTCGGCATCAACTCGTTCGTGGCGGTCTCGGTCGCGGCCAAGGTGTCCTGGCCGGAGGCGATGGGCCTCATCCTGGTCAGTGGCCTGATCATCCTCCTGCTGGTCCTCACGGGCGTGCGGACCGCGGTGTTCAGGGCGGTCCCGAACGAGCTCAAGGCCGCGATCGCGGTCGGCATCGGCCTGTTCATCACCTTCATCGGCCTGGTCGACGCCGGGTTCGTCCGCCGGTTGCCGGACGCCGCGAACACCACGGTGCCGGTCGGGCTGGGCATCAACGGGTCGATCGCGAGCTGGCCGACGCTGGTGTTCGTGGTCGGACTCGTGGTCACCGGTGTGCTGTTCGCGCGCAAGGTCAAGGGCGCGATCCTCATCGGCATCATCAGCACGGCGATCTTCGCGATCATCCTCGAAGCCATCGTCAAGGCCGGTCCGTCCGCGGGCGTCAACGCCAAGGGCTGGAACCTCGGCTACCCCGCGCTGCCCGACCAGGTCTTCGGCGTGCCGGACCTGTCGCTGCTGGGTCAGGTGTCGTTCGGCGCCTGGACCCGGCTCCCGGCGCTGGCCGCGGCCCTCATGGTCTTCACGCTGGTGCTCACCGACTTCTTCGACGCGGTCGGCACGATGACCGGCCTCGGCAAGGAAGGCGACCTCCTCGACAAGGACGGCCAGCTGCCCAACGTCGGCAAGGCGCTGCTCGTCGAGGGCCTCGGTGCCGTGGCCGGTGGTGCCGCGTCCAGCTCGTCGAACACCGTCTACATCGAGTCGGCGTCCGGCATCGCGGAGGGCGCGCGGACGGGCCTCGCGAACGTCGTGACCGGCGTGCTGTTCCTGCTGGCGATGTTCTTCACGCCGCTCTACAAGGTCGTGCCGATCGAGGCGGCCGCCCCCGCGTTGGTGATCGTCGGCGCGCTGATGATGATGCAGGTCCGCCAGATCGACTTCAGCGACTTCACCATCGCCCTGCCCGCGTTCCTGACGATCGTGGTCATGCCGTTCACCTACTCGATCGCGAACGGCATCGGCGCGGGCTTCATCAGCTACGTGCTGCTGAGGGTCCTGACCGGCCGGGCGCGCGGCACCCACCCGTTGATGTGGGCCGTGGCGGCGGCGTTCGTCGTCTACTTCGCGATGGCCCCGATCCAGAGCCTGCTCGGCTGACCTTTCGGCAGGAAACTATTTCGTGAGGTATGCTAACTACGTGGCGACCGAACAGCACGGACTGGCGAGCAAGCTCAGGCTTGCCGTGGTCCGCCTCAACCGTCGCCTGCGGGCGCAGCGCACCAACTCGTCGGTGTCGCTGACGCAGGTGTCCGCGCTCTCGACGCTGCACAAGTGCGGACCGCTGACGCCAGGCGAGCTGGCGGCCAAGGAAGGCGTGCAGCCGCCGTCGATGACGCGCGTGATCGCCGCCCTGGAGGAGTTCGGCTTCGCCACGCGGAGCCCGCACCCCACCGACGGCCGTCAAGCCATCGTCGAGCTGACCGGCGAAGGCTTGTCGTACCTGGAAGACGAGATCACCGCGCGCGAGGCGTGGCTGGACAAGCGGCTGGCGGAGCTGGAGCCCGAGGAACGGGCCCTGCTCTCCCAGGCCGCCGAGATCATCGACAGGATGGCGGGGCAGTAACGACGTGGCCGGTTACGCGGGTGGTGGAGCAGACACTTCGCCACCTCGTCGTACCGGAATGTTCGGATCCTTAGCCATCTACAACTATCGCCTCTACGCCAGCGGCCAGATCATCTCGCTGGTGGGCGTGTGGATGCAGCGCGTGGCTCAGGACTGGCTGGTCCTGGAGCTCACCAACGGCTCCTCCCTCGCCCTCGGCGTCGCGGCCTCCCTGCAGTTCCTCCCCGTGCTGCTGCTCTCCATGTGGGGCGGCGTGCTGGCCGACCGCAGCGACAAGCGCAAACTCCTGCTGTGGCTCGAATCCGCGCTGGGCATCTGCGCCCTGGCGCTGGGCCTGCTGGACGTCACCGGCGTCGTGCAGCTCTGGCACGTCTTCGTGCTCTGCTTCCTGCTCGGCTGCTTCTCCGCCGTGGAAACCCCGGTCCGCCAGTCCTTCGTGGTCGAGATGGTCGGCCGCGAGTCGTTGACCAACGCCGTGGCGATCAACTCCATGATGTTCAACCTGGCGCGCATCGTCGGCCCGGCCATCGCAGGCGTGACCGTCGTGGCCATCGGCACCGGCTGGGTCTTCCTGGCCAACGCCATCAGCTTCGTGGGCGTGGTGCTGGGCATCTGGCTGATGCGCACCTCGCAACTGCAGCGCTCCGAACCCGTGCCGCGCGAAAAGGGCCAGCTGCTCTCCGGCCTGAAGTACGTGCGGCACCGCCCCGACCTGCTGACCGTGATGCTGCTGGTCTTCTTCATCGCCACCTTCGGCATGAACTTCTACATGACCCTCGCGATCCTGGCCCGCAACGTCTTCGGCGGCGACGCCGACGCCTACGGCCTTCTCTCCACCCTCATCGCGGTGGGCACCTTCGCGGGCGCGGCCTGGGCGGCCCGCCGCAAAACCCCGCGCCTGTCCGTCTTCATCGGCGCCGGTGTGGTCTTCGGTCTGCTGGAGATCGTCTCCGGGATGATGCCGACGATGCTCCTGAGCGGTCTCATGATGATCCCGGTGGGCATCGCGATGATGACGTTCAACACCACCGCCAACGCCACCATCCAACTGGCCGTGGAACCCGAGATGCGCGGCCGCGTGATGGGCATCTACATGCTCGTGTTCCTGGGCGGCAACCCCGTCGGCGGCCCGCTGATGGGGTGGCTGGGCGAGATCAACGGCCGCGCGCCGATCATCGTCGGCGGCATCGTGTCCGTGCTGGTGACCGCGACCGCGTGGATCATCCTGGTGCGGCGCGGCGACATCGCGAAGCCGCGCCTGCGCAGGCAGACCGAGCTCAGCCCAGCAGAGTTGCAGCCGTCGGATCGGTGATCAGCGCGGCGAACGCGTGCCGGTCCTCCCACCGCTGCGTCACCCAGGCCAGCGCACGCGCGAGGCCCTCAGGCGTGTCCGCGGCGTGCGGCACCCCGTCGGCCATCCACCACTCGACCCGCTGCCCGTCGACCACGAGCTCGTCGTGCACCACGACCACCCCGTCCGGCAGCGCGACCTCCAGCAGCTCGCAAGCCATCCGGACCGCCCCGAGGTCATGCCACCGCACGACCTCGCCAACGTGATCGGGCGACCCGTCGAACTCCTCGGAGGCGAGCGCCAGGTCCAACAGGTCGGCGAGCTCCTCGGACCCGTCAGCGAGCAACACCCGCGAAGCCGGTACCACCCCGAGCAACCAGGGATGGTCGAGCACTACGACGTCATCGGCGACGACGACCTCGCCGGACAGCACCCGAACCCGTTCAGGCGGAGCGAAGTCGCCCTCCGGCAAAGCCGCGTACGCCCGCAGCACCACGGCATCCGCGATGGCCCGGTCCGCATCCCCCAACCGCTCCAGCACGAACTCGGCATCGTCGTCGTCCCAGATCTCCAGCGTCGACCGAACCCCGGCGGCCCGCAACACGTGTTCCGGCAGCTCCAGCTCCGGGACGACGTCGAACAGCCCGTCCAGCAACGAAGCGTCGGCCAGCCGGTACTCCCGCGGCGCCTTCCCGGCCAGGGTCGCGTGCCGGGCGATCCACCAGCCGGTGTACCCGTCCGGCTCGGTGACCGCCCGCCACGTGACCGGATCAGCGGCCAGCAACCGCAACGCGGCCGGCCAGTCGGCGACGAGATCCAGGTCCCGGACCGCCACCACGCGCGCAGGCTCGTCCGGCACGGACGACCACCACGCGGACTCGTCCGGCAGGTCGTGATCAGGCCCGGACGGCTCGTCGTCGATCACCAGCGAGAACCCGTCGACCACCCCGACCGCCACGAGCGCGGCACGCGGGTACGCCTCGGCGATCTCCTTGGACAGCAACGGAAAAGCGTCTGCCTCGACCACACCCACGAGCGGCGAGTCGGGCAGCAGGAGCTCATCGGCCCGGTGCCACTCACCAGCTGCGTCGGGCAGCGCCAACGCCCCCAGCCAGGGCTCCTCACCGGCACGCACCGCGGCCCGGTCGACCAACCGCAGCACGGTCTCGATCAGATCGTCGGTCTCGAGCCCGGCCTCGGCGTCCTCCACCGACCGCGCCACGCTCTCGCGCAACGAAGGATCGGCGAGCAGCTCCGCAGCGCCCGCCTCGACCGCGCCGAGCCGGACCAGCAACGGGTGCACCGCGTCCGGGTGCACCACCCGCAGCCCCGGCAACGGCTCGTCGGCGATCAACGTCGTCCGCGGCCCGGTCACCGTGCGACCGTCGGCCAACGGGACCGGCAACGACTGCAGGGCCTCCCGCACGTCCGGATCGACCTCGGCCAACGGCTCGAAAGCCGCGTAGACGTCCCGCCACCAGCCGGGATCACCGGAAACACCGGCGAGCGCGGCCACCACCTCGGCCGTCGACACGCGCGGAACTTCCAGCGCCGCCAACGCCTTCGCGTGCACCGGCGCGGACAGCTCGGCGTCCAGCAGTCCGGGCAGCGCGTCCTCGACCAGCTCGACGAGCTCCTCGGAACCCACGTCCAGCACCCGAGCCCGGGAAGGCGCGATCCACTCGCCGGAAGCCAGCGGCAGCCAAGCGGCAGCACGCAGCGAACGGATCACCGCCGACCGCAATCGATCGTCCACTTCGGACAGCGGGAAGCCCGGCAGCGGCACCAGCGCGGTCCGCTCGACCGCAGGCAGCCGTTCCACGAGCGCGGGGTACAGAGCGGCGGCGGCGTCCAGCACCGACCACGAGGCCGCACCGGGCAGGATCCGCCGGCGTGACGGCTCGACCGGCAGGGTGGCGATCAACCGCGCGGGCAGCGACAGGCGCTCGTCGGTCGGCGTGGGCGCGTGCAGCACGTCCTCGCCGAGCGGGGAGTCCAGCGGGTACGCCCAGGTGACCGTCCACTCGGGACGGTGCTCGACGCCCTGGACGAGCTCGGCCGGCAGCTCACCGGTCGCCTGCTCGACCAGCCAGCGGGTCGAGCCGATGGTGACCACGCCGTCGGCGGTGACGAAGCGTTCCCACGACTGGGAACCGACCTCGATGCGACGCAGGCCGGGCAGCGCCAGCAGCAGGTCCGGCACCTCGGCGGCCAGGTCGTCCAGCGAGAGGTCGACCTTCAGCGGCAGCCGCACCTCGGTCGTGAAGCCCTCGGGAACGGACTCGGCGCAGGGCCAGACCAGCCGGAGCACCGGCACGTCACCGCCGCGCTCGGACGCCAGCTCCGGCACCTCGGCCCGCGTCCGCTCGGCGGAGAACTCCACGCCACCGGACACGGACACCACCCGCGGTGCGTCCGTAACCGCCAGCACGGCCGCGAACCCGACACCGAACTGCCCGACGCCGGACTCCTTGGCCGACGCACGAAGAGAAGCCAGAGCAGCGACGCCCGCGGCGGTCAGCGGCGCACCCGTGTTCGCGGCACGCAGCTCACCGCCCACGAGAGTGATCCGCAACACACCCGGCTCGGCACCTGCCGCGTCAGCCGCGTTCTGGGCGAGCTCGATCAGCAACCGGTCCCGGTAGCCACCGAGACGCAGGTCTTCCTCGGCGTTCGCGTCTTCGCGGAAGCGGGTGGGCGAACCACGCCACGCGGCGAGAACCGAGGTGCGCAGGGCCTCGGTTCCGAACGGGTCGGTCACTCCGTGACGTCCAGCTGCGCGTCGTCGTACACGAGGTCGGCGACCGGCACGATCGAGCCCATCTCCACCTCGGCCTGGGAGTGCGCGCCGCAGCCGTACTCGACGTGCACGACGTGGCCGTCGGCGGGCGAGATCTCGTTCGCGCAGACGCCGAACGCGGCACCGAACGCGCCGGCCACGCGGGTGTAGAAGCCGCACGTGCCGCAGTGCGCGGGAGCGCTGCGGGCCATGTCGGAGCGGGGGCCGAAGTCGGAGGACACCCAGCGTTCCGCGGCGTCGAGGCGGCCCTCGCGGGACAGCACGCGCTGACGGCCGAGGCCGATCTCCAGCGCGACCTCCTCGATCGCCGGGTCGTCGGACTGCACGTAGGCCTCGACCAGGCGCGGGTCGTTCTCGCGGGGCGGCAGCAGGTCGCCGACACCGAGGTCGCCGGCGCGGACCCGTTCGCTCCACGGCACCCACTCGGGCGCGACCAGGGCGTCCTGACCGGGCAGCAGCACGACCTCGCTGACCGACACCGGCGTGCCCTCGCCCGCGTAGGCGACGGTCACGGCCCAGTTCCAGCCGCGGTAGCCCGCGTGCTCGGCCTCGAACAGGTGCGTCACCGAGTACTCGTCCTCGCGCTGCACCCCGACGTGAGCGCCGACGCGTTCCAACCCGGCTTCCTCCTGCGCGGCGGCGCGGGCGAGGTCAACGGCGTCGGCGAGCAGTTGCGTGGCGTTCACGTGGTGAATTGTGCCGCAGGTCTTCGCCGGGACGAAAACTCGTGCCACCCTCCGTGGGGTGCGCTCACCCGTCTGGCTGGTCCTCGCGGTCGTTCTGGCCGCCTGCTCGACGCAGCAACAAGCAAAACCGCAGGTAGAAGTTCTGCAGAAGATTCCGCACGACACCTCGGCGTTCACCCAGGGGTTGGAACTGGTCGACGGCGTCCTCTACGAGGGCACCGGCCTGGAGGGCCAGTCGACCATGCGCACGCTCGACCCCTCGACCGGCGAGGTGCGGCAGAAAGTCGATCTTCCTGAGAACTTCTTCGGCGAAGGCATCACGGTCGTCGGCGACACCATCTGGCAGATCACGTGGCGCAACGGCGTCGCGATCGAACGCGACCGCAGGACGCTGAACGAGGTCCGCCGCGTCCAGTACCAGGGCGAGGGCTGGGGCATCTGCGACGACGGCAAGCGGCTGATCATGAGCGACGGCAGCGCGAAGCTGACGTTCCGCGACCCGAAGTCGTTCTCCGCGACGGGAAGTGTGCAGGTCACCCGTGGCGGCAAGCCGCTGACCCAGCTCAACGAGCTGGAGTGCGTCGGCGGCAAGGTGTGGGCGAACGTGTGGAAGACCGACGAGATCGTCCGCATCGACCCGGCCGGCGGTCAGGTGACCAACACCTACGACCTGTCCTCGCTCAAGCCTTCCGACCCGAACGCGGACGTGCTCAACGGCATCGCGCACGTCCCCGGTACCGCCGAGTTCCTGGTCACAGGCAAGAACTGGCCGACCATCTTCCGAGTGAGGTTCAACGGAATGGGGCAGGATTGAGGGTGTGACGGGCAACCGCGGGTGGAGTGACCAGCCGACTCCGAAGCGCTACCCGTGGCAGGACGACGAGTACCAGCCGCGGCCGCGCCGCGGACCGGCGTCCGAGCACGGTTTCCAGCCCCCGCCGAAACGCCCTCAGCAGACCCGCCCGCTGCCCGGCCAGGACCAGCAGACCACCCCGACGCCCAAGCCGCCGAAGAAGCTCACGGTCACGCGCGTCGCCTGGTTCCGCAGCAAGCAGCTCTCCCAGCAGGCCGTCGCCGCGTTCCGGCGCGCGGCCCACGCCGACGGCGCCAAGAAGTCCGGCATGTCGTCGGTCACCTACGCGGTGATGATGAACTACGCCGCCGATGCCGCGATGGCCGTGGCGCTCGCGAACACGCTCTTCTTCAGTGCCGCGTCCGCGGAGTCCAAGACCAAGGTCGCGCTGTACCTGCTGATCACGGTCGCGCCGTTCGCGCTGGTCGCGCCGGTGATCGGGCCGTTGCTGGACCGGATCCAGCGCGGCCGGAGGCTGGCCCTGGCCGCGTCCTGCGTGCTGCGGATCGTGCTGTCGATCGTGATGGCGCTGAACTTCGACAACTGGCTGCTGTACCCGGCGGCGCTGGGCAGCATGGTCCTGTCGAAGTCCTTCACCGTCCTCAAGTCCGCGATCACGCCACGCGTGTTGCCGCCGGACATCACGCTGTCCAAGACCAACGCGCGCATGACCGTTTTCGGTCTCGCCGCAGGTGCGGTGTTCGGGGCGTTCGCGGCCGGGTTCGCGAAGATCTTCGGCTCGCCGGGCGCGCTGTGGTTCACCGCGGTGCTGTGCCTGGCGAACGCGTGGCTGTGCATGAAGATCCCGGCGTGGGTCGAGGTCACCGAGGGCGAGGTACCGGCGACACTGCGCTCGAGGCCCGCCCGGCAACGCATGTCCCGGCACATCGTGGTCGCGTTGTGGGGCAACGGTTCCATCCGCATGCTGACCGGGTTCCTGACGTTGTTCGCCGCCTTCGTGGTCCGCGCGCAGACCGAGGGCGAACCGGTGCAGCAGCTGCTCCTGCTCGGGGTGATCGCGAGCGCGGCCGGTGCGGGCAGCTTCCTGGGCAACGCGATCGGCGCGCGCCAGCACTTCGGCAAACCCGACGAGGTGGTCCTCGCCTGCGTCGGCACGTCGCTGGTGGCCACGATCGTCGCCGCCGCGTTGCCCGGTCTCGTCACCGCCGCGGTCGTCGCCCTGCTGGGCGCCACCGCGTCGTCGCTGGCCAAGATCAGCCTGGACGCGGTGATCCAGGACGACCTGCCGGAGGAGTCGCGCGCGTCGGCGTTCGGGCGCTCGGAGACGATCCTGCAGCTCGCGTGGGTCTTCGGTGGCGCGCTGGGCGTGCTGCTGCCCGCGACGTTCTGGATCGGCTTCCTGGTGCTGGCCGTGCTGCTCGCGCTGGGCCTCGCCCAGACGTGGACCTACCGCAACGGCACCTCGCTGCAACGGCTGTTGCACAGGCTCGTCCGCAGGCCTGCCCACGCCACCCCGTAGGCTGCCTGACGTGCGTCGACTTGCTTCTGTAATGGCCGCCAGCGCCCTCGTGCTGACCGGCTGCGGCCTGCCGCAGCACGATCCCGAGGTCACGTTCCACGCGAACGGCAAGACCATCCGCATCGAACCGACGATCTACTGCAACGCCGTCGGCGACAACTGCGCCGAGAAGAACGCGCCCGGCACGCTGAAGGTGCCGCCGGGCAAGGTCGTGCAGATCTCGGTGGACGGTCAGCTCGCCGACGGCCTCTGGGAGGTCGTGTGCGTGTACGAGAACGCCGCCAAGGTGCAGGAGGGCTGCTCCTCGCCGTTGCTCGGCAAGGGCGACAACTTCTCCTACACCCTCGCCGTGCCGAACCAGAACGACCAGCTGCTGCGCATCGAGGTGCACGAGGCGGCCGGCGCGGTGCTGGCGTCCGGCCAGCCGCTGATGCGCGGTTCCTGGGTCGTCGACGTCGCTCGCTGAAAGCACGCGGGGAGCTTTCGTGCTCTCCTGGCGTACGCAAGGGCCCCGCGTGCGGTCAAGCAGCTGAGCAGGTAGCCGGAAGTCGTGTTCGCATCTCGCCGTCTGGTGAGGTGGATGAAGGGCGCCTTCCTCCACCTGGCGTGGATGAAGGCGCCCTTCATCCACGTAACTGCCCAGCAGGCGGGCAGGGCGGCTAGCGTTTGCCGAAGGCTTCCCACCACTCGCTGGGGACGATCCGCAGAGCGCTGTCCATCAGGGCCTTGCCGGTGTCGGTGACCACCGACGCCTGCATGGTCTGGATGAACCGCTCCATCTTCGTGATCCCCGCGGCCTGGTACTCCCGCGCCTGCAGCAGCAGTTCGAGCTTGTCGGCGTCACGGGAGCAGCGCGCTTCCGGCGTGTGGTCGATGTCCTTGGCGGCCTCGTGCTCGGCGACCAGCGCCTCGATGTGCGCGGCCAGCGGTGCGGGCAGGTGCCGCACCTGGTCGCGGGCCACTTCCTCCGGCCGCACCCGCACGTCGACGTAGAGCTTGCCGACGTACGGGATGTCGCCGATCCGCGTCTCCGGCACGTCGTGGAACAGGCCCAGCGTCGCCGACCGGTCCGGGTTCGCGCCCTCCTGGACGGCGATCGCGTACGCCAGCACACCCACCCGGAACGAGTGGGCGGCCACCGACTCGGGGTGCTGCACCCCGGCGAAGAGCCACCCCGCTCTGGGCAGGCGTTTGAGCTGGCCGACTTCGTACAGGAACTCGACGATCCGGTCCGCTTCAGACATGCGGCCGATCTTTTTACGGATCGAGGTCCCGCGCCACCGCCCGGACGACCTCGGCGATGAGCTTCATGTTCTTCTTGTCGGACGGGTAGCGGCCCCGGCGCAGGTCGGGCTGCACCTTGTTCTCGAGGAGCTTGATCATGTCCTCGATCAGGCCGTGCAGCTCCTCCGCGGGACGGCGGCGCGCCTCGGCGACGGACGGCGCGGGGTCGACCAGGCGCACGGACAGCGCCTGCGGGCCGCGACGGCCCTCCGCCATGCCGAACTCGATGCGCTGGCCGGCCTTCAAACCGGTGACACCCGGAGGCAACGCGGATTTGCGGACGTAGACGTCCTCGCCACCGTCCTGGGTGACGAACCCGAAGCCCTTCTCCGTGTCGTACCACTTGACCTTGCCGGTCGGCACTGCGCTCACCATTCCCTTGCTTGAAGCACAACGAACGCGCCCCAGGCGTACCCAGGACGCGTCTCACCAGAGTAGCCAGAAGACCTTGCCGAGGGCACCTCCGTTAGCGCGACTACCCTGCTCCCATGACCGCTTCGAAGATGTTGCCGCTGGCTGTCGGCCTGTTCGCCGTGGGCGTGCTGGCGATCGTCGCGGTCTTCGTGCTCTTCGCCACCGGCCACGGCGACCTGCCGGTGTGGCTGAACGTCGCCGCGACCTACCTGCCGGCGATCGGCCTGGCGCTCGGGATCGTCGCGGTGATCAGGAAGTCACGCCGGAAGAAGTCCTGAGCCAGTCCGGGAACTCCCGCAGGTCGTCCAGCACGACCGCGGCGCCCGCTCCCTCCAGCTCAGCCCGCGAACACGGCCCGGTCACCACACCGACGCCCAGCGCTCCGGCAGCCGCGGCACCCCGCATGTCGCCCACGTGGTCACCGACGTAGATCGCGGCCTCGTGCAGCTTGAGCGACTCGGCCTTGCCGGTCGACCACAGCTCGCCGTAGAGGTGGTCGACCTCCCAGCCCAGCGCTTCGAGGTGCAGCGCCGCGTTCTTGCGGTACTTGCCGGTCACGACCATCGTCCGGCCGCCCAGCTCGCGTACGCACTGCAACGCCGCGGCCGCTCCCGGCAGCGCGACCGTCGCCGGGATCACGACGTCCGGGTACAGCGCGCGGAAGAGCGTGACGAGGTCCGGGATCTCCTCCTCCGGCACGCCCATCTCGCGGTAGATCATGTCGAGGGGCGGGCCGAGGTTCGACGCGAAGTGGTCGCCGTCGAGGTCGTACCCGGTGCGGGCACCCACCTCGTACATCACCGCCGCCATGCCCGGTCGCGGGTCGATGAGGGTCATGTCCAGGTCGAAGCCAACGGTGAACGGCACAGAACCCAACTCTACGTCTATACAAAATCCATATCTGTGTAAAGCTGATCGAGTGAGTGACATCACCGAGCTCTTGCTGGACGCGGCCGCCGACCTCCTCGCGGCCCGCGGGTTCCACGGGTTGCGCATGATCGAGGTCGCCAGTCGCGCGGGGGTGAGCAGGCAGACCGTCTACAACGAGTTCGGTAACAAGGAAGGGCTCGTCCAGGCCGTCGCGGCGTGGCGGACCGAGGAGTACCTCTCCGGGATCGTCACCCGGCTGCGGCAGGACCCGGACCCGTGGGAGGCGATGCGGTCGGCGTTCCGCTTCACCTTCGAGCAGACCGAGAAGGACCGCCTGGTCTCCGCCGTGCTGACCGGGCAGGACGCCGAGGACCTGTTGCCGTTCCTGACGATCCGCGGACATCCCGTGCTGTTCCACGCGACCGAGGTCGTCGAGCGGCACCTCAGCGAGCACTTCCCCGGCAGGCACGTGCGGCTCACCGCGGAGACGACCGTGCGGCTCGCGCTGAGCCACCTGCTGATGCCGAGCGGCGACCTCGACAGCGCGATCGACGCCGTCGTGACAGTGGCTCGTGCCACGCTGGAGACGTGCTGACCGCAGCGCTGATCTACCTGACGGTGTAGTCGACGCCCAGCTGGTGCAGGGCCTCTTCCAGCGTGCGCATGACTTCCAGGGTGTTCTGCCAGGTGATCGCCGGGCTTTCGGTGAGCCCGGCCGCGATGCACTCCTCGACCGCGCGGATCTGGTGCGTGTAGCCCTCGTCCTCGATGGTGTGCTCGACGCCGTTGATGACCGCCCTGGTGGCGTTGAACATCGGGTCGGCGATGTCGATGCGCCCCTCGGTGCCGAGGATCTCCGCCTCGGAGCCGAGGTTCGCGACGAGCGAGCAGCTCAGCAACGCGTGGACGCCACCGGGGTAGCCGAGCAGCAGCCCGGCATCGGTGTCCACATCGGACGGTGCCTTGCCGCCCCACGCGCGGATCTCCAGCGGAACCCCGAGGAGCATGTGCGCGAAGGCCACGGGGTAGACGCCGAGGTCGAGCAGCGCACCGCCGCCCGCCTCCTTCGCCCACAGCCGGTCGTTCGCGTCGAAGGGGTGCGCGAAGCCGAACGTCGCGCGGACGGACCGGACCTCGCCGATCTCGCCGTTGCGCACGGCCTCGTGGACCTTGCGGATCAACGGGTTGAACCGCGTCCACATGGCTTCCATGAGGAAGAGGTTCTTCTTGGACCGGGCCTTTTCGATCATCTCCTCGGCCTGCGCGACCGTCAGCGCGAAGGCCTTCTCGCACAGCACGTGCTTGCCGGCCTCCAGCGCGGCGAGCGCGACCTCGTGGTGCTGGCCGTGCGGGGTGGCGACGTAGACGACCTCGACGTCCGGATCGGCGAGGAGCTCGTGGTAGTCGCCGTACGCGCGCTCGATGCCGAACCGCTCGGCAAACGCTTGCGCCCTCGTGACGTCCCGCGACGACACCGCGAGGACCTGCACGCCCTCGACCTTCAGCATGTCGGCGGTCACGGTCTGCGCGATTCCGCCGGTTGCGATCACACCCCACTTCATGACGTGAGCTTAGATTGGAGGTATGCGCCTCATCCTGAACGTGATCTGGCTGGTGCTCGCCGGGTTCTGGATGGCCGTCGGCTACGCGGTCGCCGGCCTCATCTGCTGCATCCTGATCATCACGATCCCGTGGGGCATCGCGTCGTTCCGCATCGCGAACTACGCGCTGTGGCCGTTCGGCCGCGAGGTCGTCGACAAGCCCGGCGCGGGCACCGGGTCGTTGCTGGGCAACATCATCTGGATCATCGTCGCCGGCCTGTGGCTCGCCATCGGCCACATCATGACCGGCATCGCCCTGTGCGTCACGATCATCGGCATCCCGCTCGGCCTCGCCAACTTCAAGCTGGTGAAGGTCTCGCTGGTGCCGCTGGGCAAGGAGATCGTCGAGGTGCCATGAGGGTCTTCCGCTCCTCGTCGGGGCGAGGAGCGGAAGACCTCTCATCGGGCACTCACCGTCAGGCCTCCTCGCCCAACAGCTCGTGCAGGCACAGGATGTTGCCCTCGGTGTCGGTGAACCACGCCGCGCGTTCGGTGCCCATCACCGCGATGTGGTTGACGGTCTTGAAGTCGGGCAGGTCGTAGTCCTCGAAGTGCACGCCCCTGTCCTCGAGCTCGCGGATCTCGTCCTCGAGGTTCGGCACCTCGAAGCTGAGGACCGTGTGCGCGGTCTGGGCGCCCTTCTCCGCAGGCATCAGCCCCAACGCGTCGCCCTGGCCGAGCGCGAAGATCCGCGTGCCGTCCGAGGCGGTGGTGATGGGCTTGAGACCGAGCTTGTCCGCGTAGAAGTGCCCGGCCCGCTCGGGGTCTTCGACGGGCAGCATCGTCGTGGTCCTGGTGGCGGTGAGCATGCGCGCCTCCTTCGACGGAATCCCACGATGCTGCGCGCGTCACACCGCGTTCGCAAGAGGCCTTTCACCCCTTCGTGACCTGCGAGGATTCCTGATTCGCGGCACGATTTCGCTCCGTGAACACCCCACGCCTCGTCGTGCTCACCGTCGCCTTCGGACTGTCCGGCTGCTCGCCCGCGGCCACCCCGGTCGAGCCGTACGCACCGGTGTCGACCACACCCGCCGACACGCCCGCGTGCCGGCTGTTCGACCCCGCCCAGCTCACCGCGCACCGGTTCAAGAACGGTTACGCCAGCGGTTCGAGCTGCTTCTGGGGCGCCGACGACGTGGGGCCGATGATGGTCAGCCTCCGCGCGGGCGTCACCCCTGAGCAGTACCTCGCGAAGCCGGACGGGTTGAAGACGTCACCGATCACGATCGGGCGGCACTCCGGGCTGCGCGCCGAGAACGCCACCGGTGCCGGCACGTGCAGCGTGGTGCTGACGCACCCCGACGGTGTCGCGGCCACCTCGATGCTCACCGCGGCCGGTGGCAGGGCATGTGAGATCGCGGAGGACGTCATGAAGGTGGTCGAGCCGAAACTGCCGTCCTAGGCGTGCTTCGCGCTGTCGTCGAGGTTCAGCAGCTCCACGGCCCTGGCCCGCATCTCCACCTTGCGGATCTTCCCGGTGACGGTCATCGGGAACTCGTCCACCACGTGCACGTACCGCGGGATCTTGTAGTGGGCCAGCTTGCCGGTGCAGAACTCGCGGACGGCCTCGGCGGTCAGCGGTGCGGCGCCCTCGCGCAGGCGGACCCACGCCATGAGCTCCTCGCCGTACCTGGTGTCGGGCACGCCGATCACCTGGGCGTCGAGCACGTCCGGGTGCGTGTAGAGGAACTCCTCGATCTCGCGCGGGTAGATGTTCTCGCCGCCGCGGATGACCATGTCCTTGATGCGCCCGGTGATGTTCACGTAGTCGTCGTCGTCCATCACCGCGAGGTCGCCGGTGTGCATCCAGCCCGCCCGGTCCACCGCCTCCGCCGTCTTCTCGGGCTCGTTCCAGTAGCCGAGCATGACGGAGTAGCCCCGCGTGCACAGCTCCCCCGGCACCCCGCGCGGCACCGTGAGGCCCGTTTCCGGGTCGACGATCTTGACCTCCAGGTGGGGGCCGACCCGGCCGACCGTGCCGACGCGGCGGTCGAGCGAGTCGTCGACGCGCGTTTGCGTTGACACCGGGGAGGTTTCGGTCATGCCGTAGCAGATCGAGACCTCGCGCATGCCCATGCGGTCGACGACCTGCTTCATCACCTCGACCGGGCACGGCGAGCCCGCCATGATGCCGGTGCGCAACGACGACAGGTCGTAGCCGTCGACGAGGTCGAGCATGGCGATGAACATCGTCGGCACGCCGTACAACGACGTGCAGCGCTCTTCCTGAACTGCGGCAAGGGTTTTCGCTGGGTCGAACGCCGGTGCCGGGATCACCACGCACGCGCCGTGGCTGGTGGCGGCGAGGTTGCCCATCACCATGCCGAAGCAGTGGTAGAACGGCGGCACCACGCAGATGCGGTCGCGCTCGGTGTAGTTGATCAGCTCGCCGACGAAGTAGCCGTTGTTGAGGATGTTGTGGTGCGACAGCGTGGCGCCCTTGGGGAAACCCGTGGTGCCGGACGTGTACTGGATGTTGATCGGGTCGTCTCGGTCCAGCTCGACGTCCGGGATCTCGTCACCGGTCCACTGTGGATCGTCGACGAACACGACGTTCCTCAGCTCGGGGCACCGGGGGCGGACCTCGGCGATCATCGCCTCGTAGTCGGAGGTCTTGAACGTCCGCGCGGACACCAGCGTGTGGATGCCCGCCTGGTTCAGCACGTACTCCAGCTCGTGCACCCGGTAGGCGGGGTTGACGTTGACCAGGATCGCGCCGATCCGGGCCGTCGCGTACTGCACGAAGACCCACTCCGCGCAGTTCGGCGCCCAGATGCCGACCCGGTCGCCCTTGCGCACGCCCAACGTCGTCAGCCCGGCTGCGGCTTTGTCGACCTCACGTGCCAGCTCCGCGTACGTCCACCGGCGATCTGCGGCCTTGTCGACAAGTGCCTCGCGGTCGCCGAAGCGCGCGACGGTCGCGGCGAAGTTCGCGTGGATCGTGTCGCCCAGCAGCGGGGCGGCGGACGTGCCCGAGGAGTAGCTGGCGGTCATCCACCAGACGGTAGTCAGGCTTGCGCGTATGGCAAGGGGACGACCAGGCACGGGCCGCCGCTGTAGAGGCCCGCGTCGATCGCCAGGACCTTGTCGTCGGCGTACACGAGCGGCCCGTCGATCTGCTCCGGCGGCACCCCGAGCTGGTCGGCGATGACGCTGTGGCCGTGCACGATCTTGCTGCCGCCGAGGGTCGTGAGCAGCTCGTCCGCGATTTCCGGTCCCTGCGGACCGCGGAACGCGTAGCGGGTGGTCATCTTGCGCCAGCACTCCCACCAGTCGGCGAGGTCCTCGCCCTTGAGCACCTGGCGGACGGCCTCGTTGACCTCCTCGATCGAGGACCCCCATTCGAGGTAGGCCGCCGTGTCGGAGTGCATCAGCAGGTGGTCGTCGCGCAGCTTCAGCACCGGTCTGGACGTCAGCCACTCGACGTGGGCGTCGGTCAGCCGGTCCTGGTCGCTGCGCAGCCCGCCGTTGAGCAGCCAGCTGCGCGCGAACGACCGCGGCCCGACGCTGTCCGGCACCTGCTCGTCGCCGAACCGGTGCATGCCGAGCAGCAGCACCTCGTGGTTGCCGATCAACGAGTTGACCACGCCCCCGACGGCGGCCGCCTCCTCACCGAGGCGTATGACCAGATCGATCACACCGACGCCGTCGGGACCGCGGTCCACGAAGTCGCCGAGGAACCACAGCTCGGACTCGCCGCCCGTCCAGTGCCCCTCCTCGTCGCACAGTTCGGCGACGTGCAGGGCTCTGGTCAGTTCGGCGAGGTGCCCGTGCACGTCGCCAACGACGTACATCGAGCGTCGATCCGTGTCCACGTCCGCGACGATAAGCGATTACCACTCGCGAGTCAGTGGCCAGTCCAGTCGCCGAACGGGTCCTGGGAGTGACCGACCAGCTCGGCGATCGACTTCAGCACGCGCGTCGGCCGGTACGGGTACATCTCGGCGTGCTCGGAGGTGAAGATCCCGGAGAGCACGAGGATCGTGGACAGGCCGGCCTCCAGGCCCGAGCGCACGTCGGTGTCCATCCGGTCGCCGATCATGAGAGCGTTCTCGGAGTGCGAGCCGAGTGCGCGCAGCGCCGACCGCATCATCAACGGGTTCGGCTTGCCCACGTAGTAGGGCTCGCGGCCGGTGGCGCGTTCGATCAACGCCGCCACGGCGCCGGTCGCGGGCAGCGAGCCCTCGCGGGACGGGCCGGTCGCGTCCGGGTTGGTCGCGATGAACTTCGCGCCCTCCTCGACCAGGCGGATGGCCTTGGTGATCGCGGTGAAGCTGTAGGTGCGGGTCTCGCCGAGCACCACGTAGTCCGGGTCGCGGTCGGTCAGCACGTAGCCGATCTCGTGCAGCGCGGTGGTCAGGCCGGCCTCGCCGATCACGAACGCCGAGCCGTTGGGGCGCTGCGAGTCGAGGAACCTGGCGGTGGCCAGCGCGGACGTCCAGATGGACTTCTCCGGGATGTCGAGGCCCGTGCGCTGCAACCGCGCGCGCAGGTCCCGTGGCGTGTAGATGGAGTTGTTGGTGAGCACGAGGAACGGGGTGTCGGCGGCGCGCAGCTCCGCGACGAACTCGTCAGCGCCGGGGATCAGGTGCTCTTCGTGAACCAGAACACCGTCCATGTCCATCAAGTAGTGCCACATGGCCTAAGTATCGATCACGCGCTTGCGGAACGTCTCGATCTGGAGCTGGAGATAACGCTCGATCACCTGCAGCTCGTCGGCGTCGAAGTGGCCGAGCACCTCGACCAGGCTCTGCCGCGCCGCCTCGAACAGGTGCCCGAACTTCGCCAGGTCGGCCACCGTGACCTCGACCAACACCTTGCGGCGGTCGTGCGGGTCACGGACACGGCGGACGAATCCGGCACGCTCCAGGCGGTCGATCACGCCCGTGACGGCACCGGTGGACAGGCCGGACAGCTCGGCGATTCGACCGGCCGTGACGGGGCCACCTGCCCGCATGACGAGATCGAGGCACTTCTCGTCGGTCGCGGACAGACCCATCTGCTCGGCGACCTTCGTGTGGAACATGACGGTGAGCGCGCTCTGCTCCCGCATGTACCAGGTGAACCTCTCCAGCGCCTCAGGTTCCATGTCGAACATCTTAGCTTCTAAGACAATTCCTTGTGACAGTGCTCCAAACGGGCGGAACGTGAGAAACCTCGTTGTTGGAGGCATCCACAAGAGGATGTTGATTACCCTGGTAGAGGTGACAGCAGTGGACCTGGGACTACCCGTCGTGCGTGGTACGCCGGACGCGTCCGCGCGCCCCGACACCCCGCTGCTGGTCGACAGGTTCGGCCGGGTCGCGACAGACCTCCGCGTCTCCCTGACCGACCGCTGCAACCTGCGCTGCACGTACTGCATGCCGGCCGAGGGCCTCGACTGGCTGCAGAAGGACGAGCTGCTGACCGACGCCGAGCTGATCAGGTTGATGCGGATCGCGGTCGTCGACCTGGGCGTCACGGACATCCGGTTCACCGGCGGCGAGCCGTTGCTGCGGCGCGGTCTGGAGCACGTCATCGCCGCGACGGCCGAGCTGGAGCCCCGCCCGCGCATGTCGATGACGACGAACGGCATCGGGCTGGCGCGCAGGGCGAAAGCTCTGAAGGACGCCGGCCTGAACCGGATCAACGTCTCGCTCGACACCCTCGACCCGGACCGCTTCGCCACGCTGACCAGGCGCGACCGCATCACGGACGTGCTGGACGGGTTGGACGCCGCACGCGAGGCGGGCCTGGAACCGGTGAAGGTCAACTCCGTGCTGCTGCGCGGCGTCAACGAGGACGAGGCCGTCCCGCTGCTGCGGTTCTGCGTCGAGAACGGCTACCAGCTGCGGTTCATCGAGCAGATGCCGCTCGACCCGCAGCACGGCTGGACGCGCACGAACATGGTCACGGCCGACGAGATCCTCACGATGCTCTCGACCGCCTACACGCTCACGCCGTCGGAAGCCCCGCGCGGTGGGGCACCGGCCGAGCGCTGGCTGGTCGACGGCGGTCCCGCGACCGTCGGCGTGATCGCGTCGGTGACCAGGCCGTTCTGCGCCGCCTGCGACCGCACCCGGCTCACCTCGGACGGCCAGATCCGCAACTGCCTGTTCAGCCGGACCGAGACCGACCTGCGTCGGCTGCTGCGCGACGGCTCCCCCGACGCCGCGGTCGCCGACGCCTGGCGCGCCACGATGTGGGCGAAGGCGGCCGGTCACGGCATCAACGACGCGGGCTTCCACCAGCCCGACCGCCCCATGAGCGCAATCGGAGGGTGACGTGACGGCCGTGAAGATCAGGTACTTCGCGGGGGCGCGAGCCGCGGCCGGGGTCGCCGACGAGGACCTGCTGCTCGACTCCCCCGAGCCCACCGTGGCGCTCGTGGTGAGCACGATCGGCGAACGGCACGGCGACAAGCTCGGCAAGGTGCTCGCCGCGTCCAGCTTCCTGCTGGACGGCGTCGCGGTGCGCGACACGTCGACACGGGTGCCCGCGGGCGCTCAGCTGGACGTGCTGCCGCCGTTCGCGGGCGGCTGAGCGGCCAGGAACGCCTCCGCCCGGGCGACGACGGCATTCTGCTCGCGCGCCCGAGCCAGCTCCAGCGCCTCCCCGGCCGCGGTCACGTCGCCGGCCACCTCGGCCAGGACCAGCAACGCCTGCGACTCCAACAGCAGGTCGTCACTGGCACGCACGTCCCGCACCAGTTCCTCGGCCAGCGCCCGGTCATGCCTGGCGAGCTCCAGCTGTGCCCTGCGCCGGCCGAACGGGTAGTCGACGCCGTCCGCCAGCTCGATCGCCTTCTGCGGGTTCCCCAGCAAGATCAGCGCCAGGATCTCGGCGTGGGCGTCCTCGACCTTCCGCGCCGCCTCGATGCTCGCCAGCGCCAAGGTCCGCGCCTGCTCCTGGTCACCGGTCTTCATCGCCACTTCGGCGAGGTTGAGCAGCACCATCGGCGTCGAGAACGGTGCCGCCATCGTCCCCTGGTAGACGTCCAGCGCGGCCTTGAGGTGCCGCCGCGACTCGTCGAACTCCCCGAGCTCCAGGTGGGCGACACCGAGGCCCTCGGAGGCGGCAGCGATCTTGAGCACGAGTCCGTGTTCCTCCGCCAGCCGCCTGGTCTCCTCGAACAGCCCGATCGCCCTGCGCAGCTCACCGCGGATGCCCAGCATCGAGCCCAGATTGGTCAGCACGGTCACGTGCAGGTCCAGGTAGTCGCTGGACATCCGCCGCGCCTCTTCGAGGTCCGCCACCGCACCGGCGAGATCACCGAGGTGCCACCTCACCATGCCCGTGTTGTTGAGCAACGTGGCCCGCATGTGATCAGTCGTGGCCAGCTCGGCCGCAACGCCGTAGGTCTTCAGCGCCTCGGCGTGCTCGCCCCGGATCTGCTGGAGCTGACCGAGCCCGTTGAGCATCGCCGCCTCGCGGACCACGTCACCCGCCGCACGCGCCGACGCCAGGCCGGCGGCCAGCACCGCGGCCATCTCCGACCGGTAGCCGTGCGAGGTGAGGTAGGGGCGCAACAGGTCAGCGAGCTGGCTCGCGAACGGATGCGGCGCGACCTGCACCGCCGCCACGAGCACCGAACGCTTCGCGTCGAGCCACGCACGCGCCTCGTCCGCGGTCTCGAACGAACGCCCCTCGACGTCGACCGGCAGGGGATCCAGCCGTTTCATCGTCGGATAGACGAGCTCGGCGGCCACGCGCGCGGTGGCCAGGTAGAAGGACAGCAACCGGCGCAGGGCGGGTGCCCCTTCCCCACCCGCCTGTTCGGAGGCGAAGAGCCGGATCAGGTCGTGCAGCTGGAACCGTTCACCGGTCTTCTGCACGAGCCCGGCGCGGGCCAGCACGTCCAGCAGCCTCGCACTGTCCTCTGTGGACACGTTCCCGATGACGGCGGCCGACCGCACGCCGAAGTCGGTTCCGGGGTGGACGCTCAGCAGGCCGAACAGCCGGCGCGCGTCGTCCGGCAAAGCCTTGCAGGACAACGAGAACGCCGCCCGAACGGCCGCGTCGCCCTCGATCTCCAACGCGTCGAGCCTGCCGTCACCCCGCAGCTCGGCCAGGTAGTCGGGCAGATGGCGGTCGGTGAGGTGCGCGCCCGCGATCCGCAGCGCCAGGGGCAGGTGCGCGCACAGCCTGATCAGCTCGGCGCGGTCGTCCGGTGACCCGCCGATCTTCAACCGGTCGAGCAGCGCGCCTGCTTCCTCCTCGGCCAGCACGTCCAGCCTGACCTGGCCGGCCAGGTCGTTGCGGCTGGTCACGATCGCCGAGCAGCCCTCGACGCCCGGCACCAGCGGGCTCAGTTCGGTGGCGTTGTCCAGCACCACCAGCACGCGGCGGCCGCGCAGCTTCGACCGGTAGAGCTCGAACTGCTCGTCGAGGTCGAGCGGCACCCGCTCCGGCGGCACGCCGAGTGCGCGCAGGAACCGGCCGAGCGCCTGGTCGACGGTGACCGGCGGGCTCGTCGCGAACCCGCGCAGGTCGACGTGCAGCTGACCGTCCGGGAACCGGTCGCGGACGCGGTGCGCGAGCTTGATCGCGAGCGCGGTCTTGCCGACGCCGGGCGGGCCGGTGATCACGACGACCGGTGCGTCCGCCGAGGACAACGCGGCGAGCTCCGCCTCCCTGCCGACGAAGTCCGGCAGGTCGGCCGGCAGCTGGGACGGACCGGGCGCACGTACCAGGAGCCGGTAGGCGGTCGCGTCCGTGACGATCTCGTCCTCGGTGGACCGCCGCAGGCGGCGCATCAGCGAGCGGAGGGCTGGAAGTGGTTTGGCCGGCGGGTCGTCGCCCCAGACCGCCTGGACGAGATCGGTGAACAGCACGGGCTCGCCCGCGCGGGCGGCCAGCGCCCGGTGCAACGCGGCCAGCCGCGTTTCCCCAGTCATGACGAGGGATCGTAGAACCGGCTCAGCCGTTCGCGGGCGGCCCGGCCAGCCTCCGTTCCCAGCCCCTCCGCCCGGTCTCCCGGGCCAGCTCCAGTCCGCGCAGCCGGCACCGCTCGGCTTCCGCCTCGTCGCCCACGGCTCGGTGCACCTCGGCGAGCTCGGCCAGCGCGGGCACCAGCCGCACCCGCAGCTGTCCGCGCTCCGCGGCCGTCACGGCCTCGACGGCGCGCTCGAACGCGTCGGTGAGGTGCCCGAGCGCACGCTGGGCCGCGGCGAGGCCGGTCAGCGCGTCGACCTCGCCCCGCAGGAAACCGACCTTGCGGCTGAGCATGAGCCCCTGCTGGTGGTGCTCCACCGCTTCTTCGGCCCTGCCCTGCGCGCACGCCACGAGGCCGAGCGTGTTGTGCGCGTCCGCCTCGGACTTCGGGTCATCGCTCCCGACCGCCAGTTGCAGCGATCGAAGCGCGTGGTCGGCCGCGTCGGCGTACCGGCCGCGTTCCAGCTCCACCAACCCCCGCGTGTCGAGCATGCGGGTGATGAACACGGGTCCCAGCGTCGGGTCGGCGAGCCGCACCTCGAGCGCGTCCAGCTGCTCGGCGGCCCGTTCGGCGTCGCCGGTGAGGAGGTGGCCGTCGGCGAGATGCCCGATGGCGAACGCCTCCCCCACCGGGATGCCCTGCTCGGCCGAGAGCCGCGCGACGTCCCGCGCGTACGACATGGCGACGTCGAGGGGCCCGAGATCCATGTGGATGCCGCTGAGGTTGAACAGCGCGGGCGGGATCTCGCCGAGGATCCGCACCGACTCGCGCAGGGCGTCGGCGGCCGCGGTGAGCCTGCCGTACTCCCAGTTCACGATGCCGAGGTTGATCAGCAGCGCGCCCAGCGCCTGGTCGTCACCGAGCTCGCGGGCCAGCTCCACGCCCTGTTCGAACTCGGCCAGCGCCTCGGCGAACTGACCGCCGCGCCAGTGCGCGAGGCCGAGCGAGCCGCGCATGGCGGCCTCTGCGGTGCGGTCCCGGTGCAGGCGTGCGGCACGCAGCCCGATCTGCGCCGTGGCGACCCAGTCGACCAGGTGGCTGTGGAAGTAGAAGTAGGCCCGCATGGCGTCCGCGAGCAGCCAGGCCACCGGTTCGCCGGGCGTCGCGAAGACCGCGGCCACGACACCGGCCCGTTCCGCGTCGAGCCACGCGAGGGCCTCCGGCGTGGCGCCGAGGTCGTGCCGGGGCACGCCGTCGGCGATCGGGGGCAGCGGCAGCCGGCGGAACTCCGGGTGCAGCGCACGGCCGGCCGCGTCCGCGTTGACCAGGTAGTAGTCGTACAGGCGGCCGAGCTCGGCGGTGCCGAGCCGCATCGCGTAGATGCGGAGCAGGTCGTGCAGCGAGTACCGGTCCCCCGCACGGTGCACGAGGTTCGCGTCGACCAGCTGCCCGAGCGCCGCCGTCGCGTCCTCGCCGAGCAACGCCGTCGCGCCCGCGGCCCCGAAGTCCGGGCCCGGCACGTGCCCGAGCAACCGGAACAACCGCCGCGCGGTCGCGGACTGCGCGCGGTAGGACAGCTCGAAGGTCGCCCACACCGCCGCGTCGCCCTCGATCTCCAGCGCGCCCAGCCGATCGTCGCCGCGCAGCTCGGTGAGGTAGTCGGGCAGGTGGCCCTCGGTGACGTTCGCGGCGGCGATGCGCAGCGCCAGCGGCAGGTGCCCGCAGAGCCTGGCGAGCTCGGCCCGCTCGAACCGGCTGCCGCCGATGCGCAGGTGCGCCAACAGGTCCTGCGCCTCGCCGTCGTCGAAGACGTCGACCTTGAGCTGCTCGTGCTCCGGCAGGTCGGTCCGGCTGGTGACGATCACCCGGCACGAGGGTCCGGCCGGCAGCAGCGGGCCGATCAGCTCGCGGGTGGCGTTGTCGATCACGACCAGCACCGCGAGGTCCGCGGTCATCCGCCGGTACAGCTCCGTTTGCGCGGCCAGGTCGACCGGGACGTCCGCGGCACCGAGCGCACGCAGGAACCGCGCCACGGCCTGTTCCGGCGTGACGGGCGCGCCCGGAGAGAAGGCGCGGAGGTTCACGTAGAGCTGGCCGTCGGGAAACCGCTCGCTCAACCGGTGCGCGAGGTGGACCGCCAGCGACGTCTTGCCGACACCGGGCGGACCGGTGATCGCGAGCACCGGCGCGGCCGAGTCGAGCGCGGCCTCGATCTCGGTCGTGCGGCCGACGAAGTCCGGGAGGTCCGCGGGCAGCTGGCGGGGCCCCGGCTTGCGCGGCACGAGCCGGTAGCCGGACGGTTCGGTGATCACCTGGTCGGTCACGCGCAGCCGTTGCACGAGATTGCGCAACGCACCCCGCGGGTTCGACGGCCGGTCGTCCCCCCAGACGGCCTCGATCAGCTCGTCGAACGACACCGGCTGGCCGGGCCTCGCCGCGAGCGCGGCGCGCAACACGTCGATCTTGGTCATCTGCCGCTTTCGGGTTTCTCGTGTCGTTGTCCCCCGGTCGAACGGTAGTCGCGGGAGCGTCCCTCGACCGTGAGGGGCGTGTCCCCGATGGCCCAACGCGCGTGAGCCACGCCTCACTTTGCGTGATAGATCTCGACCGATCTCAGAATGGAAACGGACCGATAACGACGGGTCTGAGCTGCTGTTTTGTAGGCTCTGCACAACGTTCCAAAACGTTACTGTGATGCGCCTCACACAGCCAGACGTTTGGTGGGCCCGCCGTCGGTTACGTACCGTCGCTCCTCGGCTGGCCCCGACCGGCCACGAGCTAGACCGGAGAACCGAGCACCGAACCCAGTCCGAGGGTTCTCCGGAACAACCCCGAGCGAGAGACACCGCCGGACTGGGACGCAGGGACGTACCGGGCCCCGAACCCGAGTCCCTGACCGCAGGTGCGGTGGACCGAGAGGCACATGGCTTTCAACCGAGGCAAGCAGGGCAAGCAGGGTTCCGCCGCTCGCACTATCGCCAAGGTCGCGGCTGTCGGCATCATCGCCGGCGCCCCTCTGGGCCTGGCCGTTGGCACCGCCAACGCCGCCCCTGGAATGGACTGGGACGCACTCGCACAGTGCGAGGCCAGTGGCAACTGGGGTGCCAACACCGGCAACGGCTTCTACGGCGGCCTGCAGTTCACGCAGGGCACCTGGAACGCCAACGGCGGTACTGGCAACCCGGCCAACGCCTCCCGCGAGGAGCAGATCCGCGTCGCAGAGAACGTGCTCCGCACGCAGGGCGCCAGGGCGTGGCCGGTCTGCAGCCAGCGCGTCGGCGCCTACGTGGGCAAGACCGCGCCGGCCCCGAAGCAGGCCCAGCCGCAGCGCAAGGCGCAGCCGCAGCAGCGCCAGGCCGCCGCGCCGGTGCAGCAGGCGCCGGCTGTCGTCCTCGCCGGTTCGACCTCGAACCCGAACGGCAACTACGAGATCAAGCCGGGCGACACCCTGTCGAAGATCGCCGACGAGAACAAGGTCGCCGGCGGCTGGCAGGCCATCGTGGAGAAGAACAAGGACTTCCTCACGAACCCGGACCTGATCTTCCCGGGCGCCAAGATCCTGATCTGATCGTGGTCGGCCCGTTCTCGGGCTGACGCAGGAACCAGGGATCTCACCGCTACCCCCCGGCGGTGAGGTCCCTGCCTGCGTTTTCGGGTGTCAGGGGCAGTTGACCCACTCGTCGTTGCCGTCCGAGAAGACCTGGCGCTTCCACACCGGAAGGCGGGCTTTGACCTCGTCGACGAGGTCTGCGCACAGCGAGAAGGCCTCCTTGCGGTGCTCGGCGGCCACGGCGCAGGCCAGGGCCACGTCGCCGATCTTCAGCGGACCCACGCGGTGGGAGACGGCGATGCCGTGCACGCCGGAGTAGCGGTCGGCCAGGGAGGCGACCACCTCGGCCACCACGTCCCCGGCGGACGGGTGCGAGTGGTATTCCAGCTCCAGGACCGAGCGGCCGCCGTCGTGGTCCCGGACCACGCCGGAGAAGGTGACCACGGCGCCTGCTCGGTCCGAGGTCACCAGGGCCGCGTGTTCTTCCACCGAGAGGGGGTCCTCGGTCACGACCGCCCTCAGCACGACACTCATTTGTGGTCACCTCCGCGCAACTGGTCCAGGGCATGCTCCACGACGGTGGCCAGGACGTCCAGGCCGTCTCGGACGCCGCCCGTCGAGCCCGGCAGGTTGACGATCAGGGTTCTGCCCGCGACACCGGCGACGCCTCGGGAGAGGACCGAGCCGGGGACGCGCGGCCAGCCGGACATGCGGATGGCGTCGGCCAGGCCTGGGACCTCGTAGTCCAGGACTGACCGGGTGGCTTCCGGGGTGCGGTCGGTCGGGTTGATGCCGGTGCCGCCGGTGGTGAGGACGAGGTCCGCACCCGACGCGACGGCGGAGACCAGTGCCTCGCGGACCGGATCACCGTCCGGCACGACCACCGGGTCCGAGACCTCGAAGCCGCGGTCCTGCAGCCAGGAGACGATCAAGGGGCCGCTGCGGTCGGGGTAGACGCCGGCGGCGGCTCGGTTGGAGGCGGTGACGACCACTGCCTTCACGGACGCTCCCACAGGCCCGACTTGCCGCCTTCCTTGCGTTCGACGCGGACGGCGTCCAGGGTGGCGGCCGGGTCCACGGACTTCACCATGTCGTGCAGGGTCAGGCCCGCCACGGAGACGGCGGTGAGGGCTTCCATCTCCACGCCGGTGCGGTCGGTGGTGCGGACCGTGGCCGTGATCAGGACCGAGTCCGAGGCCAGGGCCAGGTCCACCACCACCGACGACAGCGAGATCGGGTGGCACAACGGCACGAGCTCCCAGGTGCGCTTCGCGGCCATGATGCCCGCGATGCGGGCCGTGGCCAGGGCGTCGCCCTTGGGCAGGTCGTCGGTGCCCAGCAGCGCAACCACCTCGGCGGTCGTGTGCAGGATTCCGGTGGCCACGGCCGTCCGGGTGGTCTGCTCCTTGCCTGAGACGTCGACCATGCGGGCCGCGCCTTGTGAGTCCAGGTGGGTGAACTGCTTGGTCATACGGCGATCGTATGCCTGCCCACAGTGCGCGGCCCGTGCCGAAATCCCTTACGAAGTCGCCGCCTTGCGGACTGCTTCCGCCACGGCCGGAGCAACCGTGTTGTCGAAGACCGACGGGACGATGAACGACGCGTTCAGGCGGTCGCCGTCCACCACGTCGGCGATGGCCTGCGCGGCGGCCAGCAGCATCGCGTCGGTGATGGTGCGGGCGTGCGCGTCCAGCAGGCCGCGGAACACGCCGGGGAACGCCAGCACGTTGTTGATCTGGTTCGGGAAGTCCGAGCGGCCGGTCGCCACGACGGCGGCGTGCTGCTGGGCCTCCATCGGGTCGATCTCCGGGTCCGGGTTGGCCAGGGCGAACACGATGGCGTCCTTGGCCATGGTCGCGACCTGCTCCGCACCGAACAGGTTGGGCGCGGAGACGCCGATGAACACGTCGGAGCCGACCAGGGCGTCGTGCAGGCGGCCGGACTGGTTGTCCTTGTTGGTCGACGCGGCGATGGACTTGAGGTTCGAGTCCAGGCCGGGGCGGTCGCGGTGCACGATGCCGTCGACGTCCACGGCGATGATGTCGCCGGGCTCCTGCGCCAGCAGCAGGCGGATGATCGCGGAACCGGCCGCGCCGACGCCGCAGACCGTGATGCGGCAGTCCTTGATGTCCTTGCCGACGACGCGCAGGGCGTTGCGCAGCGCCGCGACGACGACGATCGCCGTGCCGTGCTGGTCGTCGTGGAAGACCGGGATGTCGAGCTTCTCGCGCAGGCGGGCCTCGATCTCGAAGCAGCGCGGCGCGGAGATGTCCTCGAGGTTGATGCCGCCGTACACGGGAGCGATGAGCTCGACCGCGCGGATGATCTCCTCGGTGTCCTGGGTGTCCAGGCAGACCGGCCAGGCGTCGACGCCCGCGAACTTCTTGAACAGGGCCGCCTTGCCCTCCATCACCGGCAGCGCGGCGGCGGGACCGAGGTTGCCCAGGCCCAGCACGGCCGAACCGTCGGTGACCACGGCGACGGTGTTGCGCTTGATCGTCAGGCGGCGCGCGTCGTCCGGGTTCTTGGCGATCGCCTCACACACACGCGCCACACCGGGCGTGTACGCGCGGGAGAGGTCGTCGCGGTTGCGCAGCGGCACCTTCGAGGAGATCTCGATCTTGCCGCCGAGGTGCACGAGGAACGTGCGGTCCGACACCTTGCGGACGACGATGCCGGGCAACGTCTCCAGGGTGTCGGTGATGTCCTTCGCGTGGTTCGCGGAAAGGGCGTTGCAGGTGAGGTCGATGACGACGCGGTCGTTGTGCGACTCCACGACGTCGAACGCCGTGATCACCCCGCCCGCGCGGCCGACGGCCGTCGTGAGGTCACCCGCGGCGCTCGCTGACGGCGGCGCCTCCAGGCGAACGGTGATCGAGTAACCAGGGCCGGGGACCGGCATCGTCTTCCTCCCACGAAGTGCAGCTCAAGCGGGAAGAGAGCCTATCCCCGGCTTCTTTGCGGTACTCATCCGACTCGACACTCTTAAGACCGCCCTGACAATGTGCACGCGGGGAGCTTTCGTTCACTCTGACCACACGAAAGGGCCCCGCGTGCGACAAAGCAAGCAGGGGGTCAGGACTTGTTGATCTCGGTGACCGGGTGCGTGTAGCCGAGGTCCTCGACCGGCAGCGGGAACGTCACCGAGCCGAACGGGGAGAGCGCACCCTGCGAGTCGCTGGTCAGTTCGGTGACGGGGTGGCCGCCGTCCGGGCCTTCCGGCCAGTGCGGGTCGACCCGTCCAGGGCGTCCTTTCGCCACGTTCTCCTCCTCGGTGGTGCCCAATGACGCGCACAAGTGTGACAGAGCACGATGAGATCTCCAGCGGCCCATATACCGTGGTGAGAATGTCCGGCATCACACTCGCCGACTGGCTGCGCGCCCGGGACGACGCCGCTCTCGTGGCACTGCTGCGCGCGCGTCCTGACCTGGCAACACCGCCACCTGCCGATATGTCCGTGCTCGCGACACGGGTCGGCACCAGGGCGTCGATCGCGCGTGCCTGCGAGGACCTCGACACGTTCACGCTGGCCGTGCTCGAAGGCCTGGTCGTGCAGGGTGCGGACACCGAGCCCGTGGCGTTGCCCACACTCGGCGCGGTGCTCGGGCCGGACGTGAAGCCGAAGCCGCTCAAGCAGGCCCTGGCGAAGCTGAGGTCCCTCGCGCTGGTGTGGGGTGACGACGACGCGTTGTCGGTCCCTCCGGTCACGCGGGAGGCGTTCGGCACGTATCCCGGCGGGCTCGGACGCGCGACCGGGCAGACGTACGACCTGCAGGGCATCACCGAGGGCGAGCAGCGGGTGCTGCAGAAGCTCGCCGCCGGGCCGCCCATCGGTGACACCAAGGACGCCTCACGGGTCGTGCCGCTCGACAAGGCGGAGACGCCCGTCCAACGGCTCCTCGCCCGCGGTCTGCTGCTGCGGCGCGATCCCGGCACCGTTGAGCTGCCACGAGAGATCGCGCTGCAGTTCCGCGGTGACAAACCACTCGGCCCGATCCAGGTCGCCGAACCGAAGCCGAAGACGAGCACCCTCCAGCAGTCAAGCATCGACGCCACCGGCGGCGGCGAGGCGCTGGAGCTCGTCCGGCACGTCGAGAACCTGATCACGAGCTGGTCGGCCGAACCGCCACCGGTGCTGCGGACCGGTGGCCTGGGCGTGCGCGAGCTGCGCAAGACCGCCAAGGACCTCGACGTCGACGAACGCCGCGCCGCGCTGCTGATCGAGCTGGTCGTCGGCGCCGACCTGGCCGCGAACACCGAGGCCGCCGAGCCGGAGTGGGTGCCGACGACGAAGGCCGACGTGTGGCTCGCCGCGACCGCCGAGGTCCGCTGGGCCACGCTCGCGCACGCCTGGCTGGAGCTGCCGCGGCTGCCCGCGCTGGTCGGCCGGCGCGACGAGAAGGACAGGCTCTTCACCCCGCTCGCGGACGAGATCCGCCGTGCGCAGGCACCCCGCGACCGTCGCTGGGTCCTGGAGGCGCTGGCCGCGTTCGGCAAGGGCACGGCGATCGCGGACCCCGCCGACCTGGCCGCGCTGCTCGGCTGGCGGGCGCCGCGCCGGGGCGGGCGGCAGCGCGACGAGCTGGTGCGCTGGACGGTCGAGGAGGGCACCGCGGTCGGCGTGCTCGCCCTCGGCGCGATCACCAGCGCGGGCCGCGTGCTGCTCGACGAGGGTCCCGGCCACGCCGCCAAGTCGCTCGGGGACGCCTTGCCGGCGCCGCTCGACCACGTGCTGGTGCAGGCCGACCTCACCGTCGTCGCGCCAGGCAGGCTCGAGCCCGAGCTCGCGGACGAGATGGCGCTCGTCGCGGACGTCGAGTCGGCGGGCAGCGCGACCGTCTACCGGATCAGCGAGGCCACGGTCCGCCGCGCCCTCGACGCCGGGCGCACCGCCGACGAGCTGCACGAACTGTTCAAGATCCGCTCACGCACGCCCGTTCCGCAGTCGTTGACCTACCTGATCGACGACGCCGCACGGCGCCATGGGAGGCTGCGCGGCGGCGCTGCCGGTTCGTTCCTGCGGTGCGACGACCCGGTGCTGATCAGCGAGGTCCTCGCGCACCCCGAGGCCGCTCGGCTGGAGCTGCGCCGGATCGCACCGACGGTGCTGGTCAGCCCGCTGCCGCTGGCGGACGTGCTGGACGGGCTGCGCTCGGCCGGGTTCGCCCCGGCGGCGGAGGGCCCGGACGGCCAGGTCCTCGACCTGCGACCGGGCGGCCGCCGGACCACGCCGCGGCAGCGGACCGCCCGAAAAGTGGCGTCACCCGCCGTGCCCGCCGACGAACGGTTGGGTGAACTCGTCCGGCTGGTCCGCGCGGGTGATCGTGCCGCCGCGACACCACGGGGTGAACGCGTGGCCGTCCCCGGACACCTCGGCGCCGGGCCGTCCGCCACCCTGTCGTTGCTCCAGCAGGCCGCGCGGGCGCGACGGAGAGTGCTGGTCGGGTTCGTCGACTCGCACGGCACGGCCGCACAGCGCGTGGTCGAGCCGCACGTGGTCGGCGGGGGTGTCCTCGAAGGCTACGACCACAGCTACGGAGAGGTGCTGAGGTTCCCCCTTCATCGCATCACGTCCGCCGCATTGGTTGACGAGGACTGACCGACCGTCATCCCCCGGTCGAACCGCACGTCCACCCTTGCGTGGCCAGAGCGCGACCTAGCGTCGAGTGGCGTGAGCGTTTCACGACGCTCGCTCGACGAAGGAGGAGCAGCGCAAATGGCCATCACCCGGTGGGCGCGTAGAGCCGTCCTCACCGCAACGGCACTGGCATTCGCCCTGCCGTTCACAACCGGAACAGCTCAGGCCGAACCGATCATCCAGGCCCTGGAAGACAACAACGTCAACGTCACGATCGGTCTCAGCAACAACAACGTCGACTCGGTGCCGGTCAGCCTGGGCACCCTGAACGTCCCGCTGTCCACCGGCGAGGGCTTCGACGTCAACGCCGGCGCACAGGCCGCGCTCGACATGGCGGCCGCGATGAAGGAAGCCATCCACTCCGGTCAGATCCCCGGCGTGAACATGGGCGCCGCGCACGTCCAGGCGGTCAAGGAGGTCGAGGCCGCGCCGCCACCGGCGGCTCCCGCCGTTGCCGCGCCACCGCCCGTTGCCGAAGTGGCGGCACCAGCGGCCGCACCGCAGGCCGCACCCGAGACCGCACCGGTCCTCGAGTCCGCCGTCACGGTCACCGACGAAACGGTGACGGTGACCGACGAGCCCAAGGGTGACGACGAAGGCGACGACGACGAAGCCGCCCCGTCGGGCTGCCCCAACATCACGGCCCTGGGCATCCTCAGCGTCTGCCTGCTGCCGAACCTGGTCCAGCTCCACATCTGACGAGCCGCACGCGGTGCCGGAAGGAGGTCATCACGACGGAGGCAACCCAGATCTGATCAGACCGCAACGACGAGGCGAGCGCCGCACCCGAAGGTGGCGCTCGCCTCGTCGCACGTTCTGCGGTTGTCCCGGCGAAGGGGTGTCAGCCGGCGCGGACGGACATCCACTGGCGCATCGCGTGCTCCACCAGTGTGATGAGCGTCTGCTTCGTCGACTGCCGGTTCCGGGCGTCACACGTCACGATCGGCACCGACTCGTCGATCGTCAACGCCTCACGCACGTCCTCCAGCCTGTGGTGCAGGAGGCCGTCGAAGCAGTTGACGCCCACGACGTACGGCAGCTGCCGGTCGTCGAAGAAGTCGATCGACGCGAACGCGTCCGCCAGCCTGCGGGTGTCGACCAGCACGATGGCGCCGATGGCACCCCGCACCAGGTCGTCCCACATGAACCAGAACCGGTGCTGACCCGGCGTACCGAAGAGGTACAGGATCAGGTCGCTGTCGAGCGACACGCGGCCGAAGTCCATCGCGACCGTCGTGGTGACCTTGTTCGGCGTGGCGGAGAGGTCGTCCACCCCCGCACTGGCCTCGGTCATCACCGCCTCGGTGGTCAACGGGACGATCTCGGACACCGAGCCGACGAACGTCGTCTTGCCAACACCGAAGCCACCCGCCACCACGATCTTGGCGGAGGTCGTCGGCTTCCGTGCGCCCTCGGCGCCCTGGGGACTAGAGCCTGCGAAGCCCACTGAGCACCCTCTCCAGGAATTCCATGGAAGGCCGGTCCCCCACGACCAGACCGCCCTGGTGAATCAAAACCAATCCCATGCTTGCCATGTCGCCGATCAACACCCGCACGACGCCAAGAGGCAAGCGTAGGAGTGCCGCGACCTCGGCCACCGACCGAGTGTCCACACACAGCCCGCAGATCGACCTGTGCTCGGGAAGCACCGCGGCGTCCCGTTCCAGGCCGCGCTCGCTCGTCGAGATCAGCGCCTCGATGGCGAGGTCGTAGTCGGGCCGTGTGCGTCCACCGGTGCGCGTGTAAGGCCGCACCAGTGAACCCGAGTCCGCAGAAGAATTCTCCTCCGGACGCACCACAGGCTGCGCACCGGTGCTGTACGCCGGCTGTGCACCGGTGGTGTACACCGGCTGGGGGCCGGTGGTGTACGGCAGCTGTTCCGGTACGGCATCCGGCATCTCGTGCTGGCCGAAGAGGTCCGCACCGGGGCCACCGAACAACCCGGTGCCGTAGCCGTCGATGTCGAACCGGTTCGGCACGTCGTCGTACGGATACGACGACGAGTCATCCACCTCACGCTGAGACATATCGCCTAGCCCTTGCCCTGTAACCCGCTCATCGTGGGGTGCGTCCTCGGCTTCCTCTGGTTCTTGGGGAATCGCGTCAGGCTCGTCGAACTGGAACCCACCAGCGGCCCACTCCTGGTAGTTGAAGTTCCTACCGAAGCCCCGGCCTCTAGCGCCAGATCTTCCAGCCATCTCTTCTCACCCCTGAACTGCCAGTGAGGTCTAGCGACGGACCACGCCCTGAAGCTGCGCGCGCAGCTCAGGGGTGAGTTGTTGACCGACTCTCTCCACCAAAAGCGTCATCTCGTAGGCCACCAGGCCGATGTCACAGTTTGGTGCCGCCAGGACGGCGAGGCACGAACCGTCACTGATCGACATGAGGAACAGGTAGCCCCGCTCCATCTCGACCACGGTCTGGTTGACCCCGCCTGCCTCGAAGCAGCGGGCAGCACCCTGTGTGAGGCTGACCAGCCCGGACGCGACAGCGGAGAGCTGCTCTGCACGGTCCCTGGGCAGGCCCTGGGACCCCGCGAGCAACAGCCCGTCCGCGGACACCACGACGGAATGTGCCACGCCGGGCACCCTCCGCACGAAGTCGGTGATAAGCCAACCAAAGCTGCCTGGCTGCGCTGCGGTCGTCACTCCTGCTCCTCGTTCTGCCGGCTCGACTGGTCACCAGCGTATGCCTCGATCAATGCGTGCCGGCCTCGCCGGACACCACTCTGAAGGCTCGACATCCGTCCGCGCACCGCGTCAGCGGAGCGTGGCGGCAGCGGGGGCCGCTGCGCGGTCTGTGTCACGGCCTGCGGCTTGGGTGCCGCAGATCCTGGCACGAGTTGGGCCTTCGGTGTCCGTTTCGGCAATCCTGCCGCTGTCTTCGACTCCGGCGTCTTGTTCAACAACGCCTGAGCCGCCTGCCATCCCTCGTCGGCAGGCGATTGCCAAGCCGACTCGGAAGTGGGTGCCGCCGCTGGAGTCTCCTCCACAACGGGCTCCGGTTCCACAACTCGCTCCTGCTCGGCGGGTGCGGTCACTTCTTCCTCGACCGCCTGCTTCACCCTGGAGCGCGGTTGGCGCACGGGCAGGCCGGCTGCCGACGTGGTGGTGGGTGCCACCGCCGGGACGGGCTTCGGGGTGCGGGTCGGCAGTTCCGGCTCGGGCCCGTCCGAGAGCGGAGGGGTCGTCACCGGCTCGTCGATGTAGTCGACGCCGGACTTGTCCGCCTTGTCCATGCCCAGGCCACCCGGCCTGGACTCGGCCCGTCCGTTGGCCTGCGCGGGTTCCGGGCTCTCGGCGGCCGGTGGGACCGGCGCCGCCGTGGACGCGGACGTCTCGCTGCCGACGGCCTGGAACCACTGCGACAGCACCGCCTCGTAGATCGGCAGGCGCTCGGTCGGTGCGTCCAGGTCGTGCTCGACCTGCTTGCGGGAGGCCTCCGAGGTGCCGTTGCGGTGCGCGAGCTCGGTGTCGACCGGGGCCCGCGAGACACCGTTGCTGGAGGCCGGTTCCGCGTCGATCGGGGGGATCGGCACGAACTGCGTGGTCTCGTAGCCGGGCTCGAAGGAGATCTCGCCGTCCTCTTCGTGCCGGTCCTCGTAGGCCGTGAAGAGGGTCGGTTCGCCGAAGGAGCCCTCCGGCTCCACGGCCGCCAGCTGGTCGCGCCGCCACCGCTCGGACGGCGTCGAGTCCTGCGCCGGAACCTCGTCGTGGGCGGACGTCTCGTTGTAGACGGGGACCGCCGTCGCGCCCGCACCGGTGTCGGTGAGCGGGCTCGGGACGAAGCTGACCGGGATGCTCGGGCTCGACTCGTCGATGCGCGGCACGGCGCCGGTGGCACCGCCGAACGCGCCCGCGATGCCGCTCGCCCTGGTGGCCGTCGTGCCGATCTCGGTGGTGAGCTCGGTGCCGGTCTGCGCGGGCGCCGACATGCCGAACGCCGAGGCCAGCGACCCGGAACCGGACGGAGGGGTCGAGGTCGCGGCACCGGGTGCCGCGACGAGCGTCTCCGGGACGATGACGAGTGCGGTCGTGCCGCCCTCGATGTCCTCGTTGCCGCGCAGGCGGACCTTGATGTCGTGGCGCTTGGCCAGCCGCGCGACCACGTACAGGCCCATTCGGCGGGAGACCGCGACGTCGACGTCCGGCGGGTCGGCCAGCCGCTCGTTGGCGTCGAGGATTTCCTGGTCGCCCATGCCCACGCCGCGGTCCTGGATCTCGATCGCCAGCTCGCCCTTGCGGGTCTTGGCCGTGCGAACGGTGACCTTGGTGACCGGGTCGGAGAACGCCGTGGCGTTGTCCAGCAGCTCGGCGATGAGGTGCACGAGGTCGTTGACCGCGCGGCCCTGGACGGTGAGGTCCGGGGTCTGGCCGACCTGCACGCGGGCGTACTGCTCGACCTCGGAGACCGCGGCGCCGAGGACCTCGGCGGCCGGGACGGGCCTGGTGAGCCGCCGCGAGAGGTCCGTGCCCGAGAGAACCAGCAGGTTCTCCGAGTTGCGGCGCATGCGGGTGGCGAGGTGGTCCAGCTCGAACAGCGAGGCCAGCTGGTCCGGGTCCTGCTCGTCCTGCTCCAGCCGGTCGATCAGGTTCAGCTGGCGTTCGACCAGGGCCTGCGAACGACGCGACAGGTTGACGAACATCGCGTTGACGTTGTCACGCAGGAGGGCCTGCTGGGCGGCCAGTCGCACCGCTTCACCGTGCACCGCGTCGAACGCGCGCGCCACCTGACCGACCTCTTCACGCGTGTGCACCGGCACCGGCTCGACGGCGGTCTTGGCCGCGTCCTCCGGGTTCGGGTCCGCGAGGATCCGCTCGACCGCGTCCGGGAGACCGTGGTCGGCGACGTCGAGGGCGGTGCGGCGCAGCGTGCGCAGCGGGTTGAGGATCGAGCGGGCGACGAACAGCGCCATCACCAGCGCGAGCGCGAGGAACGCGAGGACCAGGGCGGACGCGAGGTACGCCTGGGTCCTGGTGGCGCCGGCGAGGCTGTCGGTCTTGTTCTGCAGCTGCTCGACCAGCAGGTTCTCGACGTCACGGGTCAGGTTGACCGTCAGCGTGGCGGCGATGTCCCACTTCTCGGACGTCAGCTGCGTGAAGTCCTTCTTGCCGGCCTGCTGGTTGATCGCCGATTCCTGCATGTCGTTCGCGGTGTCGACGATGAGACCGGTGACGGTGTCGTCGTAGATCTTCGCCTGTTCGGGCGTCGCGGACTTGCGGAAGTCGTTGCGGGCGGCCGCCAGCTCGGCGTCGGCGGACTGCAGGGCGCGCAGCTGGGACGGCGTGAACGCCTTGCGCTGGAAGACGTCGAGCAGAATCGCCCGCTTGAGCGACTCCTGCTCCTTGATCCGCGCGATGGCGTTCGTGGTCAGGTGCAGTCGCACCAGCTCGGGGTCGTTGATCTCGGAGATCGTCTGCTCACCGAGGTTGATGAGCGTCTCGATCGACTCCGAGTAGGTGCGCTGGACGGCCTCGGCGGGGTACTGCGTGTCGCGCACCGAGTTGCGGAGGCTGTTCAGGCGGTTGAGCTGGTTGAACGCGACCTGGAAGCGTTCGACGGCCGCCGGGTTCAGGTCGGAGCTCAGTTCGGCGATCTTGTTGCTGAAGGCCTCGCTGGTGTCGTTCACCCGGCGCAGCTGGCGCTCCAGGACGACCCGGTCGACCTTCTTGTTCGACGCGACGTAGCTGACCGACAGGTCGCGCTCGCGCTGAAGCTGCTGCACCAGGTCCGCGACCGCGGTCTCCAGGCGGATCTGGTTCGCGAGGTTGTTGAGCTCCGTCGCCGCCTGGAGGTCGGTGCGCACGCGCAGACCACCCAGGACGAGCGCACAGACCGTCGGGATGAGCAGAACGGCTAGCAGCTTGGTCCGCAACCGCCAGTTGCGCAGCCGCCACCCCGCAGACCGGGCAGGTCCTGAACCGGGTCCGGCCGCGACGTCTGCTTTCACCGCGTTCGGTGTCACATTCATCGTGCCGTCACCCAGCGCAGCCAGTCCGTCACCCGATTCGGGCCTTTCGGAGCGTGTGGTGTCACCCACGCCAAACTGGCTGGGACCTCTCTCACGTCGGGCCACTCTGGGCTTCCTCTTCCAGCAGCAGTGTCCCGGTCTCTCCCCAGGACCGAGCATGGACTCGTCAAACGGGCCGAATTGCAGCACAGAGGTTGTTCGCCCGGTGAGGCGACCTACCCCGTCTGAAGACACGTCGGTCTACTACGACCTGTGCCACCCGGCGGGGAGCGTAATGGCCACCCCCTCCTCGGGGGAAGTCTCCAGAAGCACTCACCGTATCGAGATGGGGTGTCCTTTCATACGTTCAGGTGGTTAACATCCCCGGTCGTCGGCATGCCTCATGTCCGTCCGAACGCGCAGTTCGGACAGCGGACCACCTGGCCTGTGGCGACACTCACTGATCAACTCGATGCTACTCAAGGCCTACCGGCGAGAGGTGCCATGGCTACCCGAGCCAAAGCTCTGCGACTTGTCGCAGTGCTCATCACGTGTGTTCTGACCGCGAGCTGCAGCGTGTTCGGAAGTTCGTCGAACAGCGGCACTGCGGACGTGGAGCGCAACATCCTGCGCATCGGCGTGCTGCCGGTCGTCGACGTCGCCCCGCTGCGGATCGCGCTGACCGAGAAGCTGTTCGAGAAGGCCGGCTTGCAGGTCAACCTGGTCACGCAACCCAGCGAGGCCGAGGCCATCAAGCAGCTGGACACCACGCTGGACATCACGTGGGCCACGCACGTCAGCCTCTTCCGCTCCGTTGCCGAGGGCACCGAGCTGCAGCTGCAGGGCGAGGCCTACCAGGCAGGCCCGAACTCGATGGCACTGGTCACGTCCGCGACGTCGGACTACGACGACCCCGGCAAGAAGCCGAACCCGACCATCGCGGTGAACAGCGAGACCGACATCGGCGCGCTGACCACGCGTGCCGTGCTGGACACGGCCGCGGTCGAGAAGGGCAAGATCAGGTTCAAGCCGATGCCGTTCGCCGACATGGCGACCGCGCTGAAGGCGGGCCAGGTCGACGCGGCGTTCATGATCGAACCGTTCATCACGAAGGCGCAGCGCGACATCGGCGCGAAGATCCTCACCGACACCGCGCGCGGCCCGACACTGGACTTCCCGATGTCCGGCTACGCGTCGTCGAAGAAGTTCGCCGAGGCGAACCCCAAGACGCTCAAGGTGTTCCGCGACGTGCTCCGCGAGGCCCAGCAGCGCGCGCAGGCCAACAAGCTGGCCGTGCAGGACTCGCTGACCAGCTACGCGGACGTCGACCAGCCGACCGCGGCGCTCGTGTCCGTGGGCACGTTCCCGCTGTCGCTGAACCCGATCCGGCTCCAGCGGGTCGCCGACATGATGGACACCGAGGACGTGCTGTCCGGCCGTCTCGACGTGCAGCAGCTGTTGCCGCCGGGCACCACGAATTAGCTGTCACCGGACATGAAAAAGGCGGGCCGTTTTTTCGGCGGCCCGCCTTTTTTCACTTCCCGGACACGGCCGACACGCAGTAGGTGATTCCCGGCGCCGGTTCCGCGTACGAAACGGCGGTCGCCTCACCGCATTCGGCGGTCGCGGCCTTGACCATCTTTTCGATCTTGACGACCTTCTGGACGACGACCTCGTTGGCGCCCTTCGAGCAGTCGACGACCTTCATGCCCTCCATGTTGATCTTGACGAGCTCCTCCTCGTAGCACTTGCCCTCCTCGAGCTTCTCGACGAGGCAGAGCTTCATGCCGGAGCCGCGGCGGCCCTTCTCGGTGTACTCGGCGTAGTCCTGGCTGGGGCAGGCCTCCGAGGTGTTGTTCGAGGCCTTGGCGACGAAGTAGTTCGCCTCCGCCGCACCGCAGTCGACCTTCTTGTACTTCGGGCTGATCGTCGTGCCCGTGACGCTCGCGCAGTCGCCCGCCTTGGCCGACGGCTCGGTGATGGCGCTCAGGCCACCGCTGATCAGGACCTTCACCAGGATGCCGACGCCCACCAGCACGACGATGCCGACGATCGAGCCGATGGCCTTGCCGGCGCCGCTCTTCTTGGGCGGCGGCGCGTACGGCATGGGCTGGCCGGGCGGCATCTGACCGCCGGGCGGCGGGCCGTACGGGTCACCGGGAGGCGGACCGTACGGGCCGGGCTGACCCGGCTGTCCCTGCGGCGGCGCGTACGGGTTGGGCTGCTGACCGTACGGCTGCTGCGGCTGCCCACCGGGAGGCGGGCCGTACGGCCCTGGCTGCTGCGGGTAGTTGGGGGTGGTCACTGGATTCCTCTCCGATGGGACTTGCGAAAGACGGCGAAACCGGAGCCGTCGGGACGGGCTCCGGTTTCGGGATGCCTGACAGGCCGGTCCATTCGCGTGCGCACGCCTGCGCCGAACAGCCCACGCCCCCCGGCACGGCCGGAGGATGAGGTTGCCACGCAGGCGAGGAATCCGCCGGGGCTTTACGGAAACGTTACGGCCGCTTGGTAGTCGGGCGATCGCTATCGGCGACCGAGGCAGTAGGTCAGCTTCACCGCGGGGTAGGCGAGGGTCTTCTCCCCCGGCCCGCAGGCGGGCGCCGGCACGTCCCTGCTGATCTTGTTCACCCGGAACGCGTTCTGGTCGGCGCAGTCGGCGGTGGTGAGGTCGTAGCCGGACCTGGCGTCGCGGTAGCACTCGCCCTCCGCGTAGAGCGGGGCGAAGCAGAACCGGACGTTCGGGTCGATGCCCCGCGAGGGCACCCAGTCCCACGCGCTCGCGTCGGGGCACGCCGCCGACTTCGCGACCGTGCCCAGCGCCACGAAGTTCGCGGTGGAGGCGTCGCACTCGACGGCCTGGTAGCGGCCGTCCTTCGGGTTGCCGGTGAGGAACGCGCAGGCACCCTGCTTCGGCGGTTGCACCGGGGTCAGGAACTCGGAGAGGCCGTAGATCGCGATCGCGGCGACGATCACCGTCGCCGCGTAGGTCAGCACCCGCTTGCCCAGGCTCGTCCTGGGCACGGCCTCCTCGTTCATCACGCCGCAGAGAATCCCACGCGGACGCTCGGCGGCGGGCACTTACCGCGAGATCACTGCTTGCTGCCGCGTTCGAGGCAGAACGTGACGGCGGGTTCGGGGAAGACCGCCGCGCGGGCGTCTCCGCAGGCCGCGCGGTCGGTCTTGCCGCTGAGCACCTTGGCGACCTTCACCGAGTCCTTGGTGGCGCAGTCGACCTTGGCGATGCCGCTGTCCGGGTCCTGGCCGTAGCAGGCGCCCTCGACGAAGTTCGGCATGAGGCAGAGCGTGGACTCGCCCGTGAACGTCGAGTAGTCCATGCCGCCGGACGGGCACCGCTGCTCGTTCCACGGCAGGATCTTGGCGATCTTGACGGTCGCCTTCTCCGAGGCGCAGTCGAGGGCCTGGTACTTCGGGTTGTCGTGCGAGCCGGAGATGCGCGCGCAGTCGCCCACCCGTGCCGCCGTGGCCACGTCGCCGAGCTGGTTCAGCACGATCCCGCCGAGCAGGACGAGCGCGAGAACAACGGCGATACCCAGGCCGACCTTCTTCATGGCCTGGGTATCGGCGTCAGTCGATGATCAACTCAACCGAGTTCACCCGATCAGGACGATCAAGAGCCCTCGTGCACACCCATGCAGTAGACCGAGGCCGGTTCGCTGAAGCGCAGCTCGCTGGAGCCCTCCGGGCACGTCTTGCCCTCCTCCGGCAGGCCGTCGACCTTCTTCACGATCTTCACCGGCGACTCGGTGGTGCACGCCTCCTTCTTGAAGGCGCCGTCGTCACCGGAGGTGTAGCAGTTGCCCTCGGCGAGGTTCGGCATCAGGCACATCGAGTCGCCGCCGGACTTGACCGGCTCGTAGATGCCCTCGTCCGGGCACGGCTCGTCGGAGCTCTTCAGCACCTTGGCGACCCGGTGCGTGGCCTTCGCGTCGCCGCAGCTCTGCGACGAGACGTTCCACTCGCCGTCCGGCTTGTCGACGTCCTTCGGCGAGGCGCTGACGCAGTCGCCGACCTTGGTGCCGTTGAGGGCGGTGAACGCCCACACGCCGCCACCGATCAGCACGACCGCCAGCACGGCCACGATGACGGGCTTCAGCCAGTTGTTCTTCTTGGGCGACTCGTCGGTCTCGGTCTCCGCTGCGGTCACGGCCGGGGCCTCGGCCTCGGCCTCAGCCGCGGGCTCGGCCTCGACGGGCTCGGCCTCCGCGGCCGCCGGTTCCACCGCGGCCGGTGGCTCGACGGGATCAGTCGACTCGGTGCTCATGCGCGAGAACGTACGACACGGCGTGTTGGCTGGGTGTGTCGCCTCTCACTTCTCGTCGCCAGTTGACGCAGGTCGAACGCATTTGGCGTCGTCAGGGAGACTTGTACGCGTGACCGATGGCCCCCTGATCGTCCAGTCGGACAAGACGCTGCTGCTCGAGGTCGACCACCCGCTCGCGGACGACGCGCGGACCTCGATCGCGCCGTTCGCCGAGCTGGAGCGCGCGCCCGAGCACGTGCACACGTACCGCGTGACGCCGCTGGCCTTGTGGAACGCCCGCGCGGCCGGGCACGACGCCGAGCAGGTGGTGGACGCACTGGTGCGGTTCAGCCGCTACCCGGTGCCGCAGCCGTTGCTGGTGGACGTGGTCGACACGATGAGCCGGTTCGGCAGGCTCGTGCTCACCAACAACCCGGCGCACGGCCTGGTGCTCAGCTCGAACGACCGCGCGGTGCTCGAGGAGGTGCTGCGCAACAAGAAGATCGCGCCGATGTTCGGGGCGCGGATCGACGACGACACGGTCGTCGTGCACCCCAGCGAGCGCGGCCGGCTCAAGCAGCTGCTGCTCAAGGTCGGCTGGCCGGCCGAGGACCACGCCGGGTACGTCGACGGCGAGGCGCACCCGATCGAGCTGGAGGAGAACGACTGGAAGCTGCGCGACTACCAGCGGCTCGCGGCGCAGGCGTTCTGGGCGGGTGGCTCCGGGGTCGTCGTGCTGCCGTGCGGCGCGGGCAAGACGCTCGTGGGCGCGGCGGCGATGGCCGAGGCGCAGGCGACCACGTTGATCCTGGTCACCAACACCGTGGCGGGCCGGCAGTGGAAGCGGGAGCTGATCGCGCGGACGTCGCTGACCGAGGACGAGATCGGCGAGTACTCCGGTGAGCGCAAGGAGATCCGGCCGGTCACGATCGCGACCTACCAGGTGATCACCCGCAAGTCGAAGGGCGAGTACAAGCACCTGGAGCTGTTCGACTCGCGCGACTGGGGCCTGATCGTCTACGACGAGGTCCACCTGCTGCCCGCGCCGGTGTTCCGGATGACCGCCGACCTGCAGAGCCGTCGCCGCCTGGGGCTGACGGCGACCTTGGTGCGCGAGGACGGGCAGGAGGGCGACGTCTTCTCGTTGATCGGCCCCAAGCGGTACGACGTGCCGTGGCGCGACATCGAGGCGCAGGGCTGGATCGCGCCCGCCGAGTGCACCGAGGTCCGCGTGACGCTGACGGACAACGAGCGGCTGCAGTACGCGACGGCCGAGCCGGAGGAGCGCTACAAGCTCTGCTCGACCGCGCGGACCAAGATCCCGGTGGTCAGAAGGGTGCTCGACCAGCATCCCGACGAGCCGGCTCTGGTGATCGGTGCTTATCTGGAGCAGCTCGACGAGCTGGGTGAGGAGCTGGGGGCGCCGGTGATCAAGGGATCGACGAAGAACAAGGAGCGCGAGGAGCTGTTCGACCAGTTCCGCCGCGGTGAGCTGCGCACGCTCGTCGTGTCGAAGGTCGCGAACTTCTCCATCGACCTGCCGGAGGCGTCGGTGGCCATCCAGGTGTCGGGCACGTTCGGCTCGCGTCAGGAGGAGGCCCAGCGGCTCGGCCGGATCCTGCGTCCCAAGGGTGACGGGCGGCAGGCGCACTTCTACTCGGTCGTCGCGCGGGACACGCTCGACACCGAGTACGCGGCGCACCGGCAGCGGTTCCTGGCCGAGCAGGGCTACGCGTACAAGATCGTCGACGCGGACGACCTGGTCGGATGACGTTCTGGTGGATGTGGGACCCGGCGGGGACGGTGCCGGTGCGCCGGTTCCGGTCGGAGGAGTCGCTCGCCCGGTCGGCGCCCGACGCGCAGGTGGTCCGGTCGACCGACTTCACGTGTCCTGACCAGCGCCGCCGGGCCACGGCGGTGCGCTCGGACTTCCTGCGGGTGACCGGTGACCCGGTGCAGGTGGCGCTGGTCGAGCAGCGGCTGTGGACGTTGCTCGTGGCGCTGCGCCGGGCTCAGCCGCTGCGGGACGCGCTGGCGACCGCCGTGCCCAGGGCGGGACGGGCGGCGCTGGTGGCGGAACCGTCGCGCGAGCTGGCCGAGTTCGACCGCCGGTTCGACCGGTTCGCGGCCGCGCTGAGCGTGCTGGTGGCGGACCCGACGCCCGAACAGCTCCGCCACACCGCCGCTCTGGACTAGATGCGTGAGCCGTAGCGGACGCCCTGGTGCACCGACACCGTGCCGTCCGCCGCGACCTCGCACGGGTTGTTGGCCGTGCACTGCTCGCCGTTGTCGTTGCCGGTGCTGTGCACGCCGACGACCGTGACGCCGTCGCGCAGCACGATCGGTGAACCCGAACCGCCGTGCGAGGGCTTGCACTCCGGGTCGTACCGGTAGGCGTCGTCCTGCGTGTAGCCCTCTTCGCGCAGGTGCGGCACGACAGCTTCGATCGTGCACCGGAAGCGGTCGCCGTTGCCCGCCGAGACGATGTCGACCTGCTCGCCCGGCCTGGCGGAACGGCCGGCCAGCCGGAAGATCTTCACGCCCTTCGCGCGGAGCTGGGCGTAGGTCTGGTCCAGGCGGTAGAGCGCGGTGTCGGTGCCGGTCATGGTGGCGTGGACCAGCGTGGTGGTCCTGGCCTTGGCCTGCGGGTAGCCCTGCCGGTCGCCGATGGTCACCGGGACGTCGACGGGCACGTCCGTCAGCGTCTGGCCGGGGGCCGGGCGTTGCGGGACGCAGTGGCCGTTGGTGAGCAGGAGCGCCGGGTCGCCGGGCCGCGTGCGATCGGTCCTGACCACGGACGCCGAGCAGACACCGCCGACGATCGCGCCGCCTTCGAGGTTCGGCACCGGGGTGTCCGGCGGGTCGATCTTGCCCGTGACGACGTCGTTGATCCACGCCTTGAAGTAGCTGAGATCCGTGTACATCACCGGCCGGTCGTCACCTCCGGAGCCGCTCACCACCCCGGCGATCAGCCAGCCGTCGCCGTCGCGGACGAGCCCCGGCCCGCCGGAGTCCATGTTGGTCGCGGCGACGCTGCCGTCGAGCGCCCCGACGCAGAGCTCGCGTTCGGCGTGGATGCCGTCGCAGGCCTGCACGGGCTGCATCACGGTGTCCGCCTCGCGCAGCTTCTTCGGATAACACTCGGGCGCCCGCCGGTCGCAGGTCATGCCCCAGCCCAGGATCCGCACCCGCGTGCCCTCGGCCGGCCGGGCCGACGGCAGTGCGACGGGCTTGGTCTTCGCGGGTTTCTTCAGCTTCAGCAGTCCGACATCGCCTTCGTGGACCGGGTACGGCGAGTAGGTGATGAACCGTTCGACGGCGATCACCTCGCCACCGCTGCCCGCGTCGGTGGTGCCGAGGCGGACCGTCCAGTCCTTCGGCCTGCCGACCTGCGCACCGCTGGGGTTGTTCTTGGTGCAGTGGCCCGCGGTGACGGCCCAGCTCGGGGCGATCAACGTGACGCCGCAGGTGTGACCGTCGTCGCGCGGGGAGTCGGGCCGCTGCAGCGAACCCGAGAACGCGTACGGCGCGGGCGCTTCGACACCGCCGCGGATGGCCTGCGCGGGCACGACGGCGGTGATCGTCGCGACGACCGCGAGGCTCGTCGTCAGTAGCACTTTTCGCATGCCGCAGAGGTTTTCGGTCGCATGTCCGCGTTCGGTGATGGCTGGGCAACAACCGCGCACGGATGGTCGTTACGCAACGATGACGCGCCAAGGACGTCCTCATGAGACCCGTCGGGAAGGCTGGAGGGCATGCCGCGCGTACTGCTGATCGAGGACGACGAGGCGGTCCGGGAGGGACTGTCGCTCGCCCTGACCTACCAGGGACACACCGTGGACGCGGTGCGCACGGGCGAGGAGGGTCTCGAGCTGCTGATGAGCGTCGCGCCGGACGTGGTCGTGCTGGACCTGATGCTGCCGGGCGTGGACGGGTTCGAGGTGTGCCGCCGGATCCGCGCGTCCGGCGACCTGCCGATCATCATGCTGACCGCGCGCAACGACGACATCGACGTGGTGGCCGGGCTGGAGGCCGGTGCCGACGACTACGTGGCCAAGCCGGCGCAGGCCCGCGTGCTGGAGGCCAGGATCCGCGCGGTGCTGCGGCGGTCGTCCGTCCCCGCGCCCGAGGTCGTGACCGAACGCCACGGGAGTCTGACGATCGACCGCGAAGGGCTCGTGGTGACACGGCTCGGCCAGCCGGTCTCGCTGGCACCGACGGAACTGCGGTTGCTGCTGGAGCTGTCCTCGTCGCCGGGCCGGGTGATGTCCCGGCAGCAGCTGCTGGAGTCCGTGTGGGACCAGGGCTACCTCGGCGACTCGCGGCTGGTCGACGCGTGCGTGCAGCGGCTGCGGTCGAAGATCGAGGACGACCCGGCGGCGCCGCGGTACGTGCAGACCGTGCGCGGCTTCGGTTACCGCTTCGGACCGCTGTGACGCTGCGTCTGCGGCTGCTGCTCGCCTTCGCGCTCGTGAGCGTCGTGACCGCGGTGGCCGTGGCGGGTGCCGGGTACGTGCGGGCGCGGGACGCGATCGTGCAACGGGCGCAGGACAACGCGGTGATCGAGACGACCAACCGGGTGGAGCAGCTGTACCCGTTGCCCGCCCGTCCGGCGGACACGGCGGCCCTCGAACGGATCGCGGGGCGGGTGTCCGGACGCGAGGGCCAGGCATTGGCCTCGGCGAACGGGTTGTCGGCCGGTGGCATGGATCCCTCGGTGATCACGCAGGAACTGCGCGCGCTGGTGTCGACCGGACGTGTCGGCTGGCAGCGCGTGCCGTACGCGGGCGGGGTGTGGCTCGTCGTGGGCATGCAGCTGCGGGTGTCCGAAGGCGGGTCGTCCGGCATCGAGGTGTTCGTGCTGCGGCCGTTCACCTCGGAGATCGAGGTCGTCGACGAGCTCGCGCGCAACGCGTGGCTGATCGGCGGTGCGGGCCTGCTGCTGGCGCTGGGAATGGCGTTCCTCGCGGCACGCGGGGTGCTGCGACCCGTCCGCGACCTGCGGATGGCGGCTTTCCGGCTGGGACAGGGCGACCTGGCCGCGCGGGTGCCGGTGCGCGGGCGCGACGAGCTCGCCGCCGTGGCCACCACGTTCAACAGCACGGCCGCCTCGCTGGAACACCACGTCGGTGAGCTGCGGCGGATGGAAGCCGACGCACGGCGGTTCGTCGCGGACGTGTCGCACGAGCTGCGCACGCCACTGGCGGCCATGACCGCGGTGACGGACGTGCTGGACGCCGAGACCGCTGCCCTGCCGGGCGTCGCCGGGCAGGCCGCGCGGCTGGTGAACCGGGAGACGCAGAACCTGGCGCGGCTGGTCAACGACCTGATCGAGGTGACGCGGTTCGACTCGGGGACGGCGGCGCTGGCGCTGGACGACGTCGACGTCGCGGAGGTGGTGGCGCGGACGCTGCGGATGCGCGGGTTCGACGTGACGGCCTCGCTGCCCGAGGGCGTGCGGGCCCGGCTGGATCCGCGACGGCTGGACGTGATCGTGGCGAACCTGGTCGGCAACGCGTTGCGGCACGGCACCCCGCCGGTGACCGTGTCGCTCTCGGTCGCGGACTCGTCGCTGGTGATCGAGGTGGCGGACGCGGGACCGGGGCTGCCGGCGGACGTGCTGCCGCACGTGTTCGCGCGCTTCTACAAGGCGGACTCGGCGCGCGGGCGGTCGGAGGGGTCCGGGCTGGGGCTCGCGATCGCGTGGGAGAACGCCCGGCTGCACGGTGGCACGCTGGTCGCCGCCAACCGTCCGGGTGGCGGGGCGTTGTTCACGTTGCGGCTGCCGCTGGGAGGTGAGCGGTGAGGCCGAAAATTGTCGGTGCTGCCTGGGAGAATGGTTTTAGGGGGACCCCCTGGAGGGGACCCCTGCGCAAGCTCGCCCTCGGCCTGGTCCTCTTCGTGTCGGCGTGCGGGATCCGGCCGACCGACCCCATCCCCGGCCTCGAAGCACCGAGCGGACCGGTCGAGAACACCTCGCCCGCGCTGTACTGGGTGTCCGGAGGCTCGGTCGTCCCGGTCAAGCGGTCGCAGGGCAGTCTGAGCGGCTACGACGTCGTCGCCCTGCTCGCCCAGGGCCCCACCACTTCCGAGCAGAACCGCGGCCTGGCCACCGAGGTCCCGTTCGACGCCGCCCCCGCCACCGTCGACCGCGTGGCCGACGGCCTCGACGTCACGATCTCCACCGACGTCTCGCTGCTCAGCAAGGCCGCCGTTCAGCAGATCGTGTGCACGTTGCTCGGCCTGCAGAACGTCGGCGCGGTCAACCTGCGCGGCGGCGGTCATTCGCTGGAGCTGCAGAAGTGCGCTTGAATCGGCGCGTGCACGTCTACTCCATCCCGATGCGCGCCCGGTTCCGCGGCATCACCCGGCGCACCGGACTGCTGTTCGAGGGACCGGCCGGGTGGGGCGAGTTCTGCCCGTTCGAGGAGTACGACGACGACGAAGCCATGCCGTGGCTCGCCTGCGCGTTGGAGGCCGCCAACGACGGCTGGCCGGCACCGGTGCGCTCCCGGATCCCGGTCAACTGCACCGTTCCGGTCGTCGGGCCGGAGAAGGCGCACGAGATCGTGGCGCGGTCGGGCTGCTCGACGGCCAAGGTGAAGGTCGCCGAGTCCACGCTCGCGGAGGACTGCGCGCGGCTCGAAGCCGTCCGGGACGCGTTGGGGCCGACCGGGTTCGTGCGGGTCGACGCGAACATGATGTGGGACGTCGACACGGCCGTGACCGCGATCAAGGCCATGGACCGGGCGGCCGGTGGCCTCCAGTACGTGGAACAGCCGTGCCACACGCTGGACGAGCTGGCCGAGGTCCGCAGACGCGTCACCGTGCCGATCGCCGCGGACGAGTCGATCCGCAAGGCCGAGGACCCGCTCGAGGTCGCCGTGTCCGGTGCCGCGGACATCGCCGTGATCAAGGTGGCGCCGCTCGGCGGCGTCCGCAAGGCGCTGGAGGTGGCCGAAGCGTGCGGGCTGCCGTGCGTCGTCTCGTCGGCGCTGGAGACGTCAATCGGCATGGCGGCCGGGGTCGCGCTGGCGGCGGCACTGCCCGAGCTCGACTACGCGTGCGGGCTCGCGACGCTGCAGCTGCTGGACGGTGACGTCACGAGCGACTCGCTCGTGCCGGTCGACGGGTACCTGCCGGTGCTCGCCGAGCCGCCGGTACCGGACCGCATGACGCAGTTCGAGAGCGCGGACCCGGCGTGGATCGCGAGGTACGAACGGGTGCTGGCCAAGCTCAGGGCTTAGCCCTGGTCAAGCCCTGCCCGTTCGCGCCCATGCTGAACACCACGCCCTCGGTCCGGTTGATCGCCTCGGTCCGCCGCGCCGTGGCGGGCACCCGGGTCAGGTCCACCAGCCGGATCGGCGGTCCCAGCTCGACCAGCGTCGGCGTGTAGGACGCCTCGACGACCGACCAGCCCTCCGGCCCCTGCTCGAACTTGAACCGCGCGATCAGGCCCTCCTCGGTGACTCCGCGCGGCTCCGAGTGGCGGGCGACCTCGTTGCCCATGCCGTACACGACCCACTTCTTGCCGATCTTCTCGAACGGCTGCACCACGTGCACGTGCGTGCCGATGATCAGGTCCAGCGCCGGGTCGGCGAGCAGCTGGCGGGCCAGGGCCTTCTGCTCCTCGGTCGCCTCGTGCTGGTACTCGTTGCCCCAGTGGATCGACAGCACGACGACCTCGGCGCCCGCCTCGCGGGCCTTGCGCGCGTCGGCGAGGATCTTGGCGACGTTGATCTGGTTCGCGCGCCACGGGTCGGGCAGCGGGATGCCGTTGAAGCCGTAGGTGAACGACAGCTGGGCCACCTTCACGCCGCCCGCGTCGAGGATCAGCGGTGCGGCGGCCTCCTCCGGCGTGCGGAACGAGCCGGTGTGCTTGAGGCCGACGGCGTCCAGCGCGTCCAGCGTCGTCTGGATCGCGCCGACACCGCGGTCCAGCGTGTGGTTGGACGCGGTCGAGCACGAGTCGTACCCCACGTCGACGAGCGCCTTGGCCACCTCGGGCGGGGCGATGAAGGCCGGGTAGCCGAAGAACGGCCCGTCCTTCGTGCCCAGCGGGATTTCCAGGTGGCAGATGGAGAGATCGGACTTCAGGGTGTCCTTGATGCCCGCCAGGAGCGGCAGGAAGTTCCGGCCGGCGGCACCGCCGTCCGCGACGGCCTGGTCGGTCAGCGCCGGGTGGATCAGGATGTCGCCGCCCGCGGTCAGCGTGAACGACCGCGCCGGAGGCGGGCCCGACGAGGTGGTCGACGACGGCGTGGGGGCCGCGGTGGTGACGACCACCGGCGAGCCCGTGCACCCGGCCAGCGCGAGGCCGGTGGCCAGCACGAACGCCGGCCACCGGACCACACGCCTCAGCGCTGCCGCCTGCGTCGCAGGACCACGAACAGCACGACGGCCAGCACGACGGCCGCGATGGGCAGCACGCGCTTCAACACCGGAACGCCTGCTGTGTCGATCAGGTCGATCGGCTCGTCGGGAACCACTCGGAGATGCTGCTGTTGCGCCACCTCGTCAGGATCCACTGAACCCAGCGTGCCCGCCAGGCATTCCGCGAACTGGGCGACGAGCTTGCCGCTGACCTCGGCGATCAGGCCGCGACCGAGCTGGGCCGGGCGGCCCGTCACGCTCAGGTCCGTCTCGATCTCGACCGTGTCGCCCACCTGGAACGTCACCAGAGCCGACGCCGTGCCGTTGCCGCGGGTGTCCTTGCCCGCGGCTTTCAGGACCGCTCTGCGCAGCACCGGGTCGATCTCCACGAACTCGCCGCTGCCCCGGTACAGCAGCTGCACCGGGCCGAGCTTCACCTTCACCTCCCCGCTGAACGTCTTGTCGTCGACCGAGGTCAGCGTGGCGCCCGGCAGGCACGGCGCCACGCGTTCGGGGTCGAGCAGTGCCTCCCAGACCTCCTCGGCCGGGGCGGGCGCGACGAACGAGTGCGTCAGCTTCATCCCGTGACCGCCGCCGTCAGCGCACGGCCGGTCAGCACCCGAGCCAGGTTGTCCTTGTAGCCGTCACCGGTGGACGCCCACCGGGCCGCCTCGGCGATCGCCGACACGGGCTGCCCGACCAGTGCCGATTCCACGTCGACCGCGCGCACCGGCCCGGACCCCACGTTCGTCAGGCCGATCCGAGCGGCGGCGATCGTGCCGTCGCGGACCTGCACGGCCGCCGCGACCGCGACGATCGCCCACGCCTGCGCGACCCGGTTGAGCTTCTCGTAGTGCGCGCCCCACCCGGTGTACTTCGGCACCCGGACGTCGATCAGGATCTCGTTCGGAGCCAGTGCCGTTTCGAAGTAGTCGACGAAGAACTCCGACGCGGGCACCTCACGACGGCCGTCAGGCCCGGCGATGATCATCACCGCGTCCAGCGCCAGCACGGGTGCGAGCAGGTCGCCCGCCGGGTCCGCGTGACACAGCGAGCCGCCGAACGTGCCGCGGTGGCGGACCTGCGGATCTGCCACTGTGTCCGTGACCAGCTTCAGCAACAACGCGTGGTCCTGGATCAGATGGTCGCGCTGCACCTCGTAGTGCGTGGTCATGGCACCGATGAGCAACGAGTCGCCGTCGTCCCGCACGCCCGTCAGCTCGGTCAGCCCGCCGATGTCGATCAACGCCGTGGGTGCCGCGAGCCGCATGCGCAGCACCGGCACGAGCGACTGGCCGCCCGCGATGATCTTCGCGTCCTCGCCCTCCTCTGCGAGCATCCGCACGGCTTCGTCCACAGAGGACGGTGTGAGGTACCGGAACTCCGCGGGGATCACGACTGTCCTCCCTGCGCGTCGATGGAGCCGAGACCACCGGCGGCCACGTCGCCCGAACCGTCGGCCGACCGGCCTTGCAGCGCGTTCCACACCCGTTCCGGCGACAACGGCATCTCGATGTCCTTCACACCCAGGTGCCGCACGGCGTCCAGCACGCCGTTCACCACCGCGGGCGTCGAGGCGATCGTGCCCGCCTCACCGACTCCCTTGGCGCCCAACGGGTTCGAGGTCGCCGGTGTCGAGGTGCGCGCCGTGATGAACGCGGGCAGGTCCGCCGCGGACGGCACCAGGTAGTCCGCGAACGTGGCCGTCGTCAGCGTGCCCGTCTCGTCGTGGACCGCCTCTTCGTACAACGCCTGCGCGATGCCCTGAGCCAGTCCGCCGTGCACCTGACCGTCGACGATCAACGGGTTCACGACCGTGCCGACGTCGTCCACCGCGACGTAGGACCGGATCCGGACCACACCTGTCTCCGTGTCGACTTCCGTTGCGCACAAATGGGTTCCGTGCGGGAACGAGAAGTTGTCGGGGTCGAACGTGGCGTCTGCGTCCATGCCGGGTTCCATGCCCTCGGGCAGGTCGTGCGCCACGTGCGCGGCCAGCACGACATCGCCCAGCGACCGGACCGTCGAAGTGCCGCGCACGGAGAACGACCCGGACGCGAACTCCACGTCCGCCTCGTCGCACTCCATCATGTGCGCGGCCAGCCGCCGGGCCTTGGCGAGCACCTTGTCCGCCGCGTGCACGAGGGCGGTGCCGCCGACGGCCAGCGAACGCGAGCCGTAGGAGTCCATGCCCTTGTGCGACGAGGCCGTGTCGCCGTGCAGCACCTCGACGTCCTCGAACGGCACGCCGAGCTTGTCGGCGACGATCTGCGACCACACCGTCTCGTGGCCCTGCCCGTGCGGCGAGGTCCCGGTGATCACCTCGACCTTGCCGGTGGGCAGCATGCGGATCGACGCGGTCTCCCATCCTCCCGCGCCGTACCGCAGAGCGCCGAGCACGCGGGACGGCGCCAGGCCGCACATCTCGGTGTAGGTGGAGATCCCGATGCCGAGCTGCACCGGGTCACCCGAGGCACGGCGGCGTTGCTGCTCCTCGCGCAACGACTCGTAGTCGAACAGCTCCAGTGCGCGGGCCGTCGCGGCCTCGTAGTCGCCGGAGTCGTAGGTGAGACCGGCGACCGTGGTGAACGGGAACTCGTCGTGCCTGATCCAGTTCTGCTCGCGGATCTTCAGCGGGTCCACGCCCAGCTCGGCCGCGAGCTCGTCCATCATCCGCTCGATCGCGAACGTGGCCTCCGGCCGTCCGGCACCGCGATAGGCGTCCGTGGGCACCTTGTTCGTGAACACGTTGGTGCACACGAACCGGTAGGCCGCGAACTTGTAGATCGCGTTGAACATGAACGCGCCCAGGATCGGGATGCCCGGCGTCACCAGCCGCAGGTACGCGCCCATGTCGGCGAGCAGCTCGACCTTCAGCCCGGTCACCGTGCCGTCGCGGCGGGCGGCCAGCGTGATCTTCTGGAGCTGGTCGCGGCCGTGGTGGCCCGACAGCATCGACTCGGTGCGCGACTCCGTCCACTTCACCGGACGGCCCATCCGCCGCGCCGCCAGCAGGCAGAGCAGCTCCTCCGGCGTGACCTGGAGCTTGCCGCCGAACCCGCCACCGACGTCCGGCGCGATCACCCGGATCCTGTGCTCGGCGATGCCCGTGACGGCCGAGAGCATCCAGCGCAGGATGTGCGGGATCTGCGTCGCGGACCAGACGGTGAACATGCCGGCGCTCGGGTCGACGACGACCGACCGCGGTTCCATGAACGCCGGGATCAGCCGCTGCTGCCGGAACGTTCGTTCCAGCACGACCTCGGCGGCGGCGATCTCGTCCTCGACGTCGGTGCCGCTGCCCGCCTCCGCGGAGTCGTAGACCCACGTGGCGCACTTGTTGGTACCGAGGTCCGGGTGCACCAGGTCGCGGTCCCGCAAGGCTTCTTCCAGGTCGAGCACGACCGGCAGCTCGTCGTAGTCGACGTCGATCGCGGCCAGCGCGTCGGCGGCGCGGTAGGCGTTGTCGGCGATCACCAGCGCGACCGCCTCACCGGCGAAGTTGACCTGGTCGACGGCCAGCGCGGGTGCCGGCGGTGACTTCATGTCCTCGGTGATCGGCCACGCGCACGGCAGCGAGCCCTGCTCGGCGGCGAAGTCCTGACCGGTCAGCACGATCGCCACGCCGGGCATCGCGGTGGCGCGGCTGCAGTCGATGTTGCGGATTCGGGCGTGCGCGACGGGACTGCGTAGCACGGCCATGTGCAGCATGCCGGTCAGCTGCAGGTTGTCGGTCCACCTGGTCTGACCGGTGATCAGGCGGGCGTCTTCCTTGCGGAGCCGGGCCTTGCCGACCTCCGGCTCCGCGGTGGCGGTCATTCGCCACCTACCGGTTGTTCGGCCACAACGGATTCATCCCGAAGAGAGTCGCTGTGTTGTTCCATCTTCGGACCGGCGCCGGGCCGCATCCGGTGCGCGGCGTCCTGGACCGCGCGGACGATGTTCTGGTAGCCCGTGCAGCGGCAGAGGTTGCCCTCCAGGCCTTTTCGCACGGTCTCGTCGTCGGGATCCGGCTCGTCGGCGAGCAGGTCGATGGCCTGCATGATCATGCCGGGCGTGCAGAAACCGCACTGCAGAGCGTGGTTGTTGCGGAACGCCTCCTGCACCGGGTGCAGCTTGCCGTCGCGGGCGAGGCCTTCGATCGTGGTGATCTCGTGTCCGTTCGCCTGGACGGCGAACATCTGGCACGACTTGACGCTGTGACCGTCCAGATGCACCGTGCAGGCCCCGCAGTTGCCGGTGTCGCAGCCGACGACGGTGCCGGTCTTGGCCAAACGTTCCCGCAGGTAATGGACGAGCAGGAGCCGGGGTTCGACTTCGTCGGCGTACGTCACTCCGTCGACGTTGACCGAGATGTGCATGAACCCTCCCAGGGGTGGGGACAGCATGTGACGAGGGCCACCCCAGCCTCCTCCCCTGTTCGGCGTTCAACAACCCGATCAGTGGTGGATCGGTTCACCAAGATCGACCAACCGGCGACCGCTTCCCTTCCACCGCAAGGAAATGATCTCGGCGGCGATCGACACCGCGGTCTCCTCCGGCGTCCTGGCGCCCAGGTCCAGGCCGATCGGCGAGGCCAAAGCCCCCAGCTCGCTCTCGGTCAAACCCGCTTCCCGCAACCGTTGCAGCCGATCTTCGTGCGTACGGCGGGACCCCATCGCACCCACGTAGCCGACCTTCAGTCGCAACGCGACCTCCAGCAGCGGCACGTCGAACTTCGGGTCGTGGGTCAGCACCGCGATCACCGTCCGCTCGTCCAGTTTGGACGCTTCGCCTTCGAGATACCTGTGCGGCCAGGCCACGACGACCTCGTCGGCCTCGGGAAACCGGCTGCGGGTGGCGAACACCGGCCGTGCGTCGCAGACGGTCACGCGGTAGCCGAGGAACGCGCCGAGCCGGGCCATCGCGGCCGCGAAGTCGATCGCGCCGAACACGAGCATGCGCGGCGGCGGTTCGAACGAGTTCACGAACACGCTCATGCCCTCGCCGCGCCGCTGACCGTCCGGCCCGTACCGCAGCACGCCGCTGCGCCCGGAAGCCAGCATGCCGCGCGCGTCGTCCGTGACGGCGTCGTCGGCACGCGCGGAACCGAGGGTCCCCGCCCGTCGATCCGGCCAGACCACCAGACGGCGGCCGATGCCGTCCGGGTGCTCGATCACCGTCGCGACGGCCACCGGCTGCTCGGCCCTGACCGTCTCCACGACCTCGCCGAGCTGCGGAAACGTCTCGGCGTTGATCTTCTCGACGTAGATGTCGATGATCCCGCCGCAGGTCAGCCCGACCGCGAACGCGTCGTCGTCGCTCACCCCGTACCGCTGCAGCACCGGCGCATCGATCTCCTGCGCCAGGTCGTAGACGGCACCCTCGACGCACCCGCCGGACACGCTGCCGACCGCCTCGCCGTCCTGCGTCACCAGCATCGCGGCGCCCGCCGGCCGCGGTGCCGAGCTGAAGGTCGCGACCACGGTGCCGACACCGACCGTCTCGCCGTTCGCCACCCGTTCCGCGAGCTCGAACAGGACGTCACGCACGACGCACCTCCTTCAGCAGTTCCTCCAGCGCGTGCACGCTGTGCCCGGCCACCATCCTGTCGACGTGCGGCAGCGCGGCCACCACACCCTGCTGGACCGGCCGGTAACCGGGTTTGCCGGCGTGCGGGTTGGCCCAGATGACCTGGTGACTCACCCGTTTCAGCCTCGCCATCTCCGCGGCCAGCAGCGCCGGGTCGCCGCGTTCCCAGCCGTCGCTGAACAGCACGACCACCGCACCCCGTTGCCGCCACTGCTGGTTGAACCGCCGCAGCGCCTCGCCCAGCCTGGTGCCGCCCTCGTAGTCCGGGATGGCCCGCCCGGCGGCCCGCAACGCCCGTTCGGGATCGCGTTCGCGCAGCTGTCGGGTCACGCGGGTGAGCCGGGTGCCGATCGTGCGGACCTCGACGGGCATCGCGTGCGCGATCACGTGCGCGAACCGCAGCAACGCGTCCGAATACGCCGCCATCGAGCCGGAAACGTCGATCAACAGCACCAGCCGGCGGGCTTTCTCGCCCCGCCGGCGGTGGCGTGGCCGGGCGATCTCGCCGCCCGTCTCGATCATCGCGCGGACCGTTCTGGCCAGGTCGATGCGGCCGCGGCGGGCCTTGCGGAGCCTGCGGGACCGCCGGCGCGGCGGGACCGGTTTCAGGCGCTGAATCAGCGGTGCCGCGTTGAACTCGGAGATGTCCTTGTGGCGCAGCACTTCCACTTCGGAGGCCGCGACACCGACCGACACCGATTCGAGCTCGATCGACGTGCGCGGCCGTGGTGGTGTGCCACCGAAGTACGCCCGGTAGGCGGCGTCGTAGCGCGGCAGGTCGTCCGGATCGGAACAAAGCGTGAGGCGCCCGGCCCAGTAGAGGTCGACGTGCGCGGTGGCCCGCAGATAGGCCTGGACGCGATCGGGGCCGCACGCGAGCCCGGCGCCCCGCAGGACGCGCGTGAACCCCACGCAGGCTTCCGTCACCCCACGATTGTGCTCCCGATCACCCGTTCCGCGTCTTCCCGGTACTTCAGCACGGCACCGAGCGTCGCCACGTCCGGCTCGGTGCGCCCCAACGCCTGCAACGCCCGCGCCCAGTCCAGCGACTCGGCGACACCGGGCGGCTTCAGCAGGTCGAGCCCGCGCATCTTCCGCACGGCCTCCGCGACCTGCCGCGCGAGCCGTTCGTCGAGACCGGGCAGGGTGCGGCGGAGGATCGCGACCTCCCGTTCCAGACCGGGGTGTTCGAGCCAGTGGTAGAGGCAGCGGCGCTTCAACGCGTCGTGCACCTCGCGGGTCCGGTTCGAGGTCAGCACGGTCAACGGCGGCGTCGAGGCCCTGATCTCACCGAACTCCGGGATGCTGACCGCGTTCTCGGACAGCACCTCCAGCAGGAACGCCTCGAACTCGTCGTCGGCCCGGTCGATCTCGTCCACGAGCAGCACGCACGGCGCGTTCTCCAACGCCTGCAGCAACGGCCTGGCCAGCAGGAACCGCCGGGTGTAGAGGGAGGCCTCGTCGGCCTCACCGCGGGTCTCCAGCACCCGCAGGTGCATGAGCTGGCGCGGGTAGTCCCAGTCGTACAGGGCCTGGGTGGCGTCGATGCCCTCGTGGCACTGGAGCCTGATCAACGGCACGTCCAGCGCCTTGGCCAGCGCCAGCGCGAGCGAGGTCTTGCCGGTGCCGGGTTCACCTTCGAGGAACAGCGGCCGTCCCATCGCGACCGCGAGGAACGCCGCCGTGGCGATCCCGTCGTCCGGCAGGTACCCGGCGCGGTCGAGCCCTGACGCCAGTTCCTCAGGGGACTCCATGACCCTCAGCCTACGACTCAGGGTCGGATTCCGGGTGGTCACCGATGTGCCGAGCCCTCGAAACGACGACTCTTGAGCCATGACGAACAACGTGTTCAACGAAGCCACTGACCAGGTCAAGAAGCTCCGCCGCAGCCGGAGCGACAAGATGGTCGCCGGCGTCTGCGGCGGTGTCGCCAAGATGATCGGTGTCGACGCCGCGATCCTGCGGATCATCCTCGTGGCGGCCACGCTGCTGGGCTTCGGCGCCGGCGCGGTCCTCTACCTCGCCGCGTGGATCATCATGCCCGAGGAAGACGCTGCCGTGTGATCCGGGACGTGATCACCGTGGGAAACCGGGAACGCCAGGTAGCCGTTGCCAGGGGTGGGGACCGCTGAGGGGTCGGTACTCCACCCCCAGAGCATCGAGCCTGGGCAGGTGATGTTCCGCCAGCCGTTGCACGAAACCGGGATCCTTCTCCGCCGGGGACCACATGACCTCGGCGAACGCGGCCAGCCTCGGAAACGCCGCGTAGTCCACCCGCCGGGCCGAGTCGAGGTGCTCGGTCCAGATGTTCGCCTGCGCCCCCAGCAACCGGCCGGGCTCCGCGCCGGTCAGCCCGGCAGGCACCGGATCCCACGCGTAGACGTCCTCCAGCGTCGTCACCGTCCCCACCGGAATCGGCTCGTCCGGCGAGTCGCTCTGCCGGTAGTCCAGGTACACGTGCTGCTCGGGGCACATCACCACGTCGTGGCCCTCGCGCATCGCCGTGACGCCGCCCTCGACACCGCGCCACGACGCGACGATCGTGCCCACCGGCAGCGGACCGGACTCCAGGATCTCGTCCCACCCGTACGGTCGCCGGCCGTTGCGCACGACGTGCCTGGCAACGGCCCGCACCAGTTCACCGTCGTGGCCGGGAGCCTCGTCACCGCCGATTCCGATGATCTCGCCCGGGAACACGTCCATCAGCTCGTCGAACACGTTCCGATAGAAGTCCACAGTGGACTCCTCGGTGTTCAGCACGCGTTCGTTGATGCCCCAGTCCGTCCACACGCCGCCGCCGTGCACACCCAGTTCCGGGTAGGCCGCTATCGCCGCCTGCGAGTGACCGGGGAGGTCGATCTCGGGAATCACGACGATGTGCCTGGCCAGCGCGTACTCGACGATCTCCCGCAGGTCGTCCTGCGAGTAGAAACCGCCGTGCGGACGGCCTTTCATGCCCGCCGAGCGCCGGTCGCCGAACCGCGAGTCCTCCCGCCACGACCCGATCTCGGTGAGCTTCGGGTAGCGCCTGGACTCGAACCGCCAGCCCTGGTCGTCGGTCAGGTGCAGGTGCAGGACGTTGAGCTTGTGCGCGGACAGCAGTTCCACCCACCGCAGCACCTCCCGTTTGGGCAGGAAATGCCGTGCCACGTCGAGCATGACGCCGCGCCACGGGAACCGCGGGTGGTCGACGATCTCGCACGCGGGGATGACCGCCGGCCTCTCCCCCGCCATCCGGAACGCCCGCGGCCCGAGCAGCTGCCGCAGGGTCTGCAACGCGTTCATCTCACCGGCCGCGTCGTGCGCCTCGATCAGCACGCCGTCGTCGGACGAGATCAACCGGTAGCCGCCGGGCGGCCCGTCGACGAGAACCGCTTCCCAGCCCTTGTACTCGCACAGTCTTCCGCCATCCACATAGGACACCGGGCGCGGGAGGAGGTTCATCCCTTCACCGCCCCGGCCAGTCCGGACACCAGACGGCGCTGCACGAGCACGAAGAAGATCAGCACAGGGATGGTCATCAGGGTGGAGCCCGCCATGATCGCGCCCCAATCGTTCTGGTCGGGTTTGACGAACACCTGGAGAGCCAGCGGCAGGGTCTGGTTCTCCACGGCCGAGATGATGAACGTCTTGGCGAACAGGAAGTCGTTCCAGGCGTGGATGAACGACAGCACCGACGTGGCGACGAGCCCCGGCGCCACCAGTGGGAACAGCACCTGCCACAGGAACCGGAACCGCGAGGCGCCGTCGAGGGTCGCGGCCTCCTCCAGTTCCACCGGCACCGCCGCGACGAACCCGCGCAGCATCCAGATCGCGAACGGCAGGCTGAACGCGAGGTGCACCAGCACGAGCGAGCCCAGGTGGTTCAGGCCGAACGCGGGCACCGAGTCACCGACCGACCGCATCAGGAAGAACAGCGGCACGGTCAACGCCTCGACCGGCACCATCTGCACGACCAGCAGCATGATCAGCAACGTGGTGCGGCTGCGGAACCGGAAGCGGGTCAGCGCCGTGGCCGCCAGGAACGAGATGAGAATGCTCAGCGCCACCACGATCAGGGCGACGATGAGGCTGTTCCCCAGGTAGCGCCCGAAGTTCGCGACCGTGAGCGCCCGCGTGAAGCTCGCGAGCGTCGGCCTCGTCGTCCACGGCACCGGATCGGCCGAGATGATCTCGTCCTCCGGTTTGAAGGCGCTGAGAACCATCCAGAACAGCGGGAACGCCACGACCGCGGCGATCACGAGGACGAGCGCCTCGGTCATCCATCGCCTCACAGCGCCTCCCCGGATCGGCGCAGCGCGCGCAGGTAGAACAACGTGATCACCAGCAGCAGCACGGTCATCACGACACCGATCGCCGCGCCGAGCCCGTACTCCGACGCCGCGAACGCCTGCTGGTAGGCGTAGACGTTGAGCACGAGGTTGCGCCCGGCGATGCCACCGCCGTTCGTCATCACGTAGATCTGCGTGAAGATCTTGAAGTCCCAGATGATCGACTGGATCGTCACCACGAGGATGATCGGCCGCAGCAACGGCAGCGTGACGCTCCACGCCGTGCGGAACGCCGACGCGCCGTCCAGTGCCGCCGCCTCCAGCACCTCGCCCGGAATCGCCTTGATGCCCGCGTAGAGCGTCACCATGACGAACGGGAACGAGCACCAGATCACCTGTGCCGCAACGAGTCCGAACGCCGTCCACTTGTCGAACGTCCAGGAGAAGCCCTCCAGGCCGAGCACCTCGTTGACGAACCCGAAGTTCGCGTCGAAGAGGAACAGCCAGATCGTCGACCCGGCGACGGCGGGCGTGGACCACGCGCCGAGCGCCGCCAGGAACAACGTCATCCGCACCCACGTCCGCACGCGGGTCGCGAGGATCGCGAGGAACGCGCCCACCAGCAACGTGCCGGCCACGCAGACCGCCGCGAACGCGACGGTCTGCCCGAGCACCGTCCAGAACTGCCGGTCCCCCAACAGCTTCCGGTAGTTCCGCAGGCCCAGGAAGTGCAGCGGCGCACCACCGCTGACCTGCTCCTGGCCGTAGTCGTAGAGCGAGATGAGCACCAGCTGGTAGATCGGGTAGGCCAGCAGGCCCGCCAGCACCAGCAGCGCCGGTGTCAGGTAGGCGAACGCGGTCCGCCCCTGACCTCTGGCCGTCATGCTCACGACGCGAAGGCCGCGTTCATCGCCTGGGCGGCACCGGCGGTGGCCGCGTCGACGTTCTTCGCGCCGGTGGCGACCTCCTGGATCATCGTCGGCAGCACGGCCTGCGCGTCGATCTTCGCCCACGCCGGGGTGACCGGGACGAACCTCGTACCGGCCTGCAGGGTCCTGGTGAACGGCTCCAGGAACTTGTCCGAGTCGCCGACCTGCTTCTGCACGTCGGTGAACGTCGGCAGGTTGCCCATCGCCGTGTACATCTTCTGCTGGTACTTCTTCGACGCGAGCAGCTGCACGAACTCGTTCGCGAGCGTCCTGCGCTGGGTGCCCTTGAGCACGCCGAGCAGGTTGCCGCCGGCGAACGCGGGTGCGATCGAGCCCGCGGTCTTTCCGGGCAACGGCACCACGCCGTACTTGCCCGCGGCACTCGACGCGTCCACGGACTTGCGGTTGAAGTCGCCGCCGATGGTCATCGCGGCCTTGCCCGCGCGGAACTGCTCGACGCTCGCGTCACCACCGTTGCCGGCGCAGGTGGCGGGCGGGCAGATGTCGTCCTTGATCAGCTCGGTGTACTTGGCGACACCGGCCTTGGCCTCCGCGCTCTCGATGGCGGCGGTGTACTTGCCGCCGTCCTGCTCGGCGATGTCACCGCCCTGCGCCCAGATGAACGGCAGCGCGGCGAACACGTACTTGCCGCCGACCGAGATGCCGAGCAGTTCCGGTTTCTTCTGCCGGATCTCGCGCGCCGTCGTGGCGATCTCGTCGAGCGTCGTCGGCGGCTTCAGGCCGAGCTCGGTGAAGACGTCGGTGCGGTAGTAGAGCGCGCGGACGCCGACGAACCACGGCACGCCGTAGGTCTTCCCGCCGACCTTGGCCGTGTCGAGGATCGTCGGGACCAGGTCCCTGGACTCGGCCCACCCGCTCAGGTCGAGCTCGGAGAAGCCACCGGCGGAGACGTAGCCCGCGAGGTCGGTGTTGCCGAACTCGGCGACGTCCGGCGCGCTCTTGGGGTCGCTGAAGGCGGCCTTGAAGCGTTCCGCCCGGCTGGCCACCTGGATGTACTGGACGTCGACGGTGACGCCGCTGTGCCTGCCCTGGAACTCGGAGATCGCCTCCTTCACCACGGCTTCCTTGGGACCGCGGTTGACCTCGTCGAACAGCCACACCCGCAGCTGCCCGGACTGCTCGTCCGTGCCCGAGGTGGTCGGTCCGGACTGCACCGGTGCGCAGGCGACCACCGCGCCCACACCCAGCACGGCCACGAGTGCCTTCAGCCTCATCGCGCCCTCCGATTGCACATGTTGCAACGGCTATTTCACAGGAAGCAACGTGACTGTAGAACGGTCCGGGTCAAGGGTCTAGACCAGCCGGTCGACCCATTCCCGAACCGATGCGCTGTCGACCGGCCCGTCCCACCCGCCGGGCCGCACCGCACTGCCGACGTGGAAGCCGGTCACGCCCGCTGCCAGCAGTTCCGCGACGTGGCGTTGCTGGAGGCCGCCGCCGACGAGCAGCGCGGGAGGCGCCTGGGCGACGAGCTTCTTCAGGTTGTCGAGACCGTCCTCGACCCCCTTGGCGCTGCCCGCGGCGAGCACCGTGTCGCAGCCGAGCCCCTGAACGGCCGCCCACGAGCGGAAGACGTCGTTGGAGTTGTCGAGCGCGCGGTGGAACGTCCAGGCCGCGCCTTCCAGCTCGGCGACCAGGTTCAGCGTGACGCCCTCGTCGATCTCGCCGCCGGCGTCGAGGAAGCCCAGGACGAACTCGGTCGCGCCCGCTTCCCCGAGGTCGCGGGCCTGACGGCGGAGCTCCTTGAGGTTGCCGGGCGCGAAACCCGTGGCGTCCCTGAGCATCACGCGGACCGGGAGGTCGACCGCACTGCGCACCTCCTTGAAGGTGGCGACGGACGGAGTGAGGCCGTCGGAGGCCATGTCCGCGACCAGTTCCAGCCGGTGCGCGCCGCCCGCCTGCGCGGCCTCGGCGTCCCGTGCGTCCAGTGCGATCACTTCGAGAATAGGCATGGTCTAGACCATAACGCCGACGGAACCCGCGGCGGCAGTTTGTGCGTCAGAGGTGTATCTGCTCGCCGGAGTTCCGCTCTTTCCGAGTAAGCGCTCTGTTCAGTCGTGGAGCACGCGTCGGCCGGTTCGAGGGGTGCCGGCCGACGCGACTCCCACCATGGCGGCCCGTGATGCGGAGGGGGAATCACGGGCCGTCGGCGTACCCAGGGAAAGATGAAGGCGGCTGCGGCGGTGACACTGCTCCAATCGAGTGAATTTTGTATCTACCGCCCAGTCAGCCCTTCATGAGTTGGCGGACGGCGCTGACTGGGGCGGCCGATCGGAGGTGCTGCGTGGACGAGCTGCACACGGCGGATGACCGTCCGCCGTGGGACGGACTTGAAGGCACCGAACGGCACGCGGTGTGTGTGGCCGCCGCGCGCGAGGGCAACCGCGACGCACTGGACGTCCTGGTGACCGAGCTGAACCCGCTCCTGTGGCACGTGGCCCGAGGTCAGGGCCTGGACCGAGCCGCCGCGGAAGACGTCGTCCAGACCGTGTGGCTCGCGTTCTTGAAGAACATCGAGAACATCAACGAGCCGAAAGCCCTGGTCGGCTACCTGGTGGTCACGACGAGGCGTGAAGCACGCCGAACGTGGACACCCAACAAGCGTGAGACCCACCTGTCCGACGAATTCGCCGAGCAGCTCGAGTCCAACACCGGCCTGCCCGAGGACGTGACGCTGATGGACGACCGCGACCGCAGGCTGTGGCTCGCGTTCGGCCGCCTGACCACGAGGTGCCAGGAACTGCTCCGACTCACCGTGCTCGCGGGGCGCGCCGAGTACCGAGCGGTCGCCGAGGCACTCGCCATGCCCCACGGCAGCATCGGTCCGACCAGGGGACGGTGCCTGAACCTGCTGCGCAACTACCTGGAAACGGAAGGAGGATCGCGGTGAACGAGATCGACCCGCGCGACGACCGCAGGGGCCTTGAGGACACCGCCGTCCTCTCCGAACTGAATCGCCTGGTCGACGAACTCGACCCGCCACCCGCCGATCTGGTGGACCGGGTGAAGTTCGCGATCGCTCTGGAATCCCTGGACGTCGAGGTCGCACGCTGGGAGCGGGCCGGATCGTTCGCCGGCGTGCGTGGGGGGCAGACCGGCACCATCACGTTCACCGTGGACAACCTGACCCTGATGGTGAACTTCACCTCCACCGGGTCGCGCCACCGGATCGACGGCTGGCTGGTGCCTGCCGGAGAGCACACGGTCGAGGTGCGAGTGGCCGATCATCAGTCTTCCTGCACGCGGGCTGATGACGGCGGGCGGTTCGTGCTGCCGGACGTGCCTGCCGGGACCACCCAGATTCTGGTGCACCTGGTGAACTCGCGCGGGGAGCCTGGGCGGACAGTGGTGACACCGACGATCATGCTGTGACTTGTTGACTGGGGTTCTGGGGTTTGGTTGCGATGGATGACGAGACGGGTCATTTCATCGCCGCTTCGCGACGATAGCGATCGGGGCTTGACTTCGAGCCTCTGGCGAGATGCTTGTCGGCCTTCAAAAGCCGGGCACAGTAGCATCTCGCACTCAAAGTCAAGCCCCAAT